>CALYAR010000132.1 GCA_944393585.1 uncultured Clostridia bacterium | reverse complement strand
GGCTATTTTACCGAAGAGGACGGACAGGGCGACATCTTATTTGATGCACAAATGAATGTGAGCGGCAAATATGCCGAGAGCGAATGGGATCGGGAAGATGAGAGCCTTACTCTGTACGCATACTGGGTTCCTGTGGAGTATACCATCGTATACATCAACGGCAGCCAGCAGCTGGATCGGGTACAGAATGCGCGTTATGGCGAGCAGTTCCGTCTGCTCACTGCCAGCGAGCTGGGAATTACTGCTCCTCCGGGCTATCACCTTGCAGGATGGTCCGTTGTGTCGGGCAGCAACAGCGTTTACTACACTGACGGGCAGGCCATTACGACAGGGCTCACCGGTACTGATGGAGCCATTGTCTACCTCTACGCGGTGATTGCGGAAAACGACCGCTATACCCTCACCTATGACGCAAACGGAGGCAGCGGCGCGCCGCAAAGCCAGAGTGCTCAGCTGGCAACCGGAGAAGACAGCGTTAGCATGGAAATCAGCGGCGTCATTCCGCAAAATGACGGTTATACCTTTGTTGGCTGGAATACCAGGTCAGACAGCAGCGGCACTGTTTATCAGGCAGGAGATGAAATCCAAATTTCTTCCAATACCACACTTTATGCTATGTGGGAAAAATTAGGAGAATTCGTGGTAACCTATCATGAAAATACGACGGATGCAGTTTATGGAATGCCGGCTCCGCAAAACAAAGTAGAAGGAACTGCGCTTACCCTGAGCAGAACGATCCCGCTGAGAACCGGGTACCGGTTTTTAGGCTGGGCAGAAAGCACAGACGGCCCGGTAAAATATGAAGCGGGAAAAGAGTACCAGTATACCGAAGATCAGTCACTGGATTTATATGCTGTATGGGAGGGCGAAAGCTTTACGGTGACGCTTCCTTCTTCCGGTGACGGATATACCGTATCGGAGGCAGGGGCTCAGAAAGAGGTAGGATACGGCGGCGAAGTGGAATTTACAATTACGATTGCCGAAGGCTATACAGCGGAACGGATGATTGTATCGGCGAACGGCGTTTCGCTTGGCTTTACCAAAGTGGAGGACAGCACCTATACCTATGTGCTGAAAAATGTGACGAGTGATACGTTAATTGCGGTTAACGATGTCACGCGGATTTCCTATCTGGTTACCTTAAACGACGGGACAGGATATACCGTGGACCCGCACACACAGACGGTACGATACGGTGAGTCCTTCGAGTTTACGGTAACGCTTGCAGACGGATATCAAACAGCGGTGCCGACGGTATATGCCAACGGTTCGCTGCTCACAGGTGTAAAGAATGGAAATGCCTATACGTATACTATGGAACAGGTGAAAGAGAATCCGTTCATCTCCATTACAATCACCGAAAAACCGGTTTACTCCATTGTATTTGTAAACGAAGGCAATATTTATACAATCAGTCCAGTCGAGGAAGGACAGGTACTTGCGGAGCCAACTGCACCAAAGAAAAGCGGTTACCGGTTTGCCGGCTGGTTCACCGATGAGGCTGCTACAAAACCATATTCGTTTGACAGTGTGGTCACAAGCGCCTTTCTCCTGTATGCGAAATGGGAACCAAACACCTATCAAATCGAGTACGAGGCAAATACAGAAGAGGTGGTTACGTCTCTTCCTGCCGCGCAGACAAAACAGCACGACGTGACGCTGGTGCTGTCCGCCGAAATACCGAAGAGAGAAGGCTATACCTTTGATGGATGGAATACCGAAGCGGATGGTTCAGGTACTTCTTATCAGGCGGCCGGAGAGTTTATTGCCAACAGCAATACGACACTCTATGCCCAGTGGAAGCGGACTGTCTATACCGTTACCTATATGGCAGACAATGTGGTTTACAGAACCGTTCAGGCGGAATACGATGCACTGCTCGACGAAATCACGCCGCCTTCCAAAGAAGGCTATGAATTTTCCGGGTGGTATCATGGCGCGGAACAATGGGATTTTGCGACAGACCGGGTAAAAGGGCACATGACGCTGCAGGCGGTATTTGCGGGCGAAACTTTCACCGTGACGCCTCCTGTCTCGGGCGAAGGATTTTCGATCAGCTCACAAAGCAGTGAAAATGTTTCGTTTGGCGGAAGCTATACCTTTACGGTGACCATTGCAGAGCACTACAATGCGGACAATATCCGCGTGCTGGCAAACGGTCTGGTGCTTCTCCCGGAGGTTTCCGGTAATGTTTATCGCTATACGCTGGAAGGTATTACTTCGGACTATGTCATTACAGTGGATGGTGTGGCAAAAAATATTTATACGGTAGAATTTCTGGCTGACGGAGCGGTTTACAGAACAGTACAGGCGGTTTATGGTACGACTCTGCAGGAGCCCGTTCCGCCGTCCAAGGAGGGGCATGTTTTCCAGGGATGGCTCAGCGGCAGTACCGCCTGGAATTTTGACAGCGACACGGTTACCGGCAATATGACATTAACGGCGGCCTGGGAGATCAGCAGCTACAGTGTTACACTGCCGGATAATGCGGCAGAATATACGATTGCTGCCTGGGATACTTCCCCGGTGCAATACGGCGGAAGCTTTGCCTTTACGGTCACAGTCGCTGACGGATACAACAGCGAGAACCTTACCGTGCTGGTGAACGGAAGCGAATTGGCTCCGGAAACTGCCGAAGACAATGTATTTACTTATGTGATTGCCAATATTACGGAAGCAAAAACAGTAACCCTCCGCGGTATCGGGCAAAATACTTACTCGGTGGTTTACAGACCGGGTACGCTCGAGTATGTCGGCGGTCTTCCGGACGGAGCGGTCAAAGTGCATGGGACGCCGCTGGTACTATCCGATGAAATTCCTGTAAGGACCGGTTACCGGTTCTTGGGCTGGGCAAGTGCCTCCAATACAGACCAGGTAGCATACGAAGCCGGCGCTACTTATGAAACGGATGCCGATCTTACGCTTTACGCCGTGTGGAGCCCGAATTCTTATCAGGTGCATTATGAAGAAAACGGCGGTACGGAGATTCCGGATGCACAATATGTGTATGGACAGGGGCTGACACTTCCGTCGAAAGACGATATGACACGGGAAGGCTTTGAATTTGTCGGCTGGTATGAAAACGAAAGGCTCGAGGGCATTGCCATTACAGAAATTACGGCCCAGGATATCGGGGATAAAACCTATTATGCGCGCTGGGAAGCGGGAAAAATTAATCCCGTGGGATATGAAGCCGTTTATGACGGCGAAAGCCATCCTATCACCTTCACTTTGGCAGAACCCATGCAGATAGCGCAATATCAGTGGTATTTCAAGGCTGAGGGCAGCGATGCTTTTGTCCCGGTTGCCGGAGAAAGCTACAATTCGCTCTCCGTCTGCGAAACAACGGACAGCGGTGTGTATTACTGCTATTTTGAAGCGGTAAATGGGGATGGGTTTGTCGTACGGTATGCCACCAATGAATGCAGGGTTCAGATTGATAAAAAGGAAATCACAGTTACTGCATCGGATGGCAGTAAAATATATGACGCTAAGCCACTGACGAGCTCAGAATTTACGCAGTCCGGTCTTGCAAACGCTTCGCACCGGATTGAGGTTACCATGACGGCGGACAGCACTATTACAAATGCTGGAAACACAAAGAATAAAATTGAATCCGTAGTGATAAAGGATGCAAACGGAGCGGATGTAACGGAAAACTATGAGATTACCAAAGTAGACGGAACTTTGTCCATTACACCTTTCACCCTGACAGTCGAAGGACAGAATATCACAGTTTATCAAAACCGGGACATCTCCATACATTCTTTGTATAAGGTCACCGGTATGCTTGGAAATGAAAATCTGAAGGCTAATGCCAAGGTGGTTTCGATTCAGGATTCGGATGGAAACAGCGTTGGGAGTTTAAGTGAAATTTCAGCCGAATCGGGAACCTACACGGTTACAATCTCATACAACGGATTTACCGGTGAAGGAAATGGGAACTATACCGGAGGGGGAACGGTAACGGCAAAGGTAACCGTACTGAACGGAAGCGGCGGAAACGGCGGAGGCGGAAATGGCGGCAGCGTCACACGCTATACCGTTATATTTGACAGCCAGGGCGGCAGTGAAGTTGACAGCCAGACAGTAGAGCGGAACGCCACTGTTTCACAGCCCGATGATCCAACCCGAGAAGGCTACACATTCGCCGGCTGGTTCACAGACGCGGAATGTACGCAGGCGTATGATTTTGATACAAAAGTCACAGAAAATATGACCTTGTATGCAAAATGGGATGCGGCAGGTACAGATGAATGGAAGAACCCCTTCACCGACGTTAACGAAGACGACTGGTTCTATGACGCGGTGATGGATATGACCGAAAAGGGATATTTCAGCGGCACATCGGAAACTACCTTTTCGCCGAATATGCCAATTACCCGTGGCATGATCGTAGCTGTGCTTTGGAGGATCGAGGGCAGACCAGTTGTGGATGATCAGATGACCTTTGAGGATGTGGACCTGAATGCTTACTATGGCGAGGCCATACGGTGGGCGGCAAGCGAAGAAATTGTTAAAGGTTACTCGGACGTGGAATTTGCACCGGACAGACTGATTTCCAGACAGGAAATGGCAGCGATTTTAAACCGCTATGCGGACTATAAGGGAATGGATAGCGGTGCAAAGGGCGATCTGACAAAGTTTGTGGATCAGGATCAGATTGGACAATGGGCAATCGGGAATATGCAGTGGGCTGTTGGCAACGGTATTATTTTTGGAAGAGGCAGCGGTATATTGGATCCGCTGGGCATTGCAACCCGGGCAGAAGCGGCCTCTATTCTATACCGCTTTTTGATCAAATAGTTCAAAGGGTGCGAGAACTCTATATCTGGTGAAAATAAAAGCATAATTCCCATTTGAGTGGCCAAATGGCAGAAGCAGCCTCAACGCGGCGGCCAGCCAATGCAGAAAATCAGGGTAAGAATATTCATTCATCCAAAGAGGGCATTCCGTGATGGAATGCCCTCTTCATTTTATTCCATATTAGCGCTGCAGTTTTTCAGTGCATGTTTTTTTCCTCCAGCCAGTAATCCATCCACCTATTTAACAGGTCATTTTTTGTTCCTTTGGGCACTGTCAGTGTTTTTCCGTTTATTAAGAGCAAATCTTTTTTGCCGACTTTTTTTACATGATGCAGGTTTACTACAAAGCTTGAACCGAGCATCATAAAGTTACGCAGTTCCAGCAAACTGCTGACAGCCTTTTGAAACGAAATGCGGAGCTTTTGACTGTCAATGACGCTTCCGTCCGTCAGATAGTATCTGACAGACCGCGCGTACAGCTCTGCATATAAAATATCTGCGGCCTTCACAATCATGGTGCCGTCGGCTGTATGCACCGTAACTGCATTTGCTTTGGTTTGCAAAATCAATTTTTCCGCTTGGGATAAGACTGAAAATAATTTTTCCTTATCAACGGGTTTTACCAGGTAATGGAACGCGCGGACATTGTAAGATTCCACAGCGTAGTCTCTTGAAGTCGTAAGATAAATAATCGGTGCAATGACTCCCATACTGCGCAGTTTTCTCCCGAGCTCGATTCCGGACTGCTGCGGCATAATCACATCCAGAATGTATAGATCATAAATCTCTTTTCCTTCCCATTGAATATAATCTAACAGCTTCTGGCCTTCTGTATATGTGTTTAAATTGACGCCTTCCTTAAAATATTCAAAGAGCAGTGACCCAATTATTTCCTGCTGCTTTTTTTCATCATCACACAAAGCGATCTTGATCATGATATCGTCTCCTAACTGAATCCTATTTATTATATCATAACCTCGATGGTATTCAAAGCTTTCGTTTGCTTGAATTTTTCTTTTACTGCCGCGGGATTATACCATCGAAGTGTATTCGCCCGAGAAAAAGAGATCAATCAGCTAGTACCGGAAGTTTATATCCTTTGCTTCATTCGAATGGTTTATATACGTTATTTTTATTTTCATTTAGGGAAGAGCAAAAGGGAAATGGATGGAATATACTGGATTATGAGTAATAAAAGGATTCACTTACTCATAAATTGATATCATACGGGAGGTGTAATATCGTGAATACTGAAAACCCGAATTCAAAAAATCCTTTGGGATCGCTTGAGAATCAATTTAACAATCAGGAAAAAGAAAACTTAATGAAGATGGCAAAAGGAATTGACAATCAAAAATTAATGAATATCTTTTCCAATCTGAACATGGATCAGGTAAAAAATGCTTTGAAACATGTTGATGTCAATCAACTCAAACAGACAATCAAAAATATGAACAGTGAGGAATTATCAAAGAAAATTAACGAGCTAGATAAAAAGAGGTGATAAAATGGCAGACGATCTCATGGGTGCCATCGACCAGCTCAAAGACATGCTCAGTTCTGAGGACGGCAGCAAGAAGTTAAATGAAATGATTAATTCCCTAGGAGGATTGTTTGGCGGCAATACATCGGAGGGAAATGAGAGTACATCTGCCGGTCATAATGAAAGCCAAAACAACGATCAACAGGGAATCAATCTGGATTTTATTTTAAAGGCAAAAGGAATTTTTGACAAAATGAACAGCCAGCCGGATAACAAAGCAATTTTATTGTCTGCCCTGCGGCCCTATATGAGAGAAGAAAGACGGCCCAAGCTTGATATGATTATTAAAATGTCAGCACTTACAAAGCTTGGCAGTGTCATGGACGATCTAAAAGGAATATTTTAAACAGGGGGTGAATCCATGTATAGAAGATGCTACCGTTATGAGGATATGATACCGGCTGCAGCCGTTCGGGCCCAGCAGGTAACACCGTTTTCCGTTCCGGCAGAACAGCGGCCGGCGGATCCTGCACCACTCCCCGTTGACGTGACAGTACCGGAGCCCATAACTGCACCGGTGCCGGATGCGGAACCAATACCGGATATGAATGAGCCCGCTCAAAAGGAAGCGGCTGGCTGTGAGGAGGAAGCGGCGGAGCAGCCTCTCTCTTTTACACAGGGAATGGCATCTTCTATCAAAGGAATATATGAAAATGTCCGGTCGCAGCTCATCCGTGACGGAAAAGTTTTGGGCATATTGGAAACGGACGACCTTATCATATTATTGCTGATTGTAATTCTAATTGCCGAAGATTGCGACGACTATGTTCTCTTGCTTGGATTAGCCGCACTGATTTTTCTGAAGTAACAATATTTTAATCAAAAACGGAATGTCAGAAAACATTCCGTTTTTATTTTATTCGATCACGCAAAATCACAAGTGAAGCCTGCGTTTGAATTCTTCCCATAGATTTTTACCGGAAAATACCCAAAGGCTCGCAAGGGCAATCAGACTGCCTGCCACGCAGATCACGCAGGGAATGGAGGTGTTTAGAATTCCCAATAGTAAAAAGAGAACCGGAATCACGCCAAAAATCGCTTCCATTGCAAAATAGATTAAGTAGTCACTGATGTATTGACGCATGACTTTTATTGTCACTGCCATGACTAAAATTGCACCAAGGCATAAGATTGGAATGACATAGTCCAGTGACCATCCCCTCCAGCCAGTCAGCAAATCCCACAAAAGTGCAAAAACGGACAATAACACAACCTGGTAGAGAATTGTTTTGGGAATGTTTCTGCGCTTGCGGACTGCGGTAGCCAGACTGATCCATGCGCATGCAATGCCGGCGGCTACAAACAGGGACCAAAACCCACTGTCCGGAAACAGAAAATTGACCGCAAAGGAAATAATGCCCACAGAAATAGAGGCCAGAATTAAAATTCGGAAAAATAGATTAAATTCGTGATATACCGTTGGAATAAAAGGAAAGGGATCCTTCTTTCCCAATGATGAATCATCATCCGTTAGAGGCCGCTGGCAAAGCGGACAAACTTTCCAGGAACCAGTTACATGGACTTTGCATTTTTCACAATATTTCATTGAGCTTCTCCTTATTTTCCAGTACCCGA
Organism: uncultured Clostridia bacterium; assembly: GCA_944393585.1. Classification (GTDB taxonomy): domain Bacteria; phylum Bacillota; class Clostridia; order CALYAR01; family CALYAR01; genus CALYAR01. The sequence goes on along the minus strand of CALYAR010000132.1, from coordinate 10,733 downwards.
TTTGCCGACAGTTCCACCGAAATTCCCATTGCAGTGAGTGAGCGGAAAAAATGCTTTTCGATGTCACAGCTGATAAAGGGGGAAGTAAAGCTTACGGTCATATGATTCTGATATGAACACATACAAATCTGAAGCCGGTTGGTAGCGGTAAATACGTCAAATAGCCGTACATATTCCGATATTTCCGCAGGCAATGTAACGATTCCCACATTAGACAAGGCGCCTGTGACTTCCCGATTGTTGAAATTTCCAACAATATGAAGGACAAGATCTTTCAGCGGAAGCGGTACAACCCTGGCTAGAATATTGCGTTCGATTGCAGTATAAGCATTCATGCGAAGTTCCATTTTCTCTTTTGTCAATTCCTCTTTGAAATAATGACTGACATAAGAGACCACATCCTCCAGTTTATCAGACTGTGCAGAAAAATCATAAACAACGGTAATCAATCCGAAAAAGTTCCGAGCCGATTCCGAAGGAAAAAATTTGCGCAGATTGACCGGAACATTAATGGAAACAGGCCTTTTTTGCTCCCGAATGGATTGCTGGGAATGGATCGCCAGCAAAAAAAGGGAGGTGAACAAGACCGTAACAGTCGTATGATACTCTTTGGCTTTCTCGATAACCTGTTTTGCAGGCATGACGCCTTCTATAATATGAATACGGTATTCCGGAAGCTTCATGCCGCGCAGTTTAAAGGCACGTTTTCGCTTGAGCTGAAACGGCAATTTCTTGCCGCTGTAATATTTTTGGAAGCTGTCGTCTTCTTTTTGCGTTAAGGTCGCATCGTAATCGATCAGCGGGGCAAAACCCTTCAGCTCATTCGAATGTACTTGAATGAGATAATGGCAGACCAGTGTGCGGAGAAATGCCAAAGCTCCGGTTCCGTCCGTCAGTGCGTGATATACTTCCAAATTAATTCGGTTCTGATAATAAGTAACATCAAAGAGAAGGGATTTTGAATTTCTGTCATAAATTGTACTGCAAGGAGGGCGGTCTTCTATACGGACGAGAGGAGAGAACTCTGTTTCTTCCAAATAATACCAGAAAAGCCCGCGCTTAAGGATGGAACGGTAGAGGGGGAAAAGCTCCAGAGTTTCATCCAAAGCAGTCTGCAATGCGGCCTGTTGAACCGGTTCGTACAATTCGCAAGCGAATCGAAATACTTTTGTATCGCGTTTGCTGCTGTTGGAAGGAAAGATCTTTGCTGCGTTGTCTAACCGTTTCCATTTTACAGCCCTTTTTTGCCGTTTCATTGATGAGACACTCCATTCAAAAAGTGATTAATGTATTCATAGCATTCGGCGACCTGCGAAAAACTGACCGGCAGTGAAAAAAAGCCGTGCAGAGCGTCTGAAACTCGATGGGATTCTACAAAATTTCCTGCTTCGGCGAGTTTTTTCCCATAGGCTTCCCCTTCATCACGGAGCGGATCATATTCTGCCGTAATCAGTAGAGTATCCGGCTGATGAGACAAATCTTCGGCCAATAACGGTGCAAAATAAGGATTGTGCCATTGATCGGATTGCCCAATATAAAGTTCCATATAGTCGCACACTCGTTTCGAAGTGAGTAAATATCCCGTTCCGTTTTCCTGAATTGAAGCAAAAGGAGAGGCGGCGGAATGATCATGATAGGTTGCCGGATAGATTAAAATCTGCCGGCTGGGCATGAATTCTCCCTGATCACGGGCCATCAGTGAAACGACAGCAGCCAAATTGGCTCCGGCACTGTCTCCCATTAAAGTGATTTGATTGGTTTGAATGCCGAAGAGTTCCGGATGCAGAAAGACTTCCCGGCTGACACAATAGCAGTCTTGGGGCGCAGCTGGGAAAGGATGTTCCGGTGCAAGCCGGTAGTCTACCGAAAGAACCAAATGCTGAGTTTGGCGTGCAATTGTAGTACAAACTTTGTCATAACTGTCAATATTTCCGGTTACCCAGCCTCCGCCGTGAAAAAAAACAATCAGAGGAATCCCGGTAACCTCGCCGGATGGAGCGGGAGAATAGAGGCGTACGGGGATTTCGTGATCGTCTAATGAAACAACATGATCCCATGTTTTAAAAAATGGTTTTAGGACATGCACATGTGTTGCATTGACCAGCTGGCGCTCTAATTTATAATTTTTTTTGACGTCGATGTCGGGATAGGATAGTGCCTTAAGGGCTGCCTGCATAACTTTATTGATAGCCATGAATTCAACTCCTGCTTTATGATTCTATTTTCAGTATACTACAGAGACAAGCCGCATTTCAAGCGATTTATCTGATCTTGCTGCATTTCCTCTTTTTTGATATAATGGCTGAAAAAGGAGAGATGAAAAATGGAACATTGGTTTCAGGGATATTTGTTCAGCACAGATCCAAGCCGTTTGCAGATGGATGCCGTTGATACCTTAATGAAGCAGAGTTATTGGGCGCCGGACCGGTCAATGGAAAAAAGCAGGAAAGCAGCTGCGAATTCTGTCTGCTATGGTATTTATGCGCCGGACGGAAAGCAAATTGGATATGCAAGAGTAATAACAGACCATGCAACAACGTATTATGTCTGTGATGTAATTGTAGATCAGAACCATCGGGGTCACGGTCTGGGAAAGGAGCTTTTGAAAACCATTACCGGAGATTTTGCCGGCTTGATGGGTATGCTTTTGACACGGGATGCACATGGATTGTATGAAAAATACGGTTTTGAGCGCGATGGAGAAACTTTTATGATGAAACCGTAAAGCATGTTCGGATCGAACACAGGAGTGCGAGCGGCGGAAAGTGTCCGCCGCTTGAATTACTTTCAAAAAATGTGTCCGGCGGCGGGCCAAAACTCCGATTTAAATTACTAATTTAATGGAAAATCAGAGTTGAAGCAATAAAAACAAATAGCCGCGTTGATTGTCATTTGGATTTTTTAAAGCAATTTAGAATTTCAAACGGGAATTTTATTTGACAAATCAGAAGAAAATACTTATAATGAGAAGCAGTAATCAATGGATTGGAGTTGGAAGGATGTACAAATTTTCTTGCTAGTTAAAGATAGAGTTTATGGAAAGGCGGAGTGACCGCTGTTTTCTGATGCCTGGCAGAAAATTTGGAAACCATCTTAGCCGCTTGTTTGTGCGGACAATACATTGAATACTTTCTGAAATGGTTGTATTGTTTTTTGGGTAGGATACAAATCGCGTTCTGTCACGCATCAGCCGATAGGAGGCGATATTTTTTATGTCGAAAATTCAAGTTTCAAATTTATCCTTTGGATATGAGGGCAGTTTCGATTTGATCTTTGATCATGTAAGCTTTGCAGTTGACACCGATTGGAAGATTGGGTTTATCGGCCGAAATGGCAGAGGGAAAACCACCTTACTAAATTTGTTAATGGGAAAATACGACTATCAGGGAAGCATTGCGGCTTCGGTTCCATTCGATTATTTTCCGTTTCCAGTACCGAATCCTGCATCCGATACTTTGGATATTTTGTATGAGATTTCTCCTGAGCTGGAGTTATGGGAAATGATTCGAGAGTTAAACGATCTGGAAGTTAAGGAGGAAGTTTTATATCGTCCTTTCCATACACTGAGCAATGGAGAGCAAACTAAAGTTCTGTTAGCTGTTTTGTTTTTGAAAGAAAACCATTTCCTGCTGATTGATGAACCCACCAATCATCTTGATATGCGGGCGCGTATGTTAGTGAGTCAATATTTGAATACCAAAAGGGGGTTTTTGCTGGTTTCACATGACCGCGCCTTTTTGGATTCCTGCATTGACCATGTTTTGTCGATCAACAAAGCGGGAATAGAAGTACAGAAAGGGAATTATACCTCCTGGCAGAGAAATAAGCAGATGCAGGATCATTTTGAACTGGCTTCCAATGCCAGGCTGGAAAAAGAAATTAAGGTTTTATCGACAGCTTCGAAGAGAACATCGGGGTGGTCAGAGCAGGTGGAAAAGACAAAAATTGGTGCGGCGGATAAAGGATATGTCGGCCATAAGGCTGCGAAGATGATGAAACGTTCCAAAGCAATCGAAAAGAGGAGAGACAGAGCAATCGAAGAAAAGGAGCAGCTATTAAAAAACATTGAAAAATCAGAGGCATTGAAGCTTCATCCTCTTGATTATCCAAAACAAACTATGATAGAAGCAGAGCATCTTCGAATTGTTTGCGGCGGCAAAACGGTAGTTGGGGATTTGGCATTCACCCTGAAGCGCGGCGAGAGAATTGCATTAGTCGGCAAAAACGGATCTGGAAAGTCCAGCATTTTAAAATTAATCTTAGGCCGGCAAATCCCTTATCAAGGTACGCTGCAAATTGGCAGCGGGCTGATCGTGTCCTATGTGCCGCAGGATACGTCTTTCTTAACCGGTAAGGTAATGGAGTTTGCCAAAAAAGAGGGGATTGATGAGACACTGTTTTTCACCATTTTACGAAAATTTGACTTTCCGCGAATTCAATTTGAAAAGCAAATGGAGGAATTCAGCGAAGGGCAAAAGAAAAAAGTTCTTTTGGCGAAGAGTTTGTGCCAGAAAGCTCATCTGTATATTTGGGATGAACCGCTCAACTTTATAGATGTTTTGTCTCGAATTCAAATTGAGGAGCTGTTGCTGAAATTCGAGCCAACGATGCTGTTTGTAGAACATGATCTGGTATTTCATCAAAAAATAGCAACCAGAACCATTGAATTGGATCGGGGAGGAAAAACAGAATGGTTTTGACGAATGGACAAATCACTTTACGCAATTTAGAGCGAAAGGATGGGGAAGTCCTGCTCCGTTGTCTTCAGGATGAAAGGGTGCTGGAACTTTACGAGGGACGCGATACGAATTTTACGATCGAGCGGATTAGGGAAAAATTCTTTCAAATAGAACCGGACATTTGACAGCTGATTCTGGAGTTTGATGAAAAAACCATTGGATATGTTCAGGTTTATCGTGTCAGTCAAAAAGATTTAGCAGAGGAATATCAGTATCCCTTTCCGTCTCTCTGTGTCTATGCAACAGATCAGTTGATTGGGGAACCGGAGCTTTGGGGAATGGGGATTGGAAAACAAATGCTTTTAAATTATTTCACCAATAGCCAAAAGGCGGATGCAGTCATTTTAGATCCGCCTCAGGATAATATAAGGCCATTCGGTGTTATCAGGCGTGCGGATACCGGATATTAAAAGAACTTCCGAAGCACGAACTGCATGAGGGAAATCTATGTGATTGCTATCTGATGGAATATCGGCCTCAATAATAGCAACCCCCGCATGAAGATCGGCTCCATGCGGGGGTTTTTAGCATGCTTATGAAGACTGCTGCTGCGGATCGGCCGATGCCGAGGCTGCCTCAGGATCGTCAAATTCGTTTAAACGTTTGAATTCAAAGCCATAGTCCTGCAGCATCAAAATAATGTCTTCCAAAGAATTATAAGTAGATTTTTTAGCAGGTGTATCGTGCATTAAAATAACCATATCATCCTTAATTTTGGCAAATTCCTCCACATTTTTTACAGATTCAGCTTCTGTGAGATCATTAGTCATGCCATCGCCGTTTTCAGCATTCCAGTCGATGAATACCATATCCATTTCATCCAGCTTTTCTTTAAACGGTGCACGGTTTTCAGGGGAAGCGCCGCCCGGAAAACGGAACAAATTGGTCAATCGGTCTTCCCCAATAATGTCTTTGATAATGACCTGGGTTTTTGTCACTTCTTCTACAAAACTGTCGATCGAACTATAGAGGGACTTATAGTCGTGGGAATAGGAGTGATTTGCAATCATATGCCCCTCGTCCGATGCACGCTTTAATATGTCAGGATATTTTTCTGCCTGGCTTCCCAAAACAAAGAAAGTTGCTTTGATATCATATTTTTTTAGTAAATCCAAAATCTTAGGCGTCAGTGTGCTCGGACCGTCGTCGAAAGTCAAATAAGCACATTTATGTCCGTTTCGGTTGTATACAATATTATACTTCGCTGCAAAATCCTCATCTCCGCTCTTGGGAAGGTGAGTAAGAAAACCATCTTCTCCTGGAGTTGCAGTTGCTGGAACGGATGGCTCTTCCTCTTCCGGTTCCTGTGAAGCGGATGGAGAGGGAGAAGCGGATGGAGTTTCAGTGGGAGAAGGAGAAGGGGAGGGAGCGGGAGACTGCGACGGATCAATTACAATAACGTCGCCTCCGCTTGGGGCAGGCGGATCATTGCCGGCACTTGCACTGCGGTTAGAAGCTGACAGCTTCACAATGGTAAAAATGACCCCGACTGACAGAACCACAGCTAAGATACTGATGATCCCCACCGTCATTCTTTTTTTGCGCATACGCTTATGGTCAGAGGAGATCCTCAGATAATATTTTTTCATTTCTTACACCCCCGGGAAATATATAAACAGAAAAAGTACTTATTATTGGAACAGGTTCTATTATAACGAAATAAGTCGTATTCTGCAATCAATTTAATAAAGATTTAAATTGATTTAATAAAGATTTAATATGTTCCTTTCTGCCGGAGAAAAGATAATCCTTTCAGTTTTAATATATATTTACCTTTGTGAATATCTATGTTATGATAGGAGAAAGGAGCGTATATATGAAAAAGAAATTTTTGCTTTCCGTTTTGATATGTATTCTGATTCCTATTTTTTTGATTTCAGGATGCAGTACCAAGGAAGCTCCAGACGCTGGGGAACAAATTATTACAAATGAGGAAAGCAAAGGGGAAAATGGTTCCGCGATTAGCCCTTCGCCAACGGGTACTTCCGATGTGGCTCCCAATGATGACACAATACAGCCGCAGCCTTCGGCAGAAAAGGTACCTTTTGATTTATCGGCACTTTCAAACGAAAGCCATGGATGGGGGTTTGTAAAGAAAAAAGGAGAAAAACCGGATATTGATGCAGGAACTGTGGATTTATTTCGAACTTATGATACATACTTTGTCAGTACTCCTATTGAAGGGGAAAAAACATTGTTTTTAACCTTTGATGAAGGATATGAAAATGGTTACACTGCCAAAATATTGGATGTTTTAAAAGAATATAAGGTTCCGGCAGCTTTTTTTGTAACAGGCCCTTATCTCAAAGAGGAAAGTGAGCTTGTAAAACGGATGGTGGAAGAAGGACACATTGTTGGGAACCATACCATTCATCATCCGTCCATGCCAACGGTATTTGACAATGAAGTTTTAGCAAAGGAAATGCTGGATTTGGATCGGCAGTTCTATGAAATGACCGGACAGAATATGAAATATATGCGTCCGCCGCGCGGCGAATACAGTGAAAGGACTTTGGCCTTATCAGCAAATTTGGGATATAAGACGGTCTTATGGAGTTTTGCTTATAAAGATTGGGAGACGGACCAGCAAAAGGGAGCTCAGTATGCCTATGATTCAGTTACCCCATATTTGCATGACGGAGCGATCCTGCTGCTGCATGCCGTTTCCTCTGACAATGCAGAAGCTCTGCCCCGGATTATTCAATATGCACGTGATAATGGCTATACGTTTCGGTCACTGGATGAAATGAAGTAAAACACGACGACAAGGAGAGAAACAATTTGCTGACAAACAGACTGAAAGCAGTGGCAGATATGGTAAAAACAGGAGTATCAATCGCCGACATTGGTACCGATCATGCTTATGTTCCAATTTATTTGGTTCAAAACAAACTGGTATCCCGGGCTATTTGCACTGACATCAAAGAGGGGCCCTGCAGTATTGCCCGGGAAAATATCAAAAAAAATGCTCTTGCAGATGTGATTGAAGTTCGCTGCGGGTCTGGATTAAGTGTAATTCGGCCCCATGAAGTACATACGGCTGTCATTGCTGGAATGGGGGGAGAACTCATCGCTGATATATTATTCAGCAGCCGGGCAACAGCAGACAGTATTGTGCAATTTGTGCTGCAGCCGATGACAGCACCGGAGGAACTCCGGCTCTATTTGTATGAAAATGGATTTCAAATTCTTCAAGAAGTACTGGCAAAGGAAAAGGACAAATATTATGTTGTTCTGCAGGCTGATCATCAAAAAACAGATGTTCCGGAACTAGAGTACTTATACGTTGGAAAGAAACTAATTGAAAATAAAGATCCCTTATTGGAAGAATACTTGCATCATAAGATTCGGATTTATGAAACTGCCTTAAAAGGAATGCAGCAATCTCGTTTTGTGCCGAAGGAAAAAGACCGCTATCAATACCTTTTGAATAAACTGAAATATATATTACAAAATATATGAAATAAATTGAATGGATTTATAAGATTACTTGCCATATTGGGGCTTAATATGGTATGATAGGCATAAGGCGTTGTTGCTCCGTCATTACTGTAGAAAGAAAAGGAATGGAAAAATGTTTCGTACGTTTGGTGAAAATTTAAAGCATTTACGCGCGAGCCGGAATCTAACGCAGAATGAATTGGCAAAAGAATTTCATGTTGCCAAAACAACAATTTCAAATTATGAGACGGGGTATTCCGTCCCGGATATCTCACTTTTGGTACAATTAGCTGATTATTTTATGGTTTCGATTGACGATTTAATCGGCAGAACGAATTTATTTATGGAACCGGAAGAAGTCCTTTACAAAAAAATTCCACAAGTCCCTCTATATCGATCCCTCGTATCACCGGACTTGATGGACGACCGGCAGAAAATTGAACGGTATTTGGCTACTCCGGATATTTTATTGGATGGTTATTCCTATTTTGCTTATACCATAGAGGATAATTTATTGACCGATTATGGATTGACACAAGGCGATATTGTATATGTCAGAGCTGATACTTCACATAAAAACGATGATTTGGTATTTGCTTTTTGGGAATCAGAAAAAAAAGTATTAATTGGAAAATTTTACAAAGATCCGGATCGGATTTGTATTGCTATAAAAGCCGATCGTTCGCTTGACATTACGATTGGCCGACAGAGAATGAGCAAAAATGTAAAAATTTTAGGAAAGATTGCAGGGGTATTCAAATATCTTCTGTAAAAATACGATCAGATTAGAGAAGGAAGAGTATTATGAAAAGCATCAAACCAGGACGCGGCCCTTCTATGATGGGAGGGATTGGTTCGATTGCAGCAGGCATTTTTGGAATTATTTGGACGATTATGGCTGCGGCAGGCGGGGCTCCGCCGTTTTTTGCCTTGTTTGGCGTTATATTTATTATTTTGGCAGTTGTTCAAGCAGGCTATCATTTTAAAAATGCAGTCGGAAAAAATCGTTACTCTTCTTTTGATATTACTGATGAAACAGAAGAAAAAGACCCTTTGGCAGAACGTTTTTTTGATTCAAAATCAAACACTGTGTCGAATTTGTATGATCATAAAAAGGTAGAGTTCTGTCCCTATTGCGGTACGAAAACTGAAAACGATTTTCAATTTTGCAAGCAATGCGGCAAAAAGCTTCCCAAATGAGATCTGCGATGGTCAGCTCATACTGTAGCGTTATCCAGTTCCGCCTTGACAAACAAAGAAATATCAAGTAAAATAATTAAAGTTTCATAAGCGCCCATAGCTCAGGTGGATAGAGCAACAGTTTCCTAAACTGTGTGCCGTTGGTTCGAGTCCAATTGGGCGTGCCAAAACCGGAAAATCCGAATCTGTTCGCCATCGGCAACGGATTCGGATTTTTTTGTTTCCCTGCATAAAACAACATAAGCCTGGCAAGGGCCAGCGGCGGTGGTATCATTACGATGCCGCCGGTCCAGACAGCCCGAATTTCCAGTGGGAGGGAAAATGCTGAAAATCAGCATTGTTTCCGCCTCGATTTTCCCGGTTTTCAGCATCGGCAATCCTCGCATATATGGACGCTTGCACGCCCCGCTCCTGTCGCCGCTGCCTGGCTCCGGTGGATTTTTCCTCGGATGGATATAAGGGCGCAAGCGCCCGCCCAACATCCGCGCCGGGAGGCCTTAAAGTCAGAATCCCCCTCGGCAAGGATTAAAGGACACGCCGGCGGGTACGCTTCCCCATGTATTCCTCCCTCTGTCGGCAAGCGATCCCCATGGACCAAAGGGGGAGAACACTGGCTCCGCCGGCGCAGGGGTAGAGCTGACGCCGGCAGCCGAGGAGCGGCTGGAACACCGTGCCGCAACTTGATGAATCGCTTGATTTTTGCCGCGGCATGGTGTAAAATTTAGCTGGAAACCAAATTAGAAAGGAAGAACGCCACATGAAACGGCTCAGAAAAGTACTTTCTCTTACCCTGATACTGCTCCTTGTCCTGGGGCTTTCCGCGCCGGCCCTGGCCGCCGAACCAAACGCCGTGGCCGCCGAGACCAACAACCTGGGGGACAACGAGTACGACACATACGCCACCGTCCTGTCCAGCTCCTATCTCTACCTCCGCTCCGATGGGTGCTACACCCGGGTGGAGGAGCTGCCCCAGGATACCATCACGGTGGAGGTGTACGACCAGGACTTCCAGCTCCTCACGGCGGACACCGTACCCACAGAGCTCTCCCGCTTCGGCGGCTTCTTCGTCGGCGAGGACTACAACTTCCTGATCTTCGGCCAGAGCAACCACGAGGAGGACGACAACAAAGAGGTCATCCGGGTGGTGAAGTACTCCAAGGACTGGGAGCGTCTGGGCCAGGCCAGCCTGTACGGGGCCCAGACCTATGCCCCCTTTGTTGCGGGCGCTGTACGGTGCGCGGAGTATAACGGGATGCTCTATGTGGACACCTGCCACACGAGGTATGCCGACTCCAACGGCCTGCATCACCAGATCAGCATGCTCTTCTCGGTACGCCAGTCCGATATGACCAT
>CALYAR010000131.1 GCA_944393585.1 uncultured Clostridia bacterium | reverse complement strand
CCGCGATGTCCACGAACTCGATGACCGCCGGCGTCACTTTTTTGGAATGATAGAAATCTCCAAGCAGCTGCAGACGCTCATCCGGCACCGGCACCACGCCCACATTAGGATCGATGGTACAGAACGGATAGTTCGCGCTCTCCGCCCCTGCCTTTGTTAAAGAATTGAATAATGTACTCTTTCCTACGTTTGGAAGTCCGACGATTCCTAATTTCATTTTTATCTTTACCTGTTCAGAAACCTTTGATTTATGCGGATTTCTGCCTTTCTTTGTTTTTTGTTTACGCCCTTTTTACGCCTTTTTCACAACTGGCAGGCGTAACTGCCGCTAATTGCTGCACAGCCTTTACCAGTAACTTGCCCATCACATGAACATATCTGTCCATAGTTGTTTTTCATGATATGGACTCCATTTCGTCACAAAAAAAGAGTCCAACGCAACTATGAAGTATAGCACAAATGCTCTGTAATTTCAATCACATTCAGCAATGATTGCGGCACAATTCACGAAGTATGAAAAAAATCACAATCTGTATGATCAGGACAAAACCGCACACCCAACCGACGAACTGCATCGTTTCATCGATATAAATAACACCGGACACCAACATAATACGGTATGTGGTAAAGGCTCCGACGATGCAGCCAAGTACTGTAGGAATAAAATAAACGAACAGCATTTGCTTCGTAATAAGTGCCTTAATCTTTTTTCGCTTCATTCCCAGTTTCCACAGGTCATCATATACTTCCGCATCCTCCCATATTGTGCTGATCAGTTTCAGTCCCATTACCATTACAGCGGACACAAAGGCAAGAATCGCGATAAACAGCATAAGCATAAGGTAGGTCGCAAAGGCTTCAAACTGTGTCGTCGTGCTGCTTAGCTTTGAAAGCGGATATAATGACCAGACGCGAGCAATTCTTGTTTCGTTTCCCTCAAACGGAAGATATTCTGCCTGACTGCCTGTTTTTGCAAACGTCGCACTGTTATGCCAATTTGTAAATATTACTCCGTGATTGTCGGAAACAACCGCCTGCAAAATACTATTCTGAAAATCCGATGTACTTTTCCAGTTTTCCACATTTACCATATAAGAAACGGCCTTGTATCGGTTTGTAAGGGAAGCTGAGATCGCATTGTAATCTTCATCATTCAAGATTAAAAATGACGAAAAGACAGATCTGGTATTAAACAACCCGTCGCGGCATATCGGTTCATTTTGAATAAACAAGCACTCCTGTTCCGTTACGGGATTATAAAAAAGGCTGCGATCCGATGAAAAGGCATTTAACTTATAGTCCATACTGCTGTCGTAATAAACGGTATAGCTCCCTTTTGGAACGAATATGTCTCCACCGGTCAGAGCACGAAAATTCTTCTCACTGACAACGATACGGGAACTCCAGTCTTGCACGCCGTTCTTATAGTTATTCTGCACACCGAGCAAAAGGCAGTCGATACGCTCCATATCAGTAATCGTAGCATTGCTTTCCTCTGCGATTTCATAGATACGCTGTTCCGTCATGGGATGTTCATACGTCGCATTGATCGTATAGTCGTATGGTTCGTTCAGGGCAACATGATACCCGTCAATAAATCCAGCGGCTATGAAGCCAATACCAAAAACAGTAAATGTGATCAGCAATGTCGCCACAAAGATCGAGCGGGTATACTGCCGGATTTTCTGTTTTAACAGATTATAAAAAACGATGTTCTTATAATACGCTCTTTCCTGATACTTTTTCAGAATATCTCCCACAGACGCACATTGAATGATCAATACGTAAACGCCCCAGACAGCTCCTGCCAGTCCAAGAAAAGCCAACAGGGTATTGATAAAACCACCGATGTTTTGCAAAGTAAAAAAGGCAATGATACCGACAGGAACAAGTAAGGCGCCTAAAATCAGCAAGAATAACTTACCGGTTTTTGCTTCTTCGTTTTCATCCGATGTCTTAATGATTTTCAAAACATCCACATTTTTGATATATCTGCGATTGGTCGTCAGTAGAATCATCCAATTCAACAATGAAAACAATACAGCAATGAAGAACCCTGTCCAACCGATGCTGAATGTCGTTTCTTGTGTTTTCAGAAATACGTTGAGAAACGCCCAGCACAGATAAGCAAGCGGAACCGACAAGAGCAAGCCAATCAAAGCGGCAATTTGAAACAGAAGCGTGTATTCTTTGGCAACAATTTTTTGTACGCTGCGCCGATCTATGCCGAGAGACAGAAAGATACCAATCTCCCGTGACTTAAATTTAAGGAACAGATTGTCTGCATATACCAGAAAAATCATGATACCTGACATAGAACCGAAAAACATTGCCTGTGAAATTGTTTGTGTTGATCCGCCGTCAACCAGGATATTGGTAACGGTAGGGCTGTATTGCAGAACACCGTATGCCCCTGTCATTGCTATTGAAAATACAATAGAGAAGAAGAACAGCCCATATTGTTTTCGACTGTTCTTAAAAAGCTTTTTGCTGATATCACTGAGCGTCATATCCATCACCATTTACCTTTCTTGTAAAGTCCAGCAGTTCGTCAAGGAAGTCTTTCGGCTGTCCGTGGCGTACCAGTTCTCCAAACACCACGCCATCCTTTAAGGCAATTACCTTATCAGCATAAGAAGCTGAAAACGCATCATGTGTAACCATAAAAATTGTCGCTCCCATTGTTTCCTTTGCGTTCAAAAAAGCCTCTATGACGGCTGTACTCGATTTTGAATCGAGATTTCCCGTGGGTTCATCTGCCAGGATGACAGACGGATGGTTCGATAGTGCCCTCGCTATGGAAGCCCGCTGTTTTTGACCTCCGGACACTTCGGCAGGATATTTTTCCGCAATGTCTTCAATACCAAAAATAGATAACAGGTTCTGAGTATTTTGTTCCATCTGGACTTTTTCCTTCCCGGCAATAATCTGCGGCAAAAAAATATTTTCACGGATCGTCAGTCCATTCAACAGCATAAAATCCTGAAAAACAAACCCCAGTTTATGCTGCCTTATTTCCGCGATTTCGTTTTCTTCGCCGGTTAAAATATCCTGCCCGTCAAGGATTACTTTTCCGCCGTCTGCACGGATGAAACCAGATATTACATTGAGCAGCGTCGTTTTTCCGCTGCCGGACGGCCCCATAATTGCGACGAATTCTCCATTGTGAATGGCTGCAGTGACATCTCTTAAAACGGGATAGTCTATCCCCTTTGAATGATACGTTTTGGAAACTTTTTCAATCTGTAACATATTTTTCGCCTTTCTCAATCGTTGGATTTTGATTTACACTTATATTTTAAAAGGCATTTTTCAAATATCTTTCAAACACAAAAAAATCTCCCTGTGAAACGCAGGAAGATTTCTGAAAGTAATTGTTTTAATCTGTCATTCCAAATCGAACCGTTACGGACGCGCCTGTTCTCATATTATTTGACAGTACTATGCTGCCATTGTGACGCTCACAAAGAATTTTACAGATATTCAGGCCAAGACCCAAATGTTGCACGGTATCCGCTCTTTTCTCTGTTGTATAGAACGGGTTTGTTGCTGATTTAAGGGCAATGTCATCAAATCCCTTTCCATCATCCGTTACCGTGATCGAGAACCTATCCGGATCAACCGCATATTGTATGGATATGGAAGATTTCGCATACCGCACTGCATTGGATAATATATTTTCGAACACCTGCATGACAATTTGGGAATCAACGCTGATCTGTGCAGTCACAGTCTTATTCAAAACGGATAGCTGTTTATCACCGCATACAATTTCGGCAGTATCGTTTAATTGGGCGATCAGCTCCTCCGTCGGCATTGATTTTCTGACAACCGGCACATCTTCAAGCCGCTGTAATGTATTCATGGAAGAAACGTAGCTCTTCAGCCGTTCGATCTGTCCAGCCATGACAGCATAAGTTTCCATCGCGTCGGCGGCACTCACTTTTCCCTCTGGCGTATACTTTTGAAGGATTCCCAAATGCCCCTCTATGACGGTAAGTGGTGTTCGCAGGTCGTGGGAAAACGCCGCGTTTATCTTTTGGCGTTCATCCATCTGCCGCCACATTTCACGATTATTATTTTCCAGCGCAGAGCGCATTTTTTCAAACGCTTTGCAAAGCAGCCCCATTTCATCCTTTCTGTCGTACGCAATGGAAAAATCCAGATCATTTGCTGCAATTCTATCCGACGCCATGAACAGGAGCATAAGCGGCTTCCTGATTTTGCTTCTGTAAAAAATAAGCCCCGCCAAAATAAAACAAGTAAGGTAAGTTACAGGCGGCAGGATCCATATACCCATTTCATATAACCACATCATTTTTCCATCATGCTCTGAAAGCTGAAATACCGACTGATTTCCCCATACCTTTTCGGAATTAAACCCCTCGACGATTTCTGAATATCGGAAAGCGATATCCATCTGTGCATTTGTGAGCAACGTTCTTTCCACTTCTGCCAGTAGCATTGCAAGAAGGAAAAAAGCAACCGCAAACAAAACAAACGCAGACAGAATGGACAAATCGCTCAATTTACGTTTGACTTTACCCATTTATAACCGACCCCCCAAACCGTTTCAATGTATTGTTTCGCCCCGACAGCGGCAAACTTTGCCCTGATTTTTCTGATATGTTCTGCTACAACAGAATTATTGCCCAGACCGTCCAATCCCCATGCAGCTTCATAAAGACGTTCCTTATCAAAAATCTGTCCGGGATTTTGTGAGAGCACTTCGAGTATGTCAAACTCCTTTTTCAAAAGCGGAATTTCCTGTCCGTCCCAATACGCCGCACGCTCTAAATAGTCAACTGCCAATTGTTCATCGAACAGAACGCGGGACTTTCTTTTACTGCGGTTTTCGCGGCGCAGATGTGCCGACACCCGCGCTCCCAGTTCATCAATAGAAAAAGGCTTTACAATGTAGTCATCCCCTCCGACGCCAAAGCCTTTGATCTTATCGCTGTCCTCTGCATTGGCTGTCAAAAACAGAATCGGGCAGGAAACAAAATCGCGTATACTCCTACACAATGTAATGCCATCGATCTCCGGCATATTGATGTCGAGCAAAATAAGATCAGGCTGCTTCTCCAACTTCTGCAGCGCCTCTTTTCCTCCGGCGGCTGTAATTACATGATAGCCTTCAAGGGAAAAATATCGTTTCAGCATATTTAAGATTTCTGTTTCATCATCTATCACCATGATTGTCTGTGCCATCTCCACACCTCCCCATGAAGAATTCTATCAATCATTTTTCAAATCTTTATCAATTTTGTACCGCATGCCGTATCCGTTTTCTGTCAGTCGAATCATTGATACAGCAGAAGATCCTCGAACTTTGGGAATGAACTATGCCAATGCAGGTTGTTGAAAAAAGCCGTGGCTGATTCTCCACGTTATGGAGCAATAGCCACGGCTTGTTCTTCTTATTCCGGGTGCATGTCCGAAACATTTCAGTCTTTGGACTGAATCATCAACAGAACACCGTCCTCATATTTCACACGCCCCTGCGCTTCCACGATCTCATTGCTGACGCCAAGGCCTCCGGAAGCATTGATCAG
>CALYAR010000130.1 GCA_944393585.1 uncultured Clostridia bacterium | reverse complement strand
GACAATCTTCTATTGAAAATTGTCTATTCTTAACTTAAGGACGATACAAAATGATTCCGTTTATGGTCGAGTCACACAGTAAAAAAACGGTCGGCAATTCATCACGAATTGCCGACCGCAAGTCTGGTGGAGGAGGATGGATTCGGACCATCGAAGTCATAGACAACAGATTTACAGTCTGCCCCCTTTGGCCACTCGGGAACTCCTCCATGTAATGGAGCTGGTGAACGGAATCGAACCATCAACCTGCTGATTACAAATCAGCTGCTCTACCGTTGAGCCACACCAGCAAATCAATAACGCTTCCTGCCACCGGCGCATAGCTCCTTCACGCCGGCCGTTTTTCTCCCAAATCAATCAAAGGAGAAAATGGTCGGGGTTGAGGGATTTGAACCCCCGGCCCCATGGTCCCAAACCATGTGCGCTACCAAACTGCGCTAAACCCCGATTTTAGGGCGTTTATGTCACGCGTTATATAATATACGATTCACCTTTTTTTATCAATTATCATTTTTGTCAATTAAATTAAATTATACCCATATTATCTCTTATTTTCTTAATTTTATACCAACTATCTCATCATTCTGTTTTTATTTAAGAGAAATCGAATCCCGTCAATGAGAACGCAAATCAGCAAACAAAGCCCGGCTAAGCCAAAAAGGCCGTACACATACTGCACCAATTTTGAAAATTGGAAAAAATTAAAAACCATTGCTCCCGCGCATAAAATTGCCGCCGCAATCGATCGGGCTACCCTGGTTTTACCGCACAGCCACTCTGTAAAGCCGTAACCATTTCCTACTGCTGTTGTAAATATCGCCATTAAAAGAACCAGTGAATATACATTCTTTATCCCTGCTCCCATCCGTCCCAAAACGTCGAGCATTGGAATCTCTCCCAACGGTACTTTTCCATAATAAATCTTTAAAACCATCCAAAGGGAGCCCAGCAGAACCAATAGTATTCCGCTGCTGATGCACGAGGTCCGGATAATTGTTTTCCTGTCTTTCCCATAAATTTGCAAAGGAATTAAAATGACAACAGCGGACAAAAGATTGTAGCTGACATAGAGCAAGGCGGAAAAAATAAAGTTGTTTTTTAAAAAGGTTCCGATTCCTCCCGAGCCAAATGCCGCAAAAGCAGCAGCCGCTTCCTCCCGTCCATAAATAATTGCCAAACAGCTTAAGAAAATTCCGCAGATCATAATGGGGGCCAGTATTCCATTGATTTTGACAATCAAGCCAATCTTCTTTAAAAAAATAAAAAAGCATACAATACATAAAATGCTGCCAGCCCAAAACTTGGAAAATCCATAATGGTCGGCTAAAATCGTTGCACCCGCCGAAATCATCACGCAAAATCCGCTGAACAGAAATAAGAAGGTCAACCCTCCTGTAAACACTCCCAGCGGACCCGGCATAATTTTTTGAAGGTAACCGTCAAAAGAATCAATGGAATCCTCCCGAACTCGGCTCAGGACGCTGAAGCTGGCAAAACCGAATAAAACGGCAGCAAGCAGCACTCCCAAGATACTAATGCTTCCCTTCGACAAAAAATATGTAATAATCTCCTGTCCGGTGGCAAAGCCTGCACCAACTACTGTCGCAATATATACACTGCAAATGCAGAAAACAGCTTTCCAACGCATCGTTTTTGCTCCTTTCCTCACAACAAACCTGCCCAGTTGTTATATACGCCAAAACAAGCCTGTTTATGAAGCAAAAGCGTGAAAAGAATAAATAAAAATGGAGATTTTCTCTTTTCCTTTATACATTATTCGGAAGGCCTTCCACTACAAGCACGTATTCCCTGCGGGATGAAATGAACTTTGGGTTGTTCGAGGCCTCCTGCAAAGTCGTATAAAGAATTTCTTCCCCCTCTTTGGTCAAATCTGCGCAAAGCGTAATTCTGCGGTCCCCCAATGCCTCAAACAGGTCTTTCAAGGTAAAGGAAAGTTTTTGCGGCGCTTCATAAAAAATCATGGTTCTTGTCTCATCTTTCAAGCTCTCCAAATGCTTTTTCCGCTGTTTCCGGTTCATCGACAAGAACCCCTCAAAGCAAAACCTTCCGGTCCTCAAGCCGGAAACGGCCAAAGCACATACCAATGCACAGGCTCCGGGCACTGCCCGGACTGGAATCCCTTCCTCCGCACAAAGCCGGACAATCCCCTCTCCTGGATCTGCCACCGCCGGCGTTCCCGCATCCGTAATCAAAGCCACATTGTATCCATCCTGCAAAAGCTCTATTATTTTTTGTCCCTGTGCCTCACGTTCTCTTCCGGAATAAGGGAGAACTGGTTTTTCACCGATGGAAAAGCGCCGTAAAAACATCCGGCTTTTATCCGGGTGCTCCGCCGCAATACAATCCACAAAATTCAATATCTGAATGCAGCGTTCTGAAATGTCCCCCCAATTTCCGATTGGAACGGAACACAAATATAAGTTTCCGCATTCCTCCGCCTTCGCTTTGTCTTCGTTCATTTGAATCCCCCATTCTTCTATCGTATCCGCGACAATCTCTTTACCATCCTCCGCAGTAAGTTAACTATAGCATTGACTGGCTCTTTTTTCAATTCTGCTTCTCCAAAAAACTGTATCCGACGTCCACAGGTCTGCTCCCGGCAATAAAGGCCCGGCAAGTCCAAAACAACTCAAATCTCCCTGCGTCAACGGACTTTTTGCTGCCCGCCGCCGATTCCATCGCTTCTGCAAAAACCCGCTTTTCCTTTGCTGTGCCCGGCTCTGCAGACAAATCAGCGTAAAAGACAACTGGAACACAATGCGTCTGCGGACGCAAAATTCACAGGACATTCTCTGCTCTGCTTTGTTGGACCTGCAGACCTGTTTCGAAACAAAAAAACAACCTCCGAACCGAACGGCCGGAGGTCGTATTCGTTAAGCTTTTGCCGGTTTTGCCTGCTTCTTTTTCTTTCTCTGAAGCGAAGAATTCTTCCACCAGGCCCAAATCGGAGCGGAAATAAATACGGAAGAATAGGTGCCGATCACGATACCGATAATAATCGGCAGAGCAAATTCCTGAATTGAGGGGACTCCTAAAATATATAAGAGCACAATGGTAATCAGAGTTGTCACACTGGTGTTTATAGAACGCGTTAATGACTGCCAGATACTGTTTTCTGCAATCATGGGAATATCCGCCTTTTTATTGACTTTTAGTCCTTTGTTTTCGCGGACACGGTCAAATACCACTATGATATCGTTGATGGAATATCCCAGAATGGTTAGAATTGCCGCAATGAACGAGGAATTGACCGGCAGCTGAAATATCACATAGACGGAGATCATAACTAAAATGTTGCTGGCCAGAGTACCGATCGCTACAAGAGCAGAGCGCCATTCAAACCGGATGGTAATATAGATCAGCATCAGCACGACGGCCCAAATGGTGGCCATCAGTGATGCGCGCTGCATATTCTGTCCGAAAGAAGGCGACTGCGTCCCGACTTCAAGCGGTTCATCACTTTGGAGATTATAATGCTCTTTTAATGTATTGTAGATGTTCGCCTCTATGGATTCGTCTCCAGTCTCACTGAATTTAATAATTGCTTCCGTTCCGTCGCCTGTCTTCTGAACGACTGCATGAACGCCAGTCTGTTCTTCAATCAGCTGAGCAACTTCTTCATTGCTAAACTCCTGCTCCATTGCGACATGAAGCCGGGTACCTCCGCTGAATTCAACGTCATATTGAAAACCGCCGTTGACAAAATAAAATATGATCCCGAATAAAATAATAATCCCCGGCAGCAATAAAAACTTAAACCGATTTTGATAGATGGAAAACTTATGCATTCTCTGCTGCCTCCTTCCGATTTCTAACGCCATAATATGACGGTTTTGTAAGCTTAAGGCCGACGATCTGCTTTAAAAGGAATCTGGTTACGACAATAGCTGTAAACATGCTCAGCACAACGCCCAAAAACAGAGTGGTTGCAAATCCCTTGATGGATCCCGTCCCAAAGAAGTAAAGAGCTCCCGCAGCAATCAAAGTTGTGATATTTGAGTCTAAGATCGCGCGGAACGCACGCTTAAACCCAGCATCCACGGAAGCGCGGACAGACTTGCCGAGCCTGATTTCTTCTTTCATTCTTTCAAATATAATAACATTTGCATCAACCGCCATTCCGATCGAAAGAATAATACCCGCGATTCCCGGCAGGCTTAGGTTGATCTTGAAAATGCCGATGATCAGCATCATAAGCCCGACATAACCAGCCAGTGCAATGGAAGCCACCACTCCATTGAGCCGATAAATAACGATCATAAACAGCATGACCAGCAAAACGCCGATGGCTCCGGCAATCAAGCTGGTAGAAAGGGCAGCGTCGCCCAACTCCGGCCCAACTGTGCTCTTTTCTGCAACAGTTAAATTAAAGGGGAGCTGACCGGACTTAATCTGGTTTGCCAGAACATTCGCCGACTCCTGCGTAAAATTGCCGGAAATAGTTGCAGAATCCGAATCAATTTTTTCACTGACATAAGCCGTAGAAACTTCCGTATCATCCAAATAGATGGAGATATAATTTTTCTCTTCGTCCGCAAGAGCAGCGATCCGTTCCGTCGCTTCTGCGAATTTCGGCCGGCCCTCTTCCGTCAGCTGCAGCTCAATGTAGTATTGATTTGAGCTGTATTGTGAGGTCTGTCCATAGCGGGCAACCGCGGTCTGGACATCTGTTGCCCCATCCATGAAAACATTGCCGTCCGCATCCTGGAAAGTGAGCTTTGCCGTCTTTCCGAGCAGTTCCACCGCCGCGTCAACGTCAGTTTCATCCGGAATCTCTACTGTAATATTCCTGGAATCCAAATCACCCACGCTGATTTTTGCCTCCGTGTAACCGGCTGAATCAAGACGATTTCTTAAAACTTCGCTTACAACCTCCATCTCATCGCTTGTCACCTCTTCCTGATCTGCCTGGAAAGTAATAATGGACCCTCCTGCCAGATCGATGCCGAGCCTGAGCCCGTTTTCCGGGTCGAGCACGCCGTAGTACTGAAATCCCGCGATTTGAATGCCATGGAATGCGACAAAGTTAATCAAACCAATCACCAAACATGATACAATCAAAAACGCAATACTCTTCGACTTCATGTCATTTCCTCCTTCGAAAAATTTGCATATGGTTATTATAGCGCCCGCCTGTCCGTTCGTCAACATATATAATTTCTTGCAGGATTACTCCCTTCCTTTCGGCCATACGCACAAACGCCTGTCTTTCAGGTGTTGAAAGGATAAAAAATGCCGCAAAAAATTCCCGTTTTCCCACCCAAATGGATTATTTCACATCTGCGTCCCGGCGTTTTTCCCTGCTCTCCGCCTCCCTGCGGGAGTAAACGCAGCCGCAGTAATGCTGGCGGTAAAGGTCATATTGTTTGGAAAGCTCGATCGAACGCTGATAGCCTCCCCTTTTTTTAAAATCAGAGGGTAAAAATTTTATTCCGAATTCCTGCTCCAATTCCAAACCGATTTCATTAATCCACACTGCATTTTTGTAGGGACTGACGGACAAGGTCGTCGTAAAATAGTCAAAATTGCGGTGTTTTGCGGTTTCCGCCGTTCTGCGCAGCCGGAATTCATAGCAGCGCCGGCAGCGTTCACCGCCTTCGCCTGTTCTCTCCAAACTGCGAACGGCCTGTGTGAATACATCCGGCTCATAGCTTCCTTCCAGCAAACCGATCTTGATCGGCGCGGGCAAAAGAGCGATCAGCCGCTTCTGCTCTTCCAGCCGATGATCATATTCTGCCTTTGGATCAATATTGGGATTGTAATAAAAGACTGTCACAGCAAAATACCGGCTCAAATACTCCAAAACATAGCTGCTGCAGGGACCACAGCAGCTATGAAGCAGCAGAGACGGCCTCTCCGCCCCCAGTCCGTTTAATATAGCCTCCAGTTTTTTTTGATAGTTTATTTTCTCCATTGAAAAGTCTCCTAAAAAGAACCTGTCCGGCCTGCAGCGCTGACGCTGAGACATTCCCAGCGCCGGACAGTCCGTCAAAATAATTCATTTTCTTTCCGTCCGCTGCATGCTGTTTCCAATCTTTGCGCAAGGGATGCCAATGCTGTTTTATCAATATGCCGGGTATGCTGCGGACAGACAGCAACACAGCGCATACAGGAAATGCACTTTTGAGAATCTATGAGAGCCGGATTGTCTGGAGAAATTGCTCCGACGGGACATTTTCTCCCGCAAAGGCCGCACAGCGTACAGCCGAGGCCCGGCTCGGGTATCATAGCGGCGAGATGAAGCGGCCGGTAAGGCCGGTTCCCCGGCACATCGAGCCTTTGTACCATTTTCCCGTCAATCCTTTGCCTGATTTTCCTGCCGAATTCCAAAAGCTGTTTTCGGTCCTCTTCGTCCGGCCGTCCAGCTGCAATCTGATGCACAATGGAATGTTCCGCTATGGCGGCAACGGCGGCCACACAATGAAACCCTGCTTTTTCGGCGATGTCCTTTAATTCGATTAAAGTATCTTCGTAAGCCCGGTTTCCGTAGACACAAATCAAAACTGCATTTGCTCCGCCTCCGGACAAATTCTTTGCACGCTTCGCAGCAGCTTCGGGAACACGGCCGCCGTAAGAAGGTACGGCAAGCAGACAGACATCCTCTGCCCTAAAGG
>CALYAR010000129.1 GCA_944393585.1 uncultured Clostridia bacterium | reverse complement strand
TCTACGGAGATCACGGAACTTACCAATGGGAGCGTTGATCTCCTTCCCAAAATCCTGGAGATGAAAAAAATTACTGAGCTTCGAAAGAATGATTCCATCTCGCTCAATTCCTATACGCGAAATGGGTACGGTTACATTGGATTTAACTGTGAATCCGGCCCGACGGCCGATGTGAGAGTTCGCCAGGCACTGGCGCATTCCTTTCACATTGACGAGTATCTGAAAAGTGACCATACCGATCCTGCAACCGGAGAAGCATTTGCCGTCGGACAGTTTTATCCCTATTCCCAGGTCTGCTGGGTCGTTGACGACGCATTCCGGGAGCAGATGGGAAAATACCCATTTGATTTGGAAAAAGCGGAAGCTCTGTTGGACGAGGCCGGATGGGTCAAAAACGCTTCCGGTATGCGGGAAAAGGACGGACAGGTTTTGGAGCTGAAAATTGCCGCCATGCCCGACAATCCCGTCCTGTCGACGCTCATTCCCATGTGGGAGAGAGATTGGGGCTCTATTGGGATTAAGCTCAACATCGCCTATATGGAGTTTAATACGCTGGCCGATTATGTCGAAGTCCATTCCGATGAAAATGTGGACAAATGGAGCCTGTTCTTTATGGCGAGTGAATTTGCAGGCCCGGATCCGCACGAAATCTATACAACCTATCACTCCTCCAATATCGGAAGCGGAAAATCGAATTTTGCCCGGTACCGCAATGCGGAAGTAGACCGCCTTCTGGACGAAGGAAAGAGCAAACTCAGTGAAGAGGAGGCAAAGCCGATTTATACGGAGGCTGGGAAATTAATCACAGACGACCTGCCGGTTCTTCCGATTTATTCCAGCACATTTTTCGACGCCTACAACAAAAAGTTGGTGGATTTTAAGACAAACTCTTTGTACAACTGGGTCGATGCCCTGCAGGATGCAAAAATCCAGTAGCGGAAACTGCTGCGCCGGCCGTCATTTTGGCCGGCGCAGTTTTCATCGCAAAAGATACCATTTAGTCCGGGGAACAACGTGATTTGGAAGAACATGCGTTGCCAAAAGCTACAGTTTATGCTAAAATAAAGCAAAAGCGAAGAAAAAAGCTTAATTTTATAAAGAAAATGACACAAGACTCGGACTGAACAACAGTCATCGGAGGCTTTTATGCTGAGTTGGAAAGAGATAAAAATAACAGACAAACCGAAAATAGACCAATATTTAAGTGAACAGGAAAATACCATTTCGGAATTGACATTTGCCAACATGTTTATGTGGCGGATCCCTTATCAGATCCGTTGGGCAGAGGCTCATGGCTGCATGATGACCAGCTATGAAAAAAACGGGAAACTGGGGATTGCGTTTCCGGTTGGAAAAGGGGACCACAAAGCGGCGGCCGAAGAGGCGCTCGCTTATTTCAGAGAGCAAAACCGCAGCCCTCTTTTCTATTTGTATTCCGAATTTGCGCATGATTTTATGAAAATGCAGTATGGAAAAGCCGTTTCCATTACCAATGATGAAGGATCAAACGATTATGTTTATCTCGCTTCGGATTTGATGGAGCTGCCGGGGAAAAAATATCACCAGAAACGCAACCATATTTCCTCGTTTTCTAAAATGTATCCCTATACCTATGAACCCATTACCCCGGAAAATATTCCGGAGTGTGTGAAACTGTTTGAAGACTGGTACCAAACACGGATGGACACGCCTGATATTCAGGACGATCGGGAAGCTAAGCGTGCTTTGTTTTCGCATTATGAAGAGCTGGGCGTAACGGGAGGGCTGATCCGCGTCCTGGGAGAGGTTGTCGCAGTAGATGTGGGAGAGAGGCTCAATTCCAATACATTCGTCGTGCACGCGGAATTCGCTCATGCCAATCTGCGGGGAGCATTCGCCGTAATTAATCAGGAGTTTGTACGCCACGAATGCGCCGGATACACCTATATCAACCGGGAAGAGGATATGGGAATTGAAGGGATCCGGCGGGCAAAGCGATCCTATTATCCCGTCATGATGGCGAAAAAGTATCGGGCTGTTTTTTCAGAGTAGAAAGGAATTATAATGGACATTCGTTTTGCCGGCAAAGAAGATAAACCAGCATTGATGGATTTGTGGGGATATTGTTTCCGGGACGGAGATGCGTTCATCCGCTGGAATTTTGACCGCCGCTATCGGGCGGAAAATACGCTTGTCTGTGTGGACGGGGGTGAGGTCTGCGGAATGGTTCAGCTTTTGCCGGATATATTTTGGGTAGACGAAAGGGAGGTGGCCGCTTCTTTTGTGGAAGGGCTTGCCGTAGCCCCTCACAAGCGAAGCAGCGGGGCTGCCGGGGAGCTGATGCGGCAGGCTTTTTATCAAATGAAGCAAAGAGGGCATGCGATGAGTTTTCTGATCCCCTTTTCGCCTTCCTTTTATCAGAAGCTCGGCTATGGGCTTTGTTCGAATATCCGGGAAGTAAACCTGCCCATGCGCGAGATCCCGCGCTACCGGCGCTCCGGCCAGTGGCAAATCGCGCGGCTCGATGAAAATACCATTCGTGCGCTCCATGAGGTTTACCAGGCGTATTGTGGAAATAAAAACTGCTATCAAATCCGATCGGTTTTCGATTGGGAAAATATTTTGCAGGATGCGGCGCTGTCCGGCGGAAATATTTTTTTGTTGAAACGCGATGCGGATTTTGCGGGATATGTCTACTATATTTTACAGGACGGCGCGCTTCAGGTTCAGGAGATGTGTTTTACCGATTACGAAGCCTTTGGAAACATCATGGAATTCATCCGAAGCCATAGTCCGCAGGCGGAGCGCGCGTTGCTCCGCCTGCCGGATTCCGATCCGGTTGTGCGGGACTTTACAGACAGCAGCCGTTCGGTCTGCCAGTTCTCCTATGCGATGGCCCGTGTGATCGACGCACAGGCTGTTTTACAGGCGCATTCCCGCCATTTTTATGGAGACGTCTATATCCGCATCACAGATGATATCTGTGCGTGGAACAAAGGGGTTTACCATGTCCGGGAACATCAGGCGGTTTTGCTGGAAAAAGAAGAAAGCTATGGTGTATCCATGGATATTCAAACGCTCTCCGAGCTTGCTTCAGGCGCGCTCAGCCTGGAAGAAGCCGCATATTTACAAAAGATACAGGGAGATGGGCGCAGTTTGGACGGCTTGTTTCCAAAACGCAGTAATTTTATGAATTTAATGTTTGAGTAGAAAGGAGTACCAGGTCATGTTTTATGTTTTTTTAGCAGAAGGATTTGAGGAAATTGAAGCGCTTACTCCGGTTGACATCCTTCGCCGGGCAGGTCTTTCGGTGCAGACAGTCGGTGTGACGGGGAAACGGGTGCGTGGTTCCCACTCCATAGAGGTAACGGCTGACATTGAGCTGACCGAATTGCAGGATCCTTCTCCGGAGGCGCTGATTTTGCCTGGAGGAATGCCGGGAACCAAAAATCTGGCGGCTTCGGATACGCTCTGTGCGCTTCTGAAGGCTAACCAGGAAAAAACGCTGCTGTGCGCCATTTGCGCGGCGCCCTCCGTCTTGGGAAAGCTCGGTTTATTAAAGGGAAAGAAAGCCACCAGCTTTCCGGGATTTGAGTCGGAACTGATTGGAGCGCAGGTAGAGCCGGACGGCGTCGTGACCGATGGATCTGTAATAACCGGAAAAGGGGCAGGAGCGGCAGCTGATTTTGGGTTTGCCATTGTGGAGAAGGTAAAGGGAAAACAAGCGGCAGATTCTCTGCGGCAGACCATGTGCTATCAATGACAGAAAAAGAGATTCTAAGGCGCGAATTTCAGATTAAGAGAAAAGCATTATCCGGTTCGGAACGGAAAACAGCGCAGGAGGCGGTTTTCCGCCGCCTAATCCAGCTGCCCGCCTTTCAGTCGGCGCAATCCGTCCTGCTCTTTGTGAGCTATGGTTCGGAAGTGGATACACACCAATTGATTTCATATTCGCTTTCGGAAGGAAAGCGTGTCCTGGTTCCTTTTTGTGAACCGGGAAAAGATGAAATGGCTGCCGTGCAAATCCGCGCGATGGACGAGCTTGTTTTGGGCAAGCATGGGATCTTAGCGCCGAAAGAAAAAAAACAGGCCGAAAATTCCTCCATTGATTTTATCTTAACTCCGGGACTGGCTTTCGATTTGGAAGGTTACCGGCTGGGCTATGGCAGGGGATACTATGACCGTTTTTTTGGTTCAGTCTCAGAGCGGGCCGTCCGCGTCGGCGTTGGCTTTGATTTTCAGCTTGTCCCGCGCCTACCGCATGACCCTTTGGATCTTCCTGTTCACGGTATTGTAACCGACCGCCGGATCATTTTCCCAAACGAAACGGGTTCCGGCACAGAAACGGGAGAATTTCTTACAAATTTCTGACGAACAAAAAATAAACCCATTCACTGATTTTGTGAATGGGTTGTTACATTTTTTCGTAATTTAACCGACAATCCTGCGGGCTCCGTAATAATTTCTGCTGTAATACCCGCTCATTAAGGTTTCAATCTGAACGCTCTTCCCGGGACGCGGCGAATGAATAAAGTTTCCGTCGCCTACATAAATCCCAACATGCTCAATGTGTCCGCTTCCAAAGAAGACCAGATCGCCGGGTTGGAGTTCGCTTTTCGACACTTTCGTTCCCATCGCGTACTGCGGGGTCGCGCTGCGCGGAAGGGTAATCCCGTTGAGCTCATATACATAACTGGTCAGTCCGGAGCAGTCAAATCCTTTTGGAGAACGGCCGCCATAGACGTAAGGAACACCTATGTACTGCTTTGCAGTGTTTACAATGGCCTGTCCCGCAGAAGCGGATACTGTCGCGGCCTTTGCCGCCAGCTCTGCCTGTGCGCTGATAAGCTCGCTTGCCTCCTGGGCGGTAATATTTCCTACATAATCATCTGAGATGTAAAGCGGCGTTCCGCCGTAATCAATGGTGCACCAACCATTTGAAACTGCTGTAATATAAACAACGTCGTTCTCTACCAGCTTGCCTACTACATCGCCGTCCATATTGGGCTGTGAGCGGACATTTAAATACGAATCGACTGAAACCAGCGCATATCCTGTTTCAACCGGAGCCGCGTTTTCTTCTGCCGAGGCTGCTGCGAGACACGAGACGGAAATAACTGCGGAGAATAACACGGAAGTACACAATTTGAAGATATTCTTCATAAAACCTTAAAACCTCCCTTTCGTGTGTAAAATAAATATCTTTATTTCACGGTTCCCAGTATATCATGGGTGAAATAGTTTGTCAACTGTTTTTTAATATTTTTGTAATAACTTTTGTGAAAAACATATAGAAGCAGATCAAATTACAGGGAAAAATTTGTTATGACCTGGTCATAATTCACGAATAATTTTCGAATAACCCGTTTTCTGCGCAAAAAAGAGAATATTCTTTCTTTATAATATGACGGAATTGTTACGAAAGATACAAACAATTATGGCATAAATTTTATGGGGTTCGGGAAAAAACTTATAAAAATCTTAAAAAAGCCGATAGGATTTGAAAAGACGGCTGGACTTTGCTATAATATGAAACGGCAAGTGAAAAAATAAAAAGAAAAGAATGAAGTTTTGTCTCAGGCAGTATTTTGTTAAAAACCAGTTGAAAAAGCGGACATGGGTCTGCATAGGACAGCAGTCTGCTGCAAATGGTATAGATAGAGAAAAGCAGGAGGGACCCAATTTGGCGATCAGAGAAATTCGAAAAGAAGGCGATGCGGTTTTGCGCAAGCATTGCCGCAAAGTGGAAGCCTTGGATGAAAAATTATTTCAATTGCTAGACGATATGGCAGAAACCATGCACCAGGCGAATGGCGTCGGGCTCGCCGCCCCCCAGGTGGGAATTTTGAAGCAGGTAGCAGTGGTCGATATCGGGGAGGGCGTGATCGAGCTGATTAACCCTGAGATTATTTCCCAGCGCGGCGCTGCGGTAGATGTGGAAGGCTGTCTTAGCGTGCCGGGCGTCTGGGCGCATGTGGAACGCCCGCAGACAGTTAAGGTTCGTGCGCTGGGGCGCGACGGACAGGAACATATTTATAAAGGAAGCGGCCTTTTGGCACGCGCGTTTTGCCATGAAATAGAGCATTTGAGCGGACAGCTGTTCATCGATAAAGCC
Organism: uncultured Clostridia bacterium; assembly: GCA_944393585.1. Taxonomy (GTDB): domain Bacteria; phylum Bacillota; class Clostridia; order CALYAR01; family CALYAR01; genus CALYAR01. The sequence continues at coordinate 6,625 of CALYAR010000129.1, read as the reverse complement.
ATTCGCTTTGTCAGTCCGGAGGAAGAGGAAAAATGAAGATTGTCTTTATGGGAACACCGGACTTTGCGGCAGTCTCGTTGTCAAAGCTTTTAAGCCCCCCGGCAAAGCAGGCTGGCTTTGAAGTCCTGGCTGTGGTGACGCAGGAGGATAAACCCAAGGGCAGAGGCCATAAGCTCACGCCTCCACCGGTAAAGGAAACCGCACTGGAGGCCGGGATTCCGGTTTATCAGCCGGATACGCTCCGAAAGAATGACACGCTGTTCCAAACTTTATCTGACATTGAACCGGACGTGATTGTCGTGGTTGCCTATGGAAAGCTTCTGCCGGAGCGTTTTTTGAAGCTTCCCCGGTATGGCGCAATCAACATTCACGCTTCCCTGCTGCCCAAATACCGCGGCGCCGGCCCGATTCAGTGGGCCGTAATCCGAGGCGAAACCGTCACGGGAGTGACTTCCATGCAGATGGGAAAAGGGTTGGATACCGGCGATATGCTGCTTCAAAGACAGCTTGCCATCGGAGCAGATGAAACAGCAGGAGAGCTGTGGGACCGCCTGGCGGAGCTGGGCGCAGAGGTGCTGGAAGAAACCCTGCGCCAGTTAGAGAACGGGACGCTCAAGCCACGTCCGCAGCAGGAGGATCTGGCCACTTATGCGCCGATGCTGAGCAGGGAGACCGGAAAAATTGACTGGACCAAAAGCGCACAGGAGATTCACAATCTGGTGCGCGGAACCAATCCATGGCCCGGCGCATGGACCTGTTATCAGGGCGGGATCTTGAAAATCCGCCGGACGGCGCTGGGGCCGGAAACAACCTCGGCCAATGCTGTCTGCGGCCAGATTTTAAGCGTGGAGAAGGGTAAGGGAATGCTGGTCTGTACGGGCAAAGGAAGCCTTTATATCGAACAGGCCCAGTTCCCCAATGCAAAGCCGATGAGCGTGGATGCCTATGCGTTGGGCCATACCATTGCAGTAGGTGAAATTCTGAAAGGAGAAGAGTAATGCCGTTTTATCGTGGATTTTATATCGATCCCTATTATATCTATCTGGTATTGCCGGCACTTTTGATTTCAATTTTGGCGCAGATCGGCGTTAAGTCCACCTTTTCCAAATATTCGCGCCAGTTTTCGCGCCGCGGGATTCCGGCCAGCGCAGTTGCGCGGCAGATATTGGATCAAAATGGCCTCTATCACGTTTCCATCCAGCGGGTGGCGGGAAATCTCACCGACCATTATGACCCGCGTACGAACATTGTATCCTTATCGGACAGCGTTTTCGATTCCACTTCCGTGGCCTCCATCGGCGTGGCGGCGCACGAAGTGGGGCATGCCATCCAGCATGCCACGGGATATGTTCCCATTAAACTTCGCAACGCCATTGTCCCGGTGGCAAATATTGGATCGACGATCTCCATTCCGCTGGCTATTTTAGGGCTTTTTATGGGACTTCCCATTTTGGTTGACATCGGAATTATTTTATTTTCTTCTGTAACGCTGTTTCAGTTAATCACCCTGCCGGTGGAGTTCAATGCAAGCCGGCGCGCCATTTCAACCATTGAAGCAGGACGTATGCTGGAAGGAGAGGAAGTGACGGGAGCGAGAAGGGTGCTGCGCGCCGCGGCGATGACCTATGTAGCGGCAACCTTGACGGCAATCGCAAACCTGGCCCGTATCATTCTGTTGTTTGGAAACCGGAATCGAAGGTAGAGAATATGGAAAATCAGACGAAACCAAATGCACGCCGGACGGCGGTTCGGATTCTTTCGGCGATGGAACGGGACGGAGCCTACTCCAATCTGCTTCTGCGCAGTGCGCTGGAAGATGTTGCGGATCCAAGGGACAAAGCGTTTGTCACCGAACTGGTCTACGGCGTTTTGCAAAATAAATTGTATCTGGACTATGCCATTGACTGTTTTGCGAAAATAAAGTCCAGAAAAATGGCATATGATGTTTTGAATGTCCTTCGGGTGACGGCATATCAGATTTTGTTTTTAGACCGGGTACCGGACAGTGCCGCGGTCAATGAGGGAGTCAAGCTGGCCAAAAAGCTGGCAGGTGAGCGAAGCGGCGCTTTTGTCAACGGAATTGCGCGCACGCTCTGCAAACAGCGAAATGAAATTGCGATTCCCAAAGGAGATAAGGGGCTGTCCGTCCGCTATTCTTTTCCGGAGTGGATGGTGCCGGTCTACCGGCAGGCGTGCGGCGGCGACTGCGAGAAGCTGCTTTCGTATTTTAACCGGCCGCCGCGTCTGAGTCTGCGGGTCAACCGGCTGAAAACAGACCGAAGCCGCCTGCTTGCCTATTTTGGAGAGCGGGGGATTGCGGCGGAGGCTTCTCCCCTTTGCGAAGACGCTGTCTACTGCGAAGGCTTCTCCATTGCGGAGGATGCGGCTTACCGGGATGGATGGTACTGCGTGCAGGATACTGGCGCCATGCTGGTGTGCCGCGTGCTTAATCCAAAGGAAGGCGAAACGGTTTTGGACGCGTGCGCCGGACCGGGAGGAAAATGTACTTATTTGGCTGAATTAATGAAAAACCGCGGGGAAGTCCTCGCTTTCGATATATATGAACATAAGAAAAAACTGATTGAAAAAGAAGCTGAACGCCTTGGCTTGTCCATTGTCCATGCCCGCGTACAGGATGCAAGAGGAAATCCGTCGGTCTGTGCCGACCGGATTTTAGTGGATGCGCCCTGCTCGGGGCTGGGCATTGCAGGACGAAAGCCGGAGATCCGCTGGAACCGGAAAGCGGAAGATATTCCAGCCTTTGCCCAACTGCAGCAGGAAATCTTAGACGCATGCGCCCATCTTTTAAAGCAGGGCGGAGTCCTGGTCTACAGTACCTGCACGCTCGCCGGGCAGGAAAATGAAGCGGTGTGCGCTTCGTTTTTGGCAAAGCATCCGGAATTCGAACCCGAAGGCTTTGATCCGCTGCTGCCGGAAGAGCTTCAGGGAATGGGGGGAGCGCAGGGTATGCTGACGCTTTTGCCGCACCGGACCGGTACGGATGGCTTTTTTATGGCGAAATTCAAAAAAAGGACGAAAGAAGTATGACCGACATCAAAAACATGACCATGGATGAGCTCAAGAACTATATGAAAGAGCTGGGCGAGAGCCCCTTTCGTGCAAAGCAGATTTTTGAATGGATCTACCGCGGCGCCGGGCAGTTCGAAGAAATGACCAACCTTTCCAAAGCACTGCGGGAAAAACTTGCGGAAAGAGCGTACATCAGCGGCGCTGAGATTGAGCAAAAGTGGGTGTCGCGGGATTCCACAGTCAAGTATCTGATGCGGTTTGCAGACGGGGAATTGGCCGAATGCGTGGTGATGTTCTATTCCTATGGCGTGAGCATGTGCATTTCCACGCAGGTAGGCTGCAATATGGGCTGCCGCTTTTGTGCCTCGACTCAAGGAGGAAAGGTGCGCGATTTGACGGCCGCAGAGATGATAAGCCAAATCATGACCGCCGAAAAAGACATTGGACAAAGGATCTCGCACATTGTTTTGATGGGAATGGGAGAGCCGCTCGATAACTATGAGGAAGTTATAAAATTTTTGCGAATTGTCAATCATGAAAGCGGGCTCCATATCAGCTACCGCCATATCACACTTTCGACCTGCGGCCTGGTGCCGAAAATCAACGCTTTGGCGGAAGAAGGCATTCCCTTAACCTTATCTATTTCACTCCATGCCCCGAACGACGAAATCCGTTCGAAGCTGATGCCGGTCAACCGGAAATATGGGGTTAAGGAGGTAATCGCCGCATCCGACCGGTATTTTGAGAGGACCTCCAGGCGGGTGAGCTTTGAATATGCTATGGCAGCGGGGATCAACGACAGCGTCGCATGTGCAAGGGAACTGGCTGCGCTGCTTGCGGGCAAGCCGGTGCATGTAAACTTAATTCCGGTCAATCCGATTGAACAAGGTGAATTTCAAAAAAGTAACGGGAAAACTCTGGAAATATTCGCAGAAGAGTTGAAAAATCGTGAAATTAACGTTACAATAAGAAAAAGAACCGGCGGTGATATCGACGCTTCCTGCGGGCAGCTTCGCAAACGCCGCCGTGAAACGGAGAGAGCGGAATAGGAGGAGGACAATATGATAATTGGAAAGGCCACCCATTCAGGGCTTGTGCGCAGCTCCAATGAAGACAGCATATACGTCCATGAGTGCGCTGCGGATGAAGCCTATGCGATTGTGGCTGACGGAATGGGTGGGCATAAGGCCGGAGAGGTAGCAAGCGCGCTTGCGGTTGAGACAATCTCCTCCTTTATTAATGCCCATTATAAGTATGCGATGAGTATTGATGATTTGAGAACGATTATTGCCCAGTCGTATTTTGAAGCCAACGAAGCGATTTTCCGCATGAGTACGCAAGAGAAGTACCGCGGAATGGGGACGACGGCGAGTTTATGCTTTTTAACGAAAGATACTTTAATTTTATCCCATGTGGGGGACAGCCGCATTTATTGTGTTGCGGAAGATTCTCTCCGGAAACTGACCAAGGATCATTCTCTGGTAGCGGATCTGGTAGAAAAGGGAGAGATTACAAGCGATGAGGCGCAGGTTGATCCGCGCAAAAATGTCATTACCAGAGCAATGGGAACGGATAAGCTCATCAGTGTGGATATCGGAACCTGTCCTTATCGGGGAGAAACCATTTTAATCTGCAGCGACGGACTCACTAATTTTGTGAGTGACGAACAGATTTTGAATCGATTGAAGAAAGAATATGACTTGCAGACAGCCGCCAATGACCTGATTGATCTGGCAAACGCCGGCGGGGGAAAGGACAACATCAGCGTAATTCTGATGAAAAATGCGAATGCGGCACAAGCTTGAAGTAAAGAGGTGTAAGAAATGGAAGAATTAATGCCTGGTGATATTTTAGGCGGAAGATACGAAATTATCGAAAAAATAGGATGCGGAGGCATGGCGTTTATCTACAAAGCCAAATGCCTGAAGCTGAACCGGCTGGTTGCGATCAAGGTTTTAAAGCCGGAATTTCGGAACGACCCGGAATTTGTAGAAAGCTTTAACATTGAATCGGCAGCCACAGCGAGCTTGTCACATGAAAATATCGTCAGCATTTATGATGTTGGCAAGGAGGATGGGAACGTCACATATATCGTTATGGAATATGTGGACGGAGTTACGCTGAAAAAATATATCGAACAAAACGGCGCACTGGATTGGCGCAAGGCGCTGGATTTTGCAATTCAGATCTGCTCGGCGCTGGAACATTCCCACAGCCACCATGTCATACATAAGGATATTAAACCGCAGAATATTATGGTGACAGAAGGGGATATCCTTAAAATAACGGATTTCGGCATCGCAAAGGCGACCAGTACGCAGACGGTGAAAATATCTGCCAATACAATGGGAAGCGTGCATTATCTTTCGCCGGAACAGGCCCGCGGCGGTTATGTAGATGAGAAAAGCGACATTTATTCGCTGGGCGTTGTGATGTACGAAATGCTGACGGGGAAAGTACCGTTTGACGCAATGACTCCTGTGTCGGTCGCTTTGATGCATGTCGAAAATACGCCGGCGAGCATTACGGAGCTGAATCCGGCGGTTCCTTCCGTGGTGGAGGGCATCGTTAATAAGGCTATGAGCAAGGAACAGGCCAAACGTTATCAGAGTGCCACACTCATGCTGGCGGACCTGAAAATGGCCCGCGATACGGCCAGTTCCACTGTTGCTGCGGCCATTCCGCCTTTTGATGCGGAAACCTCCCCTACTGTCAGGATGAAACCGATATCAACTTCAAAAGAGACGGAGGCTGGTGTACCAGTGAGTAAAACACCGCAGAATCAAAATGAAAAAAACAAAAAGGGAAAGAAAAAGAAAGCGCCGATGACCCGCTCGGATAAAATTGCGGTCATAGCCGCACTGGTAACAGCCTGCCTGGTGATTTGGGCAGTCTACGATATGTTCTGGCCTACCATAGCCAGCATATTCAATGATGATAGCGGCCAGGAAGAGATGCAGGTCGAGGTTCCGCCGATTACCGGAATGGAACGGGCAAAAGCGGAAGCCGATGTTACAGCTTCAGGCCTTAAATTTACAGTGACAGAAGAACAGTATTCGGCCGACGTATCCAAAAACTGCATTATCAGCCAGGAGCCAAAGGCAGGAGAGAAAGTAGATAAGGATTCCGAGGTTAGGGTTATTGTCAGTTTGGGCAGTGAGAGCTTTGATTTGCCCAATGTCATTAACAAAGACCGTTCTGAAGCGGTAAAAGAGCTCGAAGATCTGGGATTAGAGGTTGAAATCGTTTCTGAGGAGAGCGAAAACTTCCCTGCGGATACGGTTTTAAGACAGGTGCCGGATTCCGGTACAACGGTCAAGGCAGGCGATAAGGTCATGCTTTATGTCAATTCAGTCAAGGAAAATCAGACAACGGTTCCCGATTTGAAGGGAATGACTCAGGAAGAGGCAGAAGACGAATTGGACGATGCATCGCTGGTATTGGGTAAAATTACCCAGGAATATAGTGATACCGTGGAAAAAGGAAAGATCATCCGGCAGGCGATTAAGGCGGGAAGTAAAATCGAAAAACAGACCAGTGTAAATGTGGTTATCAGCTTAGGACCACAGGCGGAACAGTCTCCGTCACCGTCTCC
>CALYAR010000128.1 GCA_944393585.1 uncultured Clostridia bacterium | reverse complement strand
AGTGCCTGAAATGACACTCTGTTTATCATGCGATTTTCAAGGTACAACTATATCTGAAATGCGTTTCCGCAATTCATTCATAAAATCTTTATTTTAGACTTGACTTTTAATAGTTAGTCTTTCTGCTTTTCCGTAAAACAAACAAGATATAAATAGACAAACTACAGTAATTCCAATGGCGACAGGCAAAAATGGAATAAGGTCCATAGCGCCAGTGTCAATGTTTGCAGCCATCTCGCCCTGCAGCACTACAATTCGATAGAAGGGGTAGCAAATCGGGTAGAGAAACCAAAATTTCGTATTGATTGCCAGAACAGTCGGAACAATGGAAGCAAGGCCGATTCCGACAGAAAATACAGGTGTTTGGACGCAGGCTGAAACCATCCAGAAAAAGGCGGCCATCGGGATGGAACAAAGATAGATTACTCCCGTTTCCCGCAGGATAAACAAAGGGGAAATGAGAAAAGGATAGCCGTTTATTTGTGTGGCAGCCGCGGCTGCGAAAAAGTAAAATACGATCATGATAAGCATTTGCACTGCCGCCAATAGCAATAACACTGCAAATTTTGTCAGGCAAAGGGCGGCAGGATGAACGGGCAGTGAAAGCATTTTTATTATCCCCTTGCCGCTTCGCTCCGTCTGGTTCAGCAAAACGGTGCAAATAACTAAAGTAGACGGAAACATAAACCAGGCGAGCCCCATAAAGCTTTGGATAAAGAAATTATGTTCCGGAGAGATTCCTTCTGCCTGCATTTCAAAATTCATGCCGGAATTGATAACCGCAGGAATCCAAAGAATCACGATTGGAATCAATAAAATCCAAATGATATGGGAGCGGCGGATTTTTTTGATTTCCATTCCAAAATAAGACAAGCAATTCATGCGCAATTCCTCCTAACTCGAATTATGAGTGCTTCTAAGATTCCAAAAAGGGCTGTTTCCGTACAGCTTGCCGCCAGATAAGAAGACACATGCAAGCTGTCGTGCGCATCCGGCAGAGACTGAAACGGCAGAGAAAACGGGAAAAAGGAAAGAATGAGATTTTCGTGGGGCAAAATGGTGACCGTAAAAATACAGATTACGCCAATCCCCAGAGAAATCCACATGTTCCGGCAGAGAGAGGCAACCATCATCATAAGGATAACTGCCGGTACCATAAGAATCCATTCAAATCCAAATATTTGGAAGAGCTCCTGCACGAAATTCTGGCCGGCGGAAAACCAGTGAATGGTACAAAACGCAATAGAGACAGCCTCTATCAATATGACGAACAAAAGGGCTCCCAATAAAATGAAACATTTTGCTGCAAACACCCTTCCGGCGGACAGAGGTAGGCTTTCCATTTTTTGAATTGCGCGGTCTGCAAACTCAATGTGATACATCATACATGCACCGATCACCAAAAAAAATACATTCAGCATGGCCAGCATCTGCCAATTTGCCCCGAGCAAAATTTCCAGTCCCGGAAGCAGCTGATTGGTAAAATATTCCGCCCGAAAGGCAGTCTGAAGAATGGGAATCGCCGCCGCCAGGACTGCCCCGAACAGAAATGCCGGATAAAACCCGGTTCGCTTCAGTTTTTTCATCTCCAGCGAAACGTTCATCTTTTCCCACCCCGCTTTAAATTGTCCTCTTCAATGATCGAAAGAAAAGTCTCTTCCAAATTTTCCACCGGATATCCGGCATGGACAGCGTACTGCTTTAATTCCGAGAGCGTCCCTTCAAAGAGAAGCCTTCCGTGATTGAGAATGCTGACATCGTCTGCCAATAGCTCCATTTCCGATAATAAATGAGACGAAACTAAAATCGTACAATCATATGTTTGCGGCAGCGAACGGATCAGCGTTCGGATTTCATGAATTCCGGCAGGGTCCAGCCCGTTGGTCGGTTCATCTAAAATTAAGATGGGCGGTTTTCCAATCAAAGCTCCTGCTAGGCCTAACCGCTGCTTCATCCCCAGGGAATATTTTTTCGCCAGCCGGTTTCGGTATTCATAAAGTCCTACGGTTTCCAATGCGTCTTTCACAAAACGTTTCGGAAGGTTTAAAATTTTCCGAATGATTTCCAGGTTTTCTTCTCCGGTAAGATTCCCATAAAAGGCAGGAGATTCGATCAGGGAACCAATTTCCCTCAGAATTTGCTGCCGGTCTTTGGGAAACATTTTCCCATTGATCTCAAAGGAACCGTCTGTGGGTTTGGTTAATCCCAAAAACATTTTCATCGTCGTCGATTTACCGGCTCCGTTTGGTCCCAGAAAACCGTGAATGCGTCCCTTTTTGATATGAAGATTCAGGTCGGACACGGCTGTAAAATCGGAATATTGTTTTGTTAAATGATGCGTTTCAATCATATTGGTCATTTGAAGCACCCCTTTCTTTTTCGAAATACAGTATACCTTGTCAACCTTACGCCAAGCTTTCCCTGTCCTTACATTTACCTTACATTGAAAAAACAGTCTCAAAATGAAAAATGGATATGCTATACTATAGACAGTGAGGTGAACAAAATGAATGTTCCATATTTGAAAAACAAACGAATCCTATTGGTCGATGATGAATCTGCTCTGCTCGATATGACGGCAGGGATTTTAGAAGCAGAGGGATATCGCCAGATCAAGAAGGCAAAAACTGCAAAGGAGGCTCTTGCCGCCTGCCGGGAGTGGCGGCCGGAATTTGTTGTATTAGACGTTATGCTTCCGGATGGGGACGGCTTTTCTCTGCTCGAACAGCTTCGGGCGTTTTCTGATGTCCCCGTTTTGTTTTTAACCGCACGCGGAGAAGAGGAAGACCGGTTTCGCGGTCTTGGTTTGGGAGCGGATGATTATATTGTGAAACCGTTTCTGCCCAAAGAATTAATTCTGCGGATCGGCGCTATTTTACGCCGGTGTTATAAAAACGAACAGCCGCTCGTCCAGCTGGCTGCTTGCCAAATAGACTTTGAAAAGGCGGAAGTAATCAAAAATGAAAAAAGCATTCCGCTGACGGCAAAAGAATTTGAACTGCTGCAGGCGCTGTATCGGAACGCCGGCAAAATTGTTACGATTGACATGCTCTGCGAAGCCGTCTGGGGAGAAAACCCGTTTGGCTATGAAAACTCGCTGATGGCTCATATTCGGCGGATCCGGGAAAAAATCGAAGAGAATCCCTCCAAACCCGTTTCTTTGATTACTGTGAAGGGATTGGGCTATAAACTGCTGGTGGAGGGCTGAGAGCATGAAAAGTATTTTAAAGCTGATTCGGCGTTTTTTTCTGATTCTCATCCTATCCATTGTCCTGATTCTGTTTTTAAACCTCATTCTGTTCTTTCTAATGTTTTATCATCAGTCGAGCAGCAGAAGTCCATGGAAAGCTGCCGAAATGGTTGCCGGCTCCCTTTTGCAGGCAGAGGACGGAACATATGAACTTCAGGATGAGGGAAAAACAGTGTTAGAACAAAGCGGGGCCTGGGCAATTTTAGTTGATGCGGACGGAAGCGTGAAATGGAGCAGCAGCAATTTGCCTTCGGAAATACCGCTTCACTATACCTTGGCGGAATTGTCCTGGGCAATCCGCGGGTATATCGAGGACTATCCTACGACCGTCGGAGAATACGGAGACGACCTTCTGATTATGGGGCATCCCAAAACCGCTTATTGGAAAGCCATGTGGAATACCTTTGACTATGATATGATTGCAAACCTGCCGCAGACAGTAGTCATTTTCCTCCTGTTTAACCTTGTCATCGTTTTTCTGATTTATTTGTTTGCAGTCTCGGGTGTGCTTCGGTCTGTAAAACCGATTATTCGCGGCATAGAAGCGCTTCCGGAGGGGCCTGAAGTATACGTCAAAGAAAAGGGGCTTCTGTCCTCTTTAGCGGTCTCCCTGAACCGGACGGCGGAAAAGCTGAGAATGCAGGAATACGATCTAAAGAAAAAAGAAACCGCCCGGGCAAATTGGATTGCAGGCGTATCCCACGACATTCGCACGCCGCTTTCTATGGTGATGGGATATGCCAGCCAGCTGGAAGATAACAAATCGCTTGCAGAATCAGAGCGGAAGAAAGCCGGTGTAATCCGCTTTCAAAGTATGCGGATCAAAAATCTCATCAACGATCTCAATCTGTCTTCCAAATTGGAATACAATGCTCAGCCGATCCAGCGGACAGAACAGAATGCCGTTTCCCTGCTGCGGAAGGTGGTTGTGGATTTTTTAAATGTCGATCCGGACAACAAGTATTCCCTTGTGTGGACAACAGACGAATCCCTCACTTCCTGTCTGATTCAGGCGGATGCGAATCTGCTCCAAAGAGCTGTCTCCAACCTGATTGTCAATGCTCAGGTACACAATCCCGATGGCTGTACGATTTCTGCAAAGGTATGCAAAGAAGGAGATATGTGCCGGATTACCATATCGGATGACGGAAAAGGGGTTTCCGATGAACAGCTTGCCACACTTCGGACTTCTTCCGGCCGAAGCCCCAGTAAACTGGGCGAACAGCAGCACGGATTGGGACTCTTGATCGTAGGGCAAATCGCCGCGGCGCACGACGGAAGAATTGAAATGGATCATTCTCCAGTGGGAGGATTTCAGGTTTCTATTATTCTCCCGCTCTCAGAAAAGCGGCCTCCTTCCGAATCGAAATGAAATTAGCTAAAAAGCCGCGTTCCAAACGCGGCTTTTTAGCTAATGATTCCGTTTTTTTACTACATGTACAATAAAGGCCAAAACAATAAGAGCTGCGATAATTCCGGCAAGCGGCAACCAGGTATCGGTAATGCTGAGCCAGACATTGTACCAGTTAATCTGTTCTGGCATCGTTTTCCTCTCCTTTCTCAAACACCCTGCAAAGATTTTTTAAGCTTTGCCAGATTGATTCCACTTTCTTTCCTTCCGGATCTATGACAGAATCGGCCTCTTTGACCGGCATGTTTGTACTGTATTCTGCGTTGAGTTCGACATGGCCCGTAAAATGATCGTATGTTACCATAATATAGTTGCCTCCGCTGTCAAAACTCAATTCTGCTTCAAAAAATCCGTTTTCATCCGGCGTTAATTCGATTACTTTGCAGTTCATCCGAATGCGAACCTTTGCCTCGCCGGAATCCGAGTCAATATGGCCGGACAGGGAAATCTCCTTCTGCTTTGCAGACCCGCCGCCGAAAATCACATCTCTCCCAGAGATTC
>CALYAR010000127.1 GCA_944393585.1 uncultured Clostridia bacterium | reverse complement strand
TACAATGCTGCGGAAGGAAATTCAAGCTTTTGCAGTCAAATATACGCGATTGCCGCATAAAATAAATGCTGTCTCCGGTATCCGGCCATGCCGCCGCGCCTTCTGAAGTCCCAAGGGCAGACAGCGGGCTCACAAACCTCCGCCTGCGTCAAAAACAGCAGTAATTTTTTCCGCCGCATTTTGCCGCTGTTTTATTTACGGCATTTTATAACCGCTTATTCCGCACTCCTTAAATTAAAAATGGAAAACATGCGGCAAAATAAAGCTGTTTTACTGCACCGTAATTATTTTAAAAGCCGGCATTATTATTTTATCTTATCCAGCGCCGGCAAGGAGAAATTCGTCTGCGGTTCAAAGCATTATATCCGGGCGGCTGTACTGGAAAAAGGCGGCCGGCCACTTGAAATATGTAATCGGGTACACCGGTGCGTGTTGAACAGCATTTCCGGGCGGAAACAGGCGCAAAACGCAAATCCGATGTGAAGAAAGAAGTGCCGGAAAAAAGAAACTGCCTGCCAGAGCGGAAAACCGGATCAGGGAACAGAGCAGATTTTTCCTGTGTAGTTACAAGGATAAAACAAAAGCAAATATGTCTGAATCCCGGTTTTAATGCTGCCGGACAGCAGCGAAAACATCTTTTTGAAAATTTTTAAAAATTTCAACATTTTTCAGCAAAATTTTATCCGGGCTTTGATTTTAGGCGTCCTACTTGATTTTAGTGCCTGTCTTTTCATAGCCTGCCGATTCCATTTTACAATGTGCGGAATTTCCCATGAAAATCTTATATTCTTGCCTTTATTTTTTTATTAATACAGGTGTCAATACCGTAATTTTTTATTTCCGAAAAACAACGGCAATGGGGCCTTTATTCTTCTCATGCTTTGATTTTCTCCATTTTTCGTGCCGCTTCAATCAATTTTGTGTAAAAATGTTTCCTTTTTTGTAATATGTTCAAAAGTTCCCTATAACTCAAGAAATCTCAAAGTGAATCCTTAAAAAAGGGTATAAGAAACAGAAATCGGGCAAATTCGGTTTAAAATCAAACCCATACAAAAACCCTGCCCCATTTTTGCGTTTTTTCTCGAAATTTCTCGCAAATGGAGCAGGGTTTTTTCTTTTTTGCTATTGACATTTCAGGTTATTTTATATAAAATATACTTGAAAATATCATAGCACCGTAGCCACCCTAAGTGTTAGCGCACCAGGATGGTTCGCATAGGTAATAGGGCTACCATACGCGAAAGTTTGCACCCTGCGGTGCAGGAGTATTATACCACGTTTCCGCATTTCCCGCAAGCATATCTTTTAGTTGATGTTCTAAATGAGTGCCGGGAATCCGTCTTCTACTCTTCCCGAAGCAGAGGCGGCAAGTGGAGGGCTCCTGCAAACAAGAACCAGAAGCACGCTCGTCCGGATCGTTTGGGACGGCGGGAATTTCAGGCGGTTCGGATTATAGACCGTCACTGGTGGGTGAAAAACGAGTAGGTGGTGCACATTTTAGATAGATCCATATCTGAATTGTGCCGCGTATGGTCGCATACATACGCGGCTATTTTATTTTCACGGGCAGACCGGGCGGGCCGTCTGACGGAGCAGGTGGCGGCCCGCGCCGCTTCCGTAAAGTAATACAATTCAGTTATTATAGAAATGGACAACCAACCACCCTATGGCAATCCCTCCTGCTTTTGCTGCTGGAAAACCAGGGGATGGGGCAGCCAATTCTTAAAACAGCAGAGCCGGAAATATTACCGGCTCTGCTGTTTTTCTTTGCAGATTATAAAAAAGTATCCATGCGAGTCCTTTTCATCCGTTTGCACGCCAAAAGCGGCGCATCCGGTACGGCCCGTTAGGGTACGGGGCTTTCTCTCATCGAATCAAGCCATATTTGATCTTGACCCGATCCAGCTTTTCGAGCATAGCGGGAGCCGCAATCCACAGGAAAAAGGCGGTGGAAACGGCATGAATCAAATCAAACGGGAGCCCTGCGGCATAATAGGACAGAAGCATTTCCCAAGTAGGGTTTGACTGGAACGTCAAAAGCGACGCCGGGTTCATAATGCCGCCGTAAATAATCAGGGTGGAGAGAAAGCCGTAAAGGCAAAGCGCCAGCCGTCCCCTGCCAAGCCAGCCTCTCCGGAACAGGATCCCGGCCAAAAAGCCGATCATTCCCATGGCAAACATCTGCCACGGAGTCCAGGGCCCCTGCCCGTAAAACAAATTCGAGACCAGCATGGAGACCGCTCCGACCAAAAACCCGGTCTCACCGCCGAATGCAGCGGCGGCAATGATGACAATCGCCGCAACCGGTTTAAACTGCGGCACCATGAAAAACGCGGCCCGTCCTGCAACCGCAATCGCACAGAGAACGGCTATGACAACCAGCTCCCGCGCCTGCGGCTTTCTGCCTTCAAAAACCAGGGCAAACGGCAGCATGGTTTCAAACAATACCAACAGTGAGATAAAGTAATACTTCCGGTCGTCCAGAAAATAAACGCCGGCCAGTATCGTCAACGGCACCAGCAGCAGTACCATACCGGCGGCCGCAATGGTACGCTTCGACAGTTTCTGCCGCAAAAGCGGCGCAGATGCGTCCTTTTTCTGCTCCGCTCCCAGCAGAGCCAGCGCGCCGATCACTCCGGCCGCCAGCAAAGCAATCCAGAGAACCAGGCTCCAGTCCGCCGAACCTCCTGCCGCCGGAAGCATATCGGAAAACGTTCCCTCTCCCAGCTGAGGAAACAGCCATACCGCCAGCGCCGCACAGCAGGCAAGCAGGCCCACAGCCGCCGGAAGCCGCCATTTTGCACGCTTTGGCCGCTTTTCTTCTGTCACGCCTGCCGAAACAGACGCAAGCTTGGCCCGGGCGGGCTTTTCTTCCGGCTTTGTTTCTGTTCCGCCGCAGGCGGCGATCACATCCTCGGAGGTCACCGCTTCCGGCAGTATGTGCCGCGCCATCCGGTTGGCCGCCGTTGTGTAGAAGCTGTTTCCGGAAAAGAACGCGTGCGGTTCCCCCTCCGAAACAATATTCCCGTCAAAAAACATTGCGCACCGGGTTGCATAGCGGGCGCAGAATTCCACATCATGGCTTACCATCAAAATGGTAGTCCCCTTTTCAATCAGCCGCAGCAAAATCCGCGCAAACTTTTCTTTAAAGTACGCGTCCATTCCCTTTGTCGGCTCGTCCATAAGCAGAATGCGCGGCTCAAGCAGCAGTACCTTCGCCAGTGCAGCCCTCTGCTGTTCCCCGCCGGACAGGTCATAAGGATGCCGGTCGAGCAATCCCTCCAGCTCGCACAGGGACGAAACCTCTTTAATCCGCCCGTCCTTTTCGGCCTGAGGGATTTTCCGGTCTTCCAGCATTTCATACAAGTCAAGCCGTACCGTTTTTTTCACAAACAGCGCCTGCGGATTCTGCGGCAGTACGCCCAAAAGGCCGCCAAATTTTTCCGAATCCGGTATACTTTCCAGCGGCCGCCCTTCCAGACGCACCTCGCCGCGGTAGGGCTTTTGAATTCCGCCGATCAAAGAAAGCGTGGTCGTTTTTCCGGTTCCGTTTCCGCCGACCAGCGCATAGAGCGACCGCTCCGGCACGCTCAGGCGCAGGCCTTTTACCACATCCGGCAGTTCTCTCTCATACCGGAACCAGACCTCGTCCAGTTCAATGACAGGCTTTCCATCCCCAGCCGGCTCCCGGCAGGAAAGAGGCTCAATCGGATGGGATTTTTGATACTCGCTCAGCCATGCGCGGCCATCCCGGACGGTAACCGGACAATCGAGGTCATTGTCCACGCCGGCCCAGATCCGCATGGGCGCAGGCATGGCAAAAAACATGCTGTGATTTTGAGCTTTCAGCTCTTTTCCAACTTCCCTTGGCGTTCCGTCGGCAATGAGTTTTCCCCCGTCGAGCACAATCACCCGGTCGGAAAGCGGCAGAGCGTCTTCCAGGCGGTGCTCCGTCAAAAGGACAGTCACCCCCAGCTCCCGGTTGATCTTCCCTACCGTTGCCAGAAAATCCGCCGCCGCAATGGGGTCTAATTGGCTGGTCGGCTCGTCCAAGATCAGCACGGCCGGCTGCATGGCCATGACGGCGGCGAGGTTCAAAAGCTGCTTCTGGCCGCCGGACAGCTTCGCCACATCCCGGTAAAACCAGGTCTGAATGCCGAAGAAGCTCGCCATCTCCGCCACCCGCCGCCGGATCGTCGGCGTGTCATAGCCCAGGCTTTCCAGCCCAAAGGCCAGTTCGTGCCATACCTTATCCGTCACGATCTGGTTTTCCGGCGACTGCAGTACAAAGCCAATGCGCCCGCTCTGGGTACGCTGGTCCAATTCGTCCAGCGGCGTCCCTTCCAGATAAATCTTTCCCGTCCGTGTTCCATGCGGCGCCAGGACGGATTTGAGCTGACGGAGCAGCGTCGTTTTGCCGCAGCCGGAAGGGCCGCAAAGCGTGACAAATTCACCCTGCCGAATGGCAAAGCTCACATCGTCTAAAACTTTTTTCTCCTGATTGGGATAAGAAAAGCTTAAATGTTCGATACGATACGTTTCCAAGTACGCCCCTCCCAGTAATTTAAAATCAAAGGCATGGCGCACAGCGCCAAATAACAAAGCCAGGCCGACAGCGACCAGGCCGTCACTGCCGCGCCTTTGGTAATGGGATAAAACTGCCAGTACAGCTCGCCTTTGACAGCCATCAGAACAAGATAAACTCCCGCGCCGATCAAGAACGCCAGCGCGCCCTGATCCCGCCCGTCAAAGCGGTAAAGGGAAAAGGAGGTCCGTCCCGGCAGGCCATACCCCCTGCTTTTCATGGAATCCGCCGTCTCAATCGCATTTTCCAGCGCCCAGGTTATCATCACCGATAAGATCCGGATTCCGTGCTTAATCTTTTGGAGCAGCGATCCGCTTCCGGCGTCGCGCCCTACGCACTTTTGGGCATTGGACACAACATGCAGCTGTTCTTTGAATTTCGGCACAAAGCGGAGCACCATGGAAAGCACCAGCGACAGTGCCGGAATGACCCGGCCAAAGAGATAGACAAATTTATCCGAGGTCATCACCTTATTATAGCAGGAGAACCAGCACACAACGGTGACCAGCATAGCCGCCGCCCCAATCCCATACCAGATCGATTCGAGCGTGAGCGGGTTCCCGTCGGGGAAATACGCTAAAATTGTCGCACCCTCATGGCTGAACAGAGGGTTCATCGCCGCCATAAAAATCATCATAGGCAAAAGTCCCAGCAGGTTAAACTTGAGCGCTTTCCGTCCTCCCAGACTGCACGACCAGGCAAAAGCACAGCCCATGGAGATCGCCAGGCAGACCGGATGGAGAAATACCATGGAAAACACCAGCACCAGCCCAAAATACAAAAAATTTACCAGCGGATGGTAACTGGAAAAGGAATCCTTCATTCCGCATCCCCCTGTTCTACAAACTCTGCGCCCACGTCGCGTCCCAAATCACAGGTATAAACCCATTCAATCACGTCGCCGTCCTGGAGGGAATAGCGGGAACAGCCGTAATTGGGGGCCCAGCCGTTTACCTTATAAATCCAGCCCGACAAATCGCCGCAGTCGAATTCATAAAGGTTTCCGATTCCTTCGATATAAGCGGAGTTGTAAAGCGGCGTGTTGACAAATTCCAGGTGCACTTTCGCTTTTTTCAATTCACGCTGGAGCACATTGAATACCGATTCGCCTTCATAAAACGTAACTTGTGTTTCCGAAAAAATCACGCCGTCTGACGGCACTAAATCTTTCTTTGCCGCGTCCAGCTTGTCCATATTGTTCAAAATCGTGTCACAGCGGACGGACAGCGTACAGGTGTATTCGGTCTCTCCGATTTCCGCGTCCTCCGGCTCTACCGGACTGGGAGGGGCGCTGGGTTCCGATGTCTGCCCATTGGAACTGTTTTGTTCCCCGTTCCCGGCCGGTTCCGGCGGCTTTGTTTCCCCTGCAGCCTGCGAG
>CALYAR010000126.1 GCA_944393585.1 uncultured Clostridia bacterium | reverse complement strand
CTGGGTGCGTGCAATGACTTCTTCGATATCTTCCCGGATGTTTTTCATAGGAAACTCCTTTCCCTCTATTTTAAATTTTTAAAAGGATACTAGGGTTATATCAAATAAATTATATGCGTATAAAGCCCGCGTATAAGAACTGGCCGACAAAACTGCTTTCTCCATGATTAAATTGGGAGGTAAAAGACAAAATAAAAAACTTTCCTTAGATCACTACGCCCATAGCATATTCTGCATTCGGGCAATATGGAAAAGCGGGAACTCTTATTAAAATAATTCTGTTCGTGATAGAAGAGATCCCGCTTTTTGCTTCATATTCCCATTACCTAGGAAATAATGTCAAGTTACAGTTCTTTTAACGCCTTTTCCAATGCAGACAGCAAAAGATCCTGGCTTTCCAGACCCACGGAAATACGAATCAGCCCTTGCGGAACCCCTTCAAACTCTCTCATCCCAGGAGCCACGTTGACGCCCGGCGTATTCATAACACTCTCAAATCCGCCCCAGCTCGGCCCTTCTTCAAATACTTCCAGACTCTTTACAAAGTGCATGGCCTGATCGTCGTCTGCGTCCAAAACAAAGCTCATCAGCCCGCTGAAGCCGCTCATCTGTGTAATAGCAATGTCATGACCCTCGTGAGACTCCAGGCCTGGATAATATACCTTTTTTACCTTTCTGTTTCCCTCCAGCAGGCGTGCAACTGCCATTGCGTTTTCACTGTGGCGCCGCATACGCAGCTCTAAGGTTCGCAGGCTGCGGATCAGTAGCCAGGCGGAGAAGGGATCGGGAACCGAGCCCCAATTTGCACGCTCTCCATTGCGGATTTGATCCAAATGTTCCTGAGATCCCATTACTGTACCCATTAAAAGATCGCTGTGACCGCCCAGATATTTCGTCGCCGAATGCACAACATAATCAATGCCCAAATCCAAAGGATTTTGATAAAGCGGCGTTGCCCAGGTATTATCGATTATCGTAGCAATTCCATGCTGTTTTGCCAAAGCCGATATTGCCCGGAGATCCAATATGCGGAAAATATTTGAAGAGGGCGATTCCAAATAAAACAAAGTTGTATTCGGCCGGATTGCCGCCTCAAATTCTTCTATTGTACCGTGTTTTACAAAGTCTACTTCAACCCCAAATTTCTTCATTTGGTTTTGGAAAAACTGAGTGACCGGAAAATAAGCACAGCACAGCACAACTGCGTGGTCTCCCGCTTTCAGCAAAGAGGAAACGGTAGCGGTAATCGCCCCCATCCCAGAGGAAAAGACACGGGCAGCTTCTGCATGTTCCAGTGCAGCCAGCTTTTTTTCCAGAATTTCAAGAGTGGGGTTATTGATTCGGGAATATGAATATCCAAAGCTCTCCCGTTTTCGGGTAAACAGGGAATTTTGGAATAGCGGCGGAACAATAGCTCCTAAATAACGGTCATAGTCGTCGCCCAAATGGGCGCAGATATCTTCGGGATGTTCATAGTTTTCCATCCTAAAATCCTCCTTTTCCAATAAAAAACTCAATGACATCACCAATATACCATATCGTCCCTGTCGATTCAAGTTCCATTTTTGTTTTCTTTTCTTACACTGGTTGATATATGAGAAAACAGGATTCCGCCGCGAACAGGAGCATAGCTTTAAGTGTATTCTGATAGCCTTAACCGAGTTTCGTTCACTTCAATGTTATGACCAAAGAAAAATTTTTTGATTTGTAACTATACTCATAACTTTTATGGTAACGACTATTTTTATGTGGAAAAGGACAGCCAGGCGGTATTCCTGCGCCCTTTATTTCAGACGTCTATTTTATCAAAAAAATAAGCTAATGTATCAACGAATTGCCCGCTGTCGAATAATTCTTCCATCTGTTGGCGCGTCATCCACTTCACCTGTGCGACTTCATCCATCGTTGCCTTTGCCAGCGATACTTCCCCATCGTATTGAAAAAGCCAGACATCCCTAATATCATTATATTTAATCTGATTGACTGTCCCTCTGATTTGGGAAAAAACTACTTTCCCGTTCTCGGGGATCAAATCAATTCCGACTTCTTCTTTGACTTCTCTTAACGCTCCTTGCAGGCTGCTCTCTCCTTTTAACACTGCACCGCCCACACATTCCCACATCAGCGGATAAGTGGGCCGGCTTGCTGAACGCTGGGAAATCAAATACTGGCCATTACGATTTTTGATCCAGACATGAACAGCCAAATGATAGCAGTGATCCGGCAGCTCCTGGCCGCGAATGTGATCCTTCCCGATCCGTTCTCTATGTTCGTTATACAAATCCCATAGCTCCATATTGCAATTTCTCCTTTCATTCTTTAACAAAATTGGTATTATGATATCATATAGTTATAACGAATACAAAACTCTTTGACTTGGTTTGTTTGGGGTACTCCAGGCACTACAAAATCTTTTTTCCGGAGTTAAATGATACATGAATGGAATAAGGAAATCTTTTGTAACAGCATTTTTACTTTAATGAGATTCCCCTACTATTACACACCAACCAGTTTTAGGGAAGTATGACCGCAACGCGCGTCATCAGAATATATGATTTTGATCTGTTTTTTTAACTGGCAGAATTTTTACGCGTGTAAAAAGTCTTAAACCAACGAAACAATTCTGTTTCTTGTATTTCCTGTTTTTTCCGATCAATAATGTCCAAGTGTGGGTATTTCCTGCGGCAAGGTAAAACAATGCGAAATAGCGCAAACAGGTTACTTTGCTGTGATTTTTTGTAATAGCTTGGTTATCCTTTCCGTACAGTCTAATTTTCTGGAATCTTCGCTTCGCCAGGAATCCGATAAAGGAAAATAAACTCCATCTTTCACACCTGTACCCAGATCCCATTGACCCTGTTTGTTTTTATTGGCATAAAGCCAATCGACAACAAATTGCAGTTTTTCCTGTGCATTCTGATAGCCTGCCAGCACTTCGACAGCAGCCAGATAATAACTGGTCTGTTTGGAAGCAAAAATTTCGGGCAATATGAAAAGAGGTTTATCATAAATATAGAAAATACCATCCGGACGTGTCAGATAATAGTCCAATAAAAGACTTTCTGTCCGGGCAGTTAAAACTCCCTGCAGCAGCACTGCATGATAAAACATACCAAACCCTGTTTCAAATCCGCTTTTGGGTTTCCTGCCAAATTGTGAAACAAATGCCTCGATATCATCTTTTGAGTTGTACTGCCCACTTTGAAACGCCTGTTCCGCTATCCATGCCCATTGCATCGCAACATGAACAGCAATTTCATTTTCCGGCTCAAAAAGTCTTATCCATGCGGAAAGCATGAGTTTTTCAAAAAGATTCCAGTCATGTGTTTTCTCATAATAATCATCAATTTTCTGTTTTCCGTTCACACACAGGCACATTCGTTTCAAAACAGCTTGAATTACTTCATCTTCTTTCGTAAATCCCAAAATTCTGAGTCTATGTATCGCCTGTTCGGTGGTAATTGTCTTATGATTAACCGGTTTGCTCAGCGAGTGAAAATTCCCCCACATTCCTTCGTCATTCCGGTTATCCAGAATTTGTTTTGCCCATTTCCCATTTTTATAATTCATATCAGCAACACGACCCTGATGTAAAATTTCAAACATGATGTCGACTGTATGGCAGCCATCCATAAGTTTTAAAAACAGCCGCTGGCATCCGGCATCATATTCTTTAGAACTGCGAACCGATTCTGGCCAGACGCATTCTTTTTTTGTGATTCGCGTACAAGATCTTATTATTTGCTATCATAACACAACAGTATAATATCGTCAACACGATCAAGAGATATGCAAGGGTTGCACAAAAAGGAGCTTTCGCTGGCTATCAGGCGGACTTTGCGGAGTGTGGAAATTATTTTTATAATAAAAAATCGGAACAAGCAAAACTTGTTCCGATATGGTGGGCCTTCAGGGACTCGAACCCGGGACCGACCGGTTATGAGCCGGTTGCTCTAACCAACTGAGCTAAAGGCCCAAAAATCACTCAAAGACATTATATATTATACAAATTATCGTTTTCCTTGTCAAGGAAACAAACAAAATCGAGTATAAAAAAAGCCCAACGATTGGGCCAAAACTTCAATTCAAACCATCATAATCCAAATCAAAGTCTTTATATAAAAATGGTGACCCGTGGGGGAATCGAACCCCCGATACCGCCGTGAAAGGGCGATGTCTTAACCGCTTGACCAACGGGCCATAAACACAGAGACAGCGAATTGGGCTGTCTCTTATGTGGCTCCCCCTGTTGGACTCGAACCAACGACCCTGCGGTTAACAGCCGCATGCTCTACCGACTGAGCTAAGGAGGAATATTAGATCCGGCGATGATCTAACTTCCCAGGCGGTCGCCCGCCAAGTATTGTCGACGCGAAGGAGCTTAACTACTGTGTTCGGAATGGGAACAGGTGGGACCTCCTTGCCATAATCACCGGATATAAAAATGATAGTACCAATGACCCACAGCGCTCTCAATATTTCCTTCGGAAACATTTGCCGCTCACTGCATTCTGGCTCGGTACCAGTGACTTTTGCTTCGCAAAACTCAATACCTTGCCATAATCACCGGATATAAAAAAGAGGAAGAATCCTCAAAACTGAACAATACAAGCAAAGATAAGAAATACTACCAAAGCTTACACAATCTTGGTCAAGCCCTCGATCGATTAGTACCGCTCAGCTCAATACATTACTGCACTTACACCTGCGGCCTATCAACCATGTAGTCTTCATGGGATCTTACCAGCTTACGCTGTGGGAAATATTATCTTAAGGGGGGCTTCACGCTTAGATGCCTTCAGCGTTTATCCCGTCCGTACTTGGCTACCCGGCCATGCCGTTGGCACGGCAACCGGTGCACCATTGGTACGTCCATCCCGGTCCTCTCGTACTAAGGACAGCTCCCTTCAAATTTCCTGCGCCCGTGACAGATAGGGACCGAACTGTCTCACGACGTTCTGAACCCAGCTCGCGTACCGCTTTAATGGGCGAACAGCCCAACCCTTGGAACCGACT
>CALYAR010000125.1 GCA_944393585.1 uncultured Clostridia bacterium | reverse complement strand
ATCTTCACAGACAATGGTAATTTCGCTCGGCGCAGTCTGCTGTTGCGCTGGCTCTACCGTTACTTCACACCAGGGCGCTATAATCGGGGCATAAAAATCCCCCTCCATACCGTTTGCGGTAATGAGATAGGTTCCGGCCTCCTCAAAGCTTAATGTTACCTGTCCATTCGCATCAATCAACAATGCTTCCCCATCTGCATCCGTCAGCGCTTCGCTGAGCGAACCGTCAGGTTTTACCGAATGAATCGTGATGTATCCATCTTCTCCATTGATCGCCTCTGCTTCTGGTTCATAGCCCATAGCACTCAGGGCCATAAAACCTTCCAGCGTCAAAGTAAAGGATTCGCCTGCCGAGACGGTCTTCTCTGTCTCCGTAAAGAAAGTGTAATAATCCGTCCAATAATTGTCTTGATAGAACCAAAAATCCACATTATCGTTGGAAGCAAGTACAGCCGTATCAATCATATAGCCCGTCGTACCATGATCCCCGGCAATTCCGTCGTTTGGCATCTCACCATTGACAAAATAACCGGTACTGGTTGCGCTTTGTCCAAATGCTCTTGTCAAAGTACCGCTGGAAATCTGCAGATAATCTCCGGCTGTTTCTTTTGTAAAATCATCGCCGTATTTCGCCTTATGTACTGCAACTAACGCATCAAATACGGTAGGACCGCCTACTGCCTCTTTATTATGATCCTCTGCCGCTACAGTATAACCATATTCTTCTGCCAAGCCGTCTGTGACGGTTATTTCCTGCTGATTAAACAGAAATGCACCGTCTTTCTGTGCGCGGAAAAGGATAGTTACGCTGTTTGCTTCACTGTCATTCGCCCTTGCGTCAAATGGAAAAATACCCAGGACCATAGCAAACACCAGAAGCCAGGAAAGCACCTTGTTTGTCTTTTTCATGATTTCTCCTCCCTCAAACTGTTTTTACTCTGATAGAAAAACTTATTTTCTTTGCTCTCCTCCCCCCTTATTTTGCCGAGCAAATAAAAAAGCTGCGGCAATTTTTTCGTTGCCACAGCTGTATTCCTGTGAATTCCGCACTTTTTTGCATGCAAAAAAAAGCATTCCACATGCCCCAAAAAGCAACTGCACCTATGCGGATATTCCACAAACACGGTGCAATGTAATGCAGGTCTTCTGACTTACGTCATATAGAGCTTTTTGCTCCGCATTTCATGCTTTGCCTTCCCAGTTTCCCAGTGACCGGCTTTCACCGATAAGCACGAAACATTCGACGCATACAGCGGCAGTACCGTCCAGGTTTCTCACCTGGTTCCCTTTTCACCTCATATGACCAATCATCATATGCGACACATTATGCGAATTTATTCAATTTGCAGTAACGTATTATACTTTTTTTAATTTAATTTGTCAATATAGCATGGAGATCATCACAAAATTTTGATAGAACAACACAAAATTTTACAAAATACAATTATCAACTTACAGTTCAATTAATCACAAAAAAGCGGCAGCTTACGCTGCCGTTTTTTCCTTGAAATCAATAATCTTCATTTGGGTCAATAGGAGCCGGTTCAAGCACTTTGTTGGAAACCACTTCTCCATCCACCACGATATCAATATCCTGGTATTTGGAAATACCCGTTCCAGCCGGTACCAAATTACCAATGATAACATTTTCCTTCAAACCGATCAACGGATCTACTTTTCCTTTGATAGCGGCCTCAGTAAGAACTTTGGTTGTCTCCTGGAAAGACGCTGCCGACAGGAAGGACTCCGTAGCCAAGGAAGCTTTGGTAATACCCAAAAGCATATCCGAACCGATTGCCGGCTGTTTCCCTGCATCGATCATTTCCTGGTTGACATCTTCAAATTCAACACGGTCAACCATACTTCCGATCAGGAAGTCGGTATCGCCTGCCTCTTCCACTTTTACTTTCTTCAGCATTTGGCGGGCAATGACTTCTACGTGCTTATCGTTAATATCAACACCCTGCTGGCGATAGACACGCTGAACTTCCAGAGTCAAATACTCCTGAACCGCCTGTGCTCCGCGGATTCGCAGAATATCATGCGGATTGATAGAACCTTCGGTCAATGGATCGCCCGCTTCTACGTGATCTCCTTCTGCTACCTTCAAACGAGAGCCGAATGGAATAACATAAGGCGACGATGCCTCATGGGTTTCATCGTTGACAATTACAACCTCTCGGCGTTTTTTGTTTTCCGTGAAGGAAACCCGACCGCTGATATCACTTACAATCGCGAGACCTTTCGGCTTTCTGGCCTCAAACAATTCTTCCACACGCGGAAGACCCTGCGTAATGTCACCGCCTGCTACACCGCCGGAGTGGAAGGTACGCATGGTAAGCTGTGTACCAGGCTCACCAATGGACTGCGCCGCAATAATGCCAACTGCTTCTCCGACATTGACCAGTTCTCCGTTGGATAAGTTCGCTCCATAGCACTTGCTGCATACGCCGATTTTGCTCCTGCAGGCCAGAATGCTGCGGACTTTTACCTCTTTAATATCGTATTTCTTAATCAAATTAATATCTTCCAGCTTGACGAGATGTCCTTTCTCCAAAAGCACCTCTCCCGTCTCCGGATTCAGCAAATCATCTGCCAGCACACGGCCTAAAACGCGGTCTTCAATTCCTTCAATCAGCTCATTGCCATCTTTGATGTCACGAACTACAATATACCCCTGCGTGCCGCAGTCATCCTCACGTACAATTACTTCCTGGCTGACATCAACCAGACGACGGGTTAAATAACCAGAGTCGGCTGTACGCAAAGCGGTATCGGCCAGACCTTTTCTCGCTCCGTGCGCACCAACGAAGAATTCCAATACATTAAGGCCTTCGCGGAAGTTCGCACGAATTGGGATTTCAATCGTACGGCCTGCCGTGTCCGCCATCAAACCACGCATACCGGCAAGCTGGCGGATCTGGTTGATGCTGCCGCGCGCACCGGAGTCGGCCATGATATTGATTGGATTAAATTCGTCCATATTCTCTTTTAACGCCTGGGTTACCTTGTCATTGGTGCGGGTCCAGACGTCGATGACGGAATTGTGCCGTTCTTCCTCAGTCAAAAGGCCGCGACGATACTGCTTGGTAATGTTTTCTACTTCCGCTTCTGCATCGGCTAAAAGCTGTTTTTTGGCTTCCGGAACCTGAATATCCGATACGCCGATCGTTGTTGCTCCGCGGGTAGAATATTTAAAGCCCATTGCCTTGATATTATCAAGCAACTCAGCTGTCTCTGTCAAACCGTGAATTCGGATACACCGGTCAATGATGTCCCCCAATACTTTTTTGTCTACCTTTTTGGTAATTTCCAGCACAAATTCGTTCCCAGGTACGCTGCGGTCTACAAATCCCAAATCCTGTGGAATCTTTTCATTGAAGATTAACCGTCCAACCGTAGCATCGATCATGCTATGCTGCATTTCGCCATTAATTTCCTTGAACATACGAACGCGGATTGGTGCGTGCAGTCCTACCACATGATTGTCGTATGCCAAAATTGCTTCCTCTGGACTGGAAAAGATCTTGCCTTCGCCTATTTCTCCCGGTTTTATCATCGTCAAGTAATAGCTTCCCAAAATCATATCCTGGGTCGGAACCGTTACCGGTTTACCATCCTGCGGCTTTAACAGGTTGTTCGCAGACAACATCAAAAAGCGCGCTTCCGCTTGGGCTTCCGGTGAAAGCGGGAGATGGATTGCCATCTGGTCGCCGTCAAAGTCCGCATTGTATGCCGTACAAACCAATGGATGGAGCTTTAATGCTTTGCCTTCCACCAGTACCGGCTCAAATGCCTGAATACCCAGTCTATGCAGCGTAGGAGCACGGTTTAAGAGCACCGGATGTCCCTTGATGACTTCCTCCAGCACATCCCAAACCTCAGGACGAACGCGTTCCACCATCTTTTTCGCCGTCTTGATGTTATGCGCATGTCCTTCCTGTACCAGACATTTCATAACAAACGGCTTGAACAGCTCCAAAGCCATTTCTTTTGGCAAACCGCACTGATAAATTTTCAGCTCCGGCCCCACAACGATAACAGAACGGCCGGAATAGTCTACACGTTTTCCAAGCAGATTCTGGCGGAAACGTCCCTGCTTTCCGCGGAGCATATCCGACAAAGATTTCAGCGGCCGATTTCCAGGTCCCATGACAGGCCGACCGCGCTTGCCGTTGTCAATCAAAGCATCGACTGCTTCCTGCAGCATCCGCTTTTCATTGCGGACGATAATATCCGGCGCACCTAGCTCCAGAAGCCGTTTTAACCGGTTATTTCGGTTAATGACCCTGCGGTACAAGTCATTGAGGTCACTGGTAGCAAACCGCCCGCCGTCTAACTGTACCATTGGACGCAGATCCGGCGGAATAACAGGAATGACATCCAGAATCATCCATTCCGGACGATTGCCGGATTTCCGAAATGCCTCTACTGCTTCTAAACGTTTGACCGTACGAATCCGCTTCTGGCCCTGTGCATTTTCCAGCTCATCATGCAGCTCTTTTGCCAGTGCATCCAGATCAATCTGCTGCAGCAATTCCTTAATCGCTTCCGCTCCCATGCCGGCCCGGAATCCATCCCCATATTTTTCTTTGTATTCACGATATTCTTTATCGTTTAAAATCTGCTTGTACATCAGTCCCGTTTCGCCCGGATCAATGACAATATAGGATGCGAAGTATAGGACACGTTCCAGCACTCTGGGCGAAATATCAAACAATAGCCCCATACGGCTCGGAATTCCGCGGAAATACCAGATATGTGATACCGGCGCAGCCAGTTCAATGTGACCCATCCGTTCGCGGCGCACTTTTGCCCGCGTTACTTCAACGCCGCATCGATCGCAGATTACACCTTTATAACGTACCTTTTTATATTTTCCGCAGTGGCATTCCCAGTCCTTTTGCGGACCAAAAATCCGTTCGCAAAACAATCCGTCCCGCTCGGGCTTGAGCGTACGATAATTAATTGTTTCCGGCTTTTTTACTTCACCATAAGACCAGCTTCTGATTTTCTCAGGAGATGCCAGTCCAATTTTCAGAGCTTTTAAATTATCGAATTGCATGTCTCCAGCTCCCTCCTATTCATCCATATCCAGATTGGCGATATCGTCGATATCGAGATCCAAATCAAGCAGGTCCTGGTCCTTCATCGGGAAATCGTCCTCCAGCTCAATATCATTCATGAACTCATCATCAGAGGTTTCCTCATCGTCTTCCTCCGGCGTTTCAATATAATCGTCAAGGTCAGAAGTATCCGTATCATCATCTGGGAGATAGAATCCATTTTTCTCGAACGGTTCATCCTCATCCACCGCCATATCAATGTCCTCCTGGCCGGCTATATTAATGTCAAGCTTCGTTGTCCGGTCGCCGTCATCGTCATCATCCGCATTGAGATCAATTTCCTGTTCATCGTTTCCTATAACCTTAATATCAAGCGCAAGGCTCTGCAGTTCCTTGATCAAAACCTTAAAGGCTTCCGGAGCGCCCGGCCGCGGAATATTTTCACCGCGTACAATCGCTTCATACGTCTTGACACGTCCGACCACGTCGTCCGATTTTACGGTCAGTATTTCCTGCAGCGTATAAGCCGCACCGTAAGCTTCCAGAGCCCAAACTTCCATTTCTCCGAAACGCTGGCCGCCAAACTGTGCTTTACCGCCCAGCGGCTGCTGTGTTACCAGTGAGTATGGTCCTGTGCTTCGGGCATGAATCTTGTCATCAACCAAGTGAGACAACTTCATATAGTACATATAACCAACTGTAACGCGGTTGTCAAACGGATCCCCTGTCCGGCCGTCATAAAGCACACTTTTTCCGTCCGGATCCAGGCCTGCCATTTTCAAAGTTTCCTCAATGTCTTCTTCCGAAGCACCGTCGAATACCGGCGTTGCAATCTTCCAGCCAAGCGCCTTTGCCGCATAACCCAAATGCACTTCCAGCACCTGACCAATGTTCATACGCGACGGTACGCCCAACGGGTTTAACACAATCTGCAAAGGAGTCCCATCCGGCAGGAAAGGCATATCCTCCTCCGGCAGAATGCGGGAGATAACACCCTTGTTTCCATGGCGGCCGGCCATTTTATCTCCGACCGAAATTTTTCTCTTCTGTGCAATATAGACACGGACGAGTTTATTAACTCCGGGTGACATTTCATCTCCGTTTTCACGCGTAAAGATCTTGACATCGACAATAATTCCATATTCACCGTGCGGAACACGCAGCGACGTATCGCGCACTTCACGCGCCTTTTCTCCGAAAATGGCACGCAAAAGTCTTTCCTCCGCCGTAAGCTCTGTTTCTCCTTTCGGCGTTACTTTACCCACGAGTATATCGCCGGCGCGCACTTCCGCTCCAATGCGGATAATACCATTTTCGTCCAGATCTTTTAAAGAATCGTCGCCCACATGGGGAATATCGCGTGTAATTTCTTCCGGTCCCAGTTTTGTGTCACGGGCTTCCGACTCATATTCTTCAATGTGAATGGATGTATAGACATCCTCTTTCACCAATTTTTCATTAATCAAAACAGCGTCTTCGTAGTTATAGCCTTCCCAGGTCATAAATCCGATCAACGCATTTTTGCCAAGCGCCATCTCGCCGTGGTCTGTTGCCGGACCGTCTGCAATGACCTCTCCCTTTTTCACACGGTCTCCTTTGTAAACAATCGGACGCTGGTTAATGCAGGTACCCTGGTTGGAGCGCAGGAACTTCAAAAGCTTGTGGCGTTCGCGTGTTCCATCGTCGCCGCGGATGACGATCTCATCTGCCGCAACCTTTTCAATCACACCGTCAATTTTGGATTTAACAACAACTCCCGAATCTTTTGCGGAACGGTATTCCATACCCGTACCCACAATCGGAGAATCGGTTACCAAAAGCGGAACTGCCTGCCTCTGCATGTTCGCTCCCATCAGCGCACGGCTGGAGTCGTCGTTTTCCAAGAACGGGATCATAGCCGTAGCAACGGAAACAACCTGCTTTGGAGATACGTCCATAAAGCTGATTTTTTCCCTCTCAACTTCTAAAATTTCATCCCGGTAACGGGCCGCTACCTTTTTATTGACAAA
This sequence comes from uncultured Clostridia bacterium, assembly GCA_944393585.1. Lineage (GTDB taxonomy): Bacteria > Bacillota > Clostridia > CALYAR01 > CALYAR01 > CALYAR01. The sequence continues at coordinate 17,957 of CALYAR010000125.1, read as the reverse complement.
ACGGTTCGTGTCGTCCAGCAGTGCGTTTGCCTGAGCTACGATATACTCGTCTTCCTCATCCGCAGTCAAATAAACGATCTCGTCCGTCACGATCCCCTCCCCTTTGATTACTCTGCGGTAAGGAGCTTCGATAAACCCATATTCGTTGACCTTTGCATAAGTCGCAAGCGAGTTAATCAAACCAATGTTGGAACCTTCCGGCGTCTCAATCGGGCACATACGCCCATAATGGGAATGGTGAACGTCACGGACGTCAAAGCTTGCACGTTCACGAGAAAGCCCGCCTGGCCCCAATGCGGACAGACGCCGTTTGTGGGTCAGCTCCGCCAATGGGTTTGGCTGATCCATGAACTGCGATAGCTGAGACGAACCGAAAAATTCTTTGATGGTTGCCACGACCGGACGGATATTGATCAGTGCCTGCGGTGTGACTACGTCCAGATCCTGAACCGTCATGCGCTCGCGCACTACGCGCTCCATACGCGCCAGTCCAATACGGAACTGGTTCTGCAAAAGCTCGCCGACAGAACGGATGCGGCGGTTCCCCAAATGGTCAATATCGTCTACTGTACCGATTCCATACTGCATATTGTTAATATAATTGATACTGGCCAAAATATCATCAATGATGATGCAGCGCGGGGACAATTCTTCCTTGCGGTCGAGCATCTCCTGCTTAATATCTTCTTCGTCTACAAACTCAGATAAGATTTCCTTCAGCACTACATAGCTGACCTTTTCACCGAGTTTTAAATCGGATAGATCAAAATCGACAAATTGGGTTGGATCTACCATCGCGTTTGAGAAAACTTTGACGCTCTTTCCATCAATGTCCAAATATACCTCATTGGTTCCCGAATTTTCGATTTCCATTGCTTTTTCCAAGGTGATTGCCTCTCCCTTGGCGACCAAAACTTCACCCGTCCGGTCACTGACAACATCCTCAGCAGCAACACGCCCTGCAATCCGAAGATGCAGCGCCAGTTTCTTATTAAACTTATATCTTCCTACTTTAAAGAGGTCATATCGCTTTGGGTCAAACAGCAAATTGTTTAAAAGAGTCTTGGCACTGTCAAGTGTGGGCGGTTCGCCTGGCCGCAGACGCTTATAAATTTCCAAAAGTGCCTCTTCCTGCGTTTTGGTGGTGTCCTTTTCAATGGTAGAATTGATCAGTTCACTGTCCCCAAACAAATCGCGGATCATCTGGTCGCTGCCATACCCCAACGCACGGATAAGTACAGTTACAGGCAGTTTCCGTGTCCGGTCGATCCGCACGGCAAACACATCATTGGAATCCGTCTCATATTCCAGCCATGCGCCGCGGTATGGAATCACTTGAGAGAAAAAGAGTTTTTTTCCGGTCTTATCATATTGTTCGCTGTAGTATACCCCAGGAGAGCGAACGAGCTGGCTGACCACGACACGTTCTGCGCCGTTTACAATGAACGTTCCCTGTTCTGTCATCAGATAAAAGTCACCCATAAAAATATCGGCTTCTTTGATCTCTGTCTGGTTCTGGTCCGTGGTAGAAGTCAAACGCACTTTTACCCGCAAAGGAGCGGAATAAGTAGCATCTCTTTCCTTGCATTCCTCCACTGGATATTTGGGATTGTCCACGTCCACATGGTAATCAACAAATTCCAGCTTGAGATTGCCGGTGTAGTCCGTAATCGGGTTGACATAGTCGAAGACTTCCTTTAAGCCTTCCCGCAGAAACCAATCATAGGAATCCTGCTGAATCTCGATCAAATTTGGCATCTCCAGAACTTCTTTGATCCGTGAATAGCTCTTTCTGATGTTTTTGCCCATTTGAACGTCATGTACCATCAATCATATCACCTCATCTGATTTGTTACGCCTTATCTGGTATCGAGCCATCGAAAGGAAAATACATCATGTATAAAAACGCAATCATTACATATTATAAATAAGGTCCTATCGAAATGGGTTGCCGGATGAACCTTAATACATACCTCTATTGGAAGTATGCCTGTCTGCTTTTTCAACAGTCAAATGAATAATATTCCAAAATGTTCCATACAAAAATGGAGTTTTTTAAAATATTTTACCCGCCTATTGATTTTTTTATACACCTATGCTAAAATAATTTCGGGCAGGGTCTATATGCCTACTGTGCCCATTATAAACTATAATGCAGTTTTCAATTTTATCATGGATTTTTGGATGTGTCAAGTGATTTGACTCATTTTTTTATACTTTTTTATGAATTTTACGGATTTATGGAGGGAATCATGAGAATAGGACAAGGATTTGATGCACATCGTTTTACAGCCGGCAGGCCTCTGATATTAGGCGGTGAAACTATTCCATATGACCTGGGGCTCCTAGGCCATTCGGATGCTGACGTTTTGACGCATGCTGTTATGGACGCTCTGCTCGGCGCCGCCGGCCTGCCGGATATCGGCCGCTGTTTTCCGGACAGTGATGAGGCTTACCGTGGAATCAGCAGCCTGCTTTTATTAGAGCGCGTACACATGATGCTGACCGAAAAAAACTACCGAATTTGTAACATTGATGCCACCATCATTGCGCAAAAGCCAAAGCTTTCAGGACATATCGATAAAATGAAAAAAAATCTGGCAAAAGTATTGAAAACGGATGAAAATTGTATTAATATGAAAGCGACTACGACAGAAGGCATGGGCTTTACCGGTCGCGGTGAAGGAATCGGTGCTCTTGCCGTTTGCCTGTTGGAAGAAATAAAATAAGATAGAAAAGGAGTGAAAACAGTCATGGATGCTGCCGGTAGTCGACCCCCCATGGGGGAGCAACGCATAAAATCTGCTATGGGCAGCCCACTGTTTTGCTTCCGTTTGCCTGCCCTGCTTTGAAGGCCTTTTCGACCTTCCAGATTTTATGTGCAGAAAAAGGGTTACATTCCCGCTACATAGGTGGAATGGGTTTTTCCTGATTTCCCTCTGTAGGGTTATTGTGGTGTGCCCCAAATTTGTTTTGCATTTAAAATGGAAAAAAGGAGGGTATTTTTATGCTCGAAAAAATTTTGGAACTTTATGGTAAAAAAGATTTGAAAGAAATCAAACGCCTCTTATCGGAATGCAATGAAGCGGATATCGCAGAGCTCTTGCAGGAAATATCTGACGAGCAGGACGATTCTGCCTTATTGATTACCTTGTTTCGAATGCTGCCAAAGGAAAATGCTGCAGAAGTATTTGCCTATTTGGATAAAGATTTGCAGCAGCTGATTATTGAAACCATCACAGAAAAGGAAATCTACGACATTGTCAATTCTCTTTTTCTGGATGATACCATCGATTTTATTGAAGAGATGCCGGCAAACGTCGTTAAGAAGGTCTTGCGGCATACGGAGCCGGACCGCCGCGAGCTCATCAATAAATTTTTAAATTTTCCGGAGGACAGCGCCGGAAGCATCATGACCATTGAGTTCGTAGAGTTCCATCCGGATCTCACTGTGGGCGATGCTTTGACCAAAATCCGCAAAACCGGAATTGACAAAGAAACGGTATACTACTGCTATGTCATCTCTTCGGACCGAAAGCTGTTGGGTTTGGTGGAATTAAAATCGCTGCTGATTGAGGACGACAGCAAAACGGTCGGCGAAATTATGGAGCCGAATCCGATCTTTGTGAATACTCTGGACGATCAGGAACATGTTGCTAATGTATTCCGCAAGTACGGCTTTTACTCCATGCCCGTCGTAGATCAGGAAAAGCGACTGGTTGGAATTATCACGGCCGACGACGTTATGACGGTTATGGAGGAAGAGGCGACTGAAGATATCGAAGTGATGGCCGCCGTATCTCCCTCGGAAAAACCATACCTTAAAACCGGCGTATTTACCTTAGCCCGGCACCGGATTGTTTGGCTTTTGGTTCTGATGCTCTCTGCCACCTTTACCTCGAACATCATCAGCGGATTTGAAGAGCTGCTGTCTTCCATGATCGTGCTCTCCTCCTTCATTCCGCTTTTAATGGACACAGGCGGAAATGCCGGATCGCAGAGTTCCACGCTGATCATCCGCGGAATGGCGCTGGACGAAATCCATCCTTCTGATATTCTGCGGGTTATCTGGAAAGAGGTGCGTGTCGCAGTGATTGCCGGCGGTTGTCTGTCCATCTTTAACTTTCTGCGGATTTTACTGCTGAATTTCCTGTCGCCCTATATGAACTTTGAAGCGGTCGACCCGATGGTCGCAGTTGTGGTCTCCATCAGTATGTTTTTCACCGTCATAATTTCCAAAGCAATCGGCTGCATCCTGCCGATTGCTGCAAAAAAGCTTAAGTTTGATCCGGCGATTATGGCGGCGCCTCTTATTACCACGATTGTTGATTCGCTGGCTCTGCTCATCTATTTTGCAATCGCTTCCATGCTCCTTCCTATTTGATTTACTCCTAAAAAATTCTGCGCGCCGGAATGTCCGGCGCGCTTTTTCTTTGTTCACAAATTTGCCGCCTCACCTTTGCAGTAGCGGCACTTCTTTTTGTGTTATAGTCATGCTGTCAATTATTTGCGGTTCATTTTTTCGAAATGGAGATGTTTTTATCGATCTGGCTCTGTTCCATATTGCAATTCAAATCATAAATAGGTAAAATTTTAGTGGGCAAGTCAAATTTGACGCTCCTCCGGCATGGGAGAGGATTTTGATGAGCGCAGGCAAAAGCGGCCTGTTTCACGGTACTAAGGGCAGCCAAGGCGAAGAAGTTTCCAGTGATACAAACCTCCAAAAAAAGAGTTAAACACAAAACATGGAGAAAAAAGGCTGAAAGAACGCGGTTTTGCAAAAGAGGATATGCAGGCTACGAAAGATACAACAATTGTGATGAGGCAGAAAGACGGAGCAAAAGTTTATATTAAAAATATCGGAAACAACAAATATAATGTCACCATCGAAGGTGCAAGAGAAATTATAACCGCGCTGAAGAAAATAAGTGAAAACGCATGAAATCGTCTGAAAAAGAATTACGGATGGAGGGAATAAATCATGCAACAATATACATGCTGTTTCTGCGGCAAAGCCATTTCCAAAAATCAGAGTATCACCTCAATTTCGGTTACGGTTAACTGGAACAGGCAAGAGAGTGAGCAGCAGGATCAGCAATTTTTCTGTCATCTCAACTGTTTCAAAAAAGCTTTGAAAAAAGAAGAGTTTCTCTATTTAGAAGAATCGAACTCATAAATTAAATTTTTACAAACCTTATAGAGCCGAACGGGAAGACAGTACCATTTTATACGAAAAAGAAGTTTAATTCGCTTAACCCGCTTTTTGCGACCGGTAATCTCATTTTTCCCGGATTCATTCAAAATCCAAAATTTTAAATCGGATTTAAAAATTTTTCTTGTCCTCCTTCTAAAATTTATGTATACTGGTGTTAGAACTATCATCCAGAAAGGAGGGATACTTTGCACAACTTGGATTTGGCTCCCTCTCGTTCCATCCGTCAGCATCTGCTTGCGGATTTCACTGCTCTGGGAATTCATCCCGGCGATCTTTTGCTGGTTCATACTTCAATTAAGGGACTGCGTACGCCGGAGCTGTCTGCAGAGCTTGTGATTGAATCGCTGTTAGAGCTGCTCACCGAAGAAGGGACACTCTTGGTACCTGCCCTTTCCTTTGCCTTCGTCAAGCCGGAAAATCCGATCTTTCACATCAAAGAAACAAAAACCTGTATTGGTGCACTGCCCGAGTGTTTCCGCACCAAGTATGCACAATGCCGCAGCCTTCATCCCACGCACTCAGTCTGTGCGTCCGGCAGGCTGGCTCATGCTATTACGGAAAAACACGCCCTAGACAGTACTCCCGTGGGAGAACGCTCCCCCTTCCGCCTGCTTGTCCAGGCCGGCGGCAAAATACTCATGCTCGGCTGCGGACTGCGGCCCAACACTTTCATGCACGGCGTTGAAGAAGCGGCAAAGGCCCCTTATCCTTTGGCCAATCAGAAGATTCCATACACATTGATCCTGGAGGACGGAAGGCAAATTGCAAAGGAATATTTCCCGCATGAATTCGGCGGCTTGGAGCAGCGGTATGAGCGTCTGGAAGGTCTTTTAAATCCAAACGAATTAAAAGCCTCCCCTGTTCTGGGCGGAACCGCTTATCTGATTGACGCCGCAGCCGCCCTGCACAAGGGGGTGGAAAAAATTCAAACGGATCCTTATTATTTTGTCAGCGGGAAAAAATAATCTATCGAACAGGGCCGGCTATTTCATAAATTTCGCTTATGTTCAAATTTTTAAAAAAGGAGTATGATTTTATGCGTTTAGGAATCAGCAGTTATTGTCTTTTTGCCAGCATGACCGAAGGCAAAATGAGCATTTTCGATGTGATGGACTGGGCAAAAGCCCATCAATGCGAGCATTTTGAACTGGTGCCCTTTTTGCTCGACTTCCTGCTGGAAGATGGCAGCATCAACCAAAAATTAGTAGACGGCATTCGGGAGCATGCAGCCAAACTCAACCTGCCATTGTCCACTTTTTCGCTCAACGCCAACGTATTAAAGGACACAGAGGCAGAGCGGAGAGAGGAAATCGAACGAATCAAAAAGTACATTGACATTGCCCATATGCTTGGCCTGAAAAAAATGCGTCATGATACAGTGGCCTTCTCCCGTCCGTTTGACCAGTGCACTCCGGAAGCATTTGAAGAGGTATTTCCAATCCTGGTCGCATCCAGCCAGGAATGCGCTGACTATGCTGCTCAATATGGCATGAATACCACTTTGGAAAATCACGGATTTTTTGCCAACGGAGCTGACCGGGTCATTCGTCTGCTGAACGCGATTGACCGTCCGAACGTCCGGATGACAATGGACGTGGGAAATTTTTTGTGTGTGGATGACCAGAGTGAAATGGCAGTAAAAAAATGCGTCGGCTATGCAGACATGATTCACCTAAAAGATTTCTATATCCGGGATAAGCGGCGGATGCCGGCCACTGGTGCACGCTTCAACTGTGACTTTGGCAACTGGTTTGAAACTATTGGCGGCCGTGTCATCCGCGGTGCAATTTTGGGACAAGGGGATTTGGATATCTGGGAGATTCTCCGCGTAATTAAGCATGCCGGGTACGATGGGGACATTTCCATTGAATTTGAAGGAATGGAGCCGTGTGAAAACGCGACGGCAATTTGTCTGGAAACAGCCCGCACGATTTGGGAACAAGTTTGACCAATAAAACGTGCACCCCATTAATGCTGGGGTGCACGTTTCTTTCCGACGGTAATATATTGATTGCGCTGGAGCCACTGAACCAGATCCCTCAGCGACTCCTGGACACTCCGCGGATGATAGCCCAGTTCTTTTGTTGCCTTTTCGTGGGATGTCCTGCTGTTGGAGGTAAGCGTGTGAAGCGAATAAGGGGTATAAAGAGGCACAATCCTGCGCACTTTTTCGTGCAGTTCCATAAAATAGGAGGAAAATTTCGCGGCCCACATTGGGGCCTTCCGCCTCGGCACAGAGATTCCCGCTTCTTTCTGGATCACCGAAAGCATTTCTGCAACCGAAATATATCCGCCGGAAAGAATGTAATTTTCTCCGCTTTTTCCTTTATAGCAAGCCGATATTATGCCATCGGCGACGTCGCGCACATCCACAAAATTATATCCTCCGTTCACATACATGGGGATCTTGTTTTGTTCGCATTGAATGACCAATTCGGCAATATGGCTGAGTTTATAATCATTCGGCCCGATGACACCTGTTGGGTGCACAATCACTGCGTTAAGTCCCTTTTTTCGAACAGCCTGAAAGACTTCCATGGTAGCAAGGGCCTTGCTCTTGGCATAATATCCCTTTAAACGGCTTGGATAGAAGGTCTTTGCTTCTGTAATGGGCTGGCCGTCTTTCGGTTCCAAAAACGCATGGATGGAGCTCACATAAACAAGCCGCTTGATGGAAAGTTCCAGACAGGCCTGGATAACATTGCGGGTTCCGTTCACGTTGACATCGTAAAGTTTTTTGTTTGGAAACGTCTCAATGGATATCATCCCCGCGAGATGAAAGACGTATTTTGCTCCTAACAACGCTTTTTTCACATCTGAATAAGAGCGAATATCCCCGCGGATAATTTCCACCCCATATTTTTCAATATAGCTTGTATCTTCTCCGGGCAACACAAAAGCTCGGATCCGTTTTTCTTTTTGGCTTAACTTTTCTACCAATATGTTTCCTATGTGTCCTGTCGCTCCTGTAATAACGATCAAATTCAGCACTCCTTTCTGAGATGGTTTCTTTTTCTTTGGAAGGCGTTGGACTCTGCTCCCCAACAGAGTATTTGCTTACTACTTGATTTTAGTATAATCACAAATTACGTCCAAATTATGTATCCTTTGTAAAGATTCCCGAAAAAAACCTTACAATTCCATGAAAGAACTGTGAACAACCGATTTCTGCTTCAGCATTTTCACTAAAATGTTAGACCTAAAACAATTTAATGAAACAATTCAGAGGAAAAAAACGATAAATGAATAAAAATAAAATTGACAAATAAGCAGGAGCTTTTTATAATGAGTGCAGAAAGATATGAAGTTCCGATTCCGCTTGTCCCAAACGGTAAATGACCACCACTCATTTTGGAGGAAATGGAATTTCTCTTTAAGAAAGAAGGCATAGTTATGAAAATTGGTGTATGTAAACAATGTATTAGTACGACTCTTCCCGTCCATTTAACGGGATTTGGAAATCCGAACCGCAAATTCACCGGAGTGCACGATGATATTTATGCAGCAGCGCTGGTTTTGGAAGAGCAGGGCAAGCAGGTAGCAATTGTAACCGCTGATGTACTGGGATTTGACCGCAAACGTCTGCAATATATCCGAAGGCTGATTGCTGAACGGACCAATCTTGCAGAAGATGCTATCCTATTCAATGCCAGCCATACCCACAGCGCACCGCAGGTTCTGATCGACTGCAACGAAGGAATTGGAGGTTATTTGGCAGAATATGCAGAACAATTCTATCAAACGATTGCGGAAATAGTCTGCAAGGCAGCTGCCGACCTGGAAGAAGGAGAATTGTACCGCAGCGAAGCCGAATGCTATGGGATCGGCGTAAACCGACGCAGAGTTATTGATGGCACTTACCGTTTTGCAGCCTTTGAAGACGGTGTTCGAAACGATGAAGTTTCCGTGCTGAAGGCAGTCTGCAATAACAAAGTCAAAGCAGTTTTGTTCCAATATACTTGTCACCCTTCCACAACAGGATTTGACGAAATATCGGCAGATTACCCCGGCGTAGCCAGAGCTGCTGTGGAACAGCAGTATCCCGGCGCCGCTGCTATGTTCCTGCAGGGCTGCTGCGGCAACATCCGGATTCGTACGGTAAAGGAAGATCAAATTGCGTTTCGTTCCGGCACATATGAGGACGTCCAATTCTTTGGCTCCAAACTGGCCAATACAGTTTTGAATGTGTTAAAGGAAAAAATGTCTCCGGTTGAAGGGCCTTTTGGCTGCCGGATTGATCATTTCAACGTCCCGCTCCAGCCAAAAAAGCCGTTGAAGGAATATCAGAAAATGCTGGAGGAGGGAAAACTATCCTATCACGAACAGATGGCAGTAGAGTATTATGTCAAGTATTATGATGTACTGCCCGATCAAATTCCCTATTCGATCCAGCGGATGGATCTCGGAGATGATTTGACGTTCTTTGCACTGGAAGGCGAAGTCTGCGTGGAATACGATCATTACATGAAACACTTGCTGCCGGGCCGGCATGTCGTCACAGCCGGATACTCCAACGGGATGCCCGGTTATATCTGTACCGCTGATATGTACCCCTATGGCGGTTATGAACCGGATGGCAGCACGACGTGCTATCTGCTCCCGAACGCGTTTGATCCCTCGATTGAACAAGTAATAGAGGAACATGCCAAAAGACTTGGTTCTGAAAGCCTGGCATGAATTTCTCCTCCTGCGAAATCCCATTTCGGAAGCTGAAAGGCAAAAAGACTTAAAAATTATAAATCCCAAGTTTTTTCTAATTTAAAAGTCTCTGTACGAAATGAGTGTTGGTGAACAAAAAAGATACACTTTTGCAAATAATTACGCATAAATAGAATTGCTATCGACATAAAAAATTACATTCCCGTATACAAATAATTTTACGGAGGGTATGTAAGGGGGGTCTATATGAAAAAGATATTAACAGCTTTGGTAATATGCACTTTATTGCTCGCAGGTTGTGGAAAAAACGATATTGCTAAAGTGTATGAGAAATCAGAGAGTGATGGAATTGTAGTCACATATTATGAAATGAACGATGGAACATGGCAATGTGAAGATAATACCTATCAATTTAGATTGGAGTTAGTTGGGAGAATGCCTAATGCTGAATCAGATAGCTCTTATGTCGTTCTTACGGACAATGAAAATCTAACTTTTGAAAATGTATCAAAAAGTCTGTATAGTAGTTTATCTGAGGACAGTGAAATAATGAAAGGTTCAATTATTGTAGAAATAAAGTGAATTAAAATTTGTCTAACCATATTACTTAAATAGTTTTTATAGGAGCCAGATATCTTTCGACCTTGCTCCTTTTTACTGCCTCTGAGCATTCACCGAAAGTGCATAAAAAAGTCGGTTATGCACACCAATACTTATCTCGGACAGAGACATTTAAAAAAGCTTGGGATTTTTTCTTATAGACGCTGTTGGTTTTTATGTTTCACCTTTTTTCAAATAAAATCTCAGTTCACCCGAGAATATTATTGAAAATCTTCCATCATTTCTTCTGCTGTTTGGCTATCGATAACTTGATACGCTGTTACCTGCCAGAGTCCGGTTGTTTCCTCATAAGGCTTTCTTTCCATCATGACCAATAGTTTTTCGCTGGAAGGACTGCATTCTACGATGGCATTGACCGCATTTTCATCCTTTGGAATCAATGTATAATGAAAGCCGCCGTCTTTTTTTGCTGTAAGCCCTTCTATCATGTTTTCCCTGTTAAACTGCTCCAAAAAAGTATTTAGCGTATCGATCATATCGAAGGACCCGCTTCGATGTCCTTCTTCAATTTCGCAGATTTCATTCTCCGTATAAAGCGGGAAGAAAAATGCTATAACCGCCTGCCGCCATTGTGCATTTACGGCTAATACCGTACCAAATGACAGACAGATTGCCAAAATTACCGCCCCTGCGCACAGCGCAAGTTTGCGCAGGCGAAAACCCGGCCGCATTTGCCTCTTTTGGGGAGCAGCTTCTGCGATATAAGTCTCCTCCACCAGGCCGAGGATATCCACAATTCGTTTTTCTTTCACAGTTCAATCCCCTCTTCTTCCAAAATATTTTTTAGTGCTGTTCGAGCACGCATTAAAGTCATTTTTACTTTGCTTTCGCCAATTGCAAAATCGGCGGCAATTTCTTTAATTGGGCTGAAATACCAGTACCGTCTCATAAAGATCATTCTCGCTTCTTTCGAAAGAGACGCAAGAAACCGGTTCAATATTTCTGCAACCGCCAAATCGTCGGCAGCCTGATCCACACGGTTTGGGGCAGGGATGCACTCGCTCAGTTCATTGAGTGCCAGCTCTACCTGTCCGGCCCCTCGTTTTTCAGCTGTATATTTCTCCCATTTGTTCAGCGCCAGATTGCGGGTAATTTTCCCAAGATAGGTGGATAACCGGCTGGGACGCTGGGGCGGAATTGCTCTCCATGCGTTAAAATAGGTGTCATTGACACATTCTTCACTGTCCTCCCTGTTGTGCAGGATGTTATATGCAATGGAGCGGCAATACCTGCCATATTTTTGTTTGGTTTCTGAAATTGCACGCTCAGAACGCGCCCAATATAGTTCGACAATTTGTTTATCCTCCATACCGTCTCCCCTTCCTTGCTCTCATAAAAGCCTTTCACAAATAATACACCGGAAAACGCTTTGATCCGTCACATGATTTTTTCCAAAAATCAAAAAACGCCGCAGATTTTTTCCAATCTGCGGCGCAGGATATACGTTCAGCGTTACATTGAAAGATATTCTTTTCAATCCACTGCCGGTTTAAAATTCGACCGGCAAAACGGAATTTTTACAGGATCATGCAAAATGCAGCTGATGCGATCTGCTTTTTTGCTCCTTGCCGAAAAGCGTAATTTCCACATAATCGCTTTGCCAATCAACCTGTATGTTTTCTTTGTTAAGCCTGCACCCATCATTACAGATGTCGTCTTCCAAACTTGACACTTCGTTTCCGGATCCATCTTCCAGAATGACCCGTACATGGGAAGGCCCAAAAGTAAATGCAGTGCCAATTTCCTGAAATACAACGGAATAATTTTGATCGTCATTCTCTATTTTCGCAATCGTTGTGACTGCCTCGGAAGAACAGCGCCATATTCCTCCTATTGCGAAAACTGCCATTAGCAAAAAGATACAGCAGATTGGCAGGAAAAGGCGTTTTCTCAATCTATTCATAAACATTCCTCCGCTCCCACTTAATTCCTTTTAAGGTGCCTGTTTTCATGTTTGTTTCTTATTTTTGCAGCAGCTGATTTCCAAATTGGCTCAGCTCCTCACAAGGCTGATATTCCGTCCGATAACATATTCCATCGAAAAATAAAAATGGGTTGTATGCCCCAATCGTATGGGTAGTTCCATCCTGCAGGACAATTTTCGCTTCCACCAGCTGGCCGGCGTACTCGCGTCCCGCTTCATCCTCCTGATACACCACGAGCGAATTTAAAATTCCAACCAGTCTTTTTAACAATGCCTCTTCTCTCACTTCAATTGTCTGCTGCGGCGGGGTCATGGTAAGATATGCAAAACGAACCTCGCCGGCATTTAATTCGGCCAATGGCTTTTGGCCGAACGGTTTTAAAAATAAGACAGTTGCAATGAAAAGAATGAACACAAAAGAAACCATTGCCGCGGCTTTTCGCTTGCTCATGGACTGCTTTCCTTTCCAGCCTTAAACCAAATTGCTTTTCTCATTCCGATTGGCCTGTCACAATTTCTCTTACTTCAAAAGTCATTCCGCTGCTTAGTAAAACTGCCTCCACATCCTCTTTTGTCTTTCCGTTTGATAGAGTAATACGGATAAACGACACGCACGGCTCCGCATCCTGCTCCGGAACCGCTTCCTCCTCTGCCGGTCCGGTTAAAATGTCATCGGTACTGATTGAAACGGCTTCTCCCAACGGGCTGAGCAATTCGAGAATAGAAGCAGTATCGGTCTTTGTATCATCTGCAGGAGTCAAGGTAATCAGGAATTGCTGCTCCTGATCCGCCGGCAGATCCATCGTTGCGGTTTTCGGTCCGTTGGTCTCCGGCGGATTGATCCCGTTTTCCTCTGCTTGCCCTCCTGTATCTATTTGGCTGTCTTCTATCTGGCTAGCATGGGAAGAAGGGGATTCCTGCTTTTCTTCCTCCGGTGCCGTTTCGTCCTGCACTGCAGCTTCATTAGATGGTGCAGAATAGTTGGAGACAGGTTCACTTGGCTTTTGATTTTCTTCCTCTTTTTGACCCTCAGACGCCATAGCCGGAGCAGGTCCAGCAGCTTCATTAAAAGAAGAGTCCTCTCCTGCATCTTCCCCTATGGAATACGGATCTGCACTTGGCGAAGCGGAACGCTCCCGTCCCGTCGCCTCCGCCGTGTCCGGATCTGCCTGAGACGACATTGCCATGTTATCGGCCGACTGCGGCAGACCGATCCTGTAGTAATGATATGCCGCGCCGGCTCCAACGCAAACGGCCAAAGCCGCAGCGGCAGAAATACACAGTTTTTTGACATTCCAATTATGGAGAGAAGCGGACTGTTCTTTTTTGGCGCGCTCAACTGCAGCGGCGATCACGTCATCCAATCGTTCGCTGATTTCGATTTCATCGATGGCTTTTTTGAATTTTTGAGAATTCTCCATTCTTCTCCCCTCCTTCCAAATCATCTTTCAATAATCTCAATACTTTATAGAGCCGGGACTTTACCGTACTGAGAGGAAGCTGCATTCGGTCTGCGATCTCTTCCAATTTCAAATCCTGATAAAACCGCAGTATAATCAACGTTTTATTCTCCGGTGACAGACGGTCGATTGCATGAAACAAATCGATGCGGTCTGCGGAAAAATCGTTCTCATCGCCGACGGACAGTTCCTTTTCATCCATGCAATCGTCCAAATAAACTTGATTTTTCCGTTTTCCCAAGAGAGTAATGGCGTTGTTAATAACAATACGCATAAACCATGTTGTAAAATAGTCCGGATTTCTCAGAGAAGCAATGGATTTGAATGCTTTGTAAACGCTTTCTGATACGACTTCCAGTGCATCCTCTTCATTTTTGACATATGTATATGCCATCCGGTACGCCTGCACCTTTACCTGCTCCATCAGCTGTGAAAAAGCGTCGGCATCTCCTTTTCCGGCTTTTTTGACAAGTGCTGTCATGGTATTTTTCACATTCCGCACCTGCCTTTGAGCGTTTTCTTCATTTTTCTTCTCCTGTTCATTAGACAATTTCAAATCAAAAAAGTTTACGCTTCAAGAAGGTTTTTCGCTGTTAATGATTTCCTTTTCTATCTCTTTATTCTGTTACGGCAGAATATTTTCCCTGCCAGGAATCCCGGCGCCGCATTTCTTTGTCAATTTCGTTCATCACGACAAATTTTTTTAAGCTCCATAGCGGAGCGATCAGCCGCTCGCGTACGCCGTCGCCCGTCACGCGCTGGACCACTGTTTCTGGCGGAAGCAGCTCCAGCTGGTCACAGATGATATCCACATATTCCATGAGCTCCAAGGCTTTCAATTCCTGCTGCTTATATTGCTGAGCTATGCGCGTTCCTTCGGTGATATATAATAGATGAATTTTTATACTGTGCGGACGAAGGCTTCCCACCTGACGGATTGTCTCAAGCATCATTGCCTTGTCTTCTCCCGGCAGACCGTTAATGATATGGATACAGGTGGGAATGCTCCGCTTTTGCAGAGCCCGATAGCCGCCAAGAAACTCCTCATAACTGTGGCAGCGGTTAATTCGCCTGGCCGTTTCTTCGTGAATCGTTTGCAGTCCCAGCTCTACTGTCAAAAAAGTTTGCTGATTGAGCTGTTCTAAATAGTCCAGTACGTCGTCCGGCAGACAGTCGGCGCGGGTTGCAATGGCGATTCCTACCACATTTGGCAGATGCAGAACGCTTTCGTAGGCAGCTTTTAAGACCGGCAGTGGAGCATAGGTATTGGTATGGGCCTGAAAATAGGGAATAAAACGGCACTTGGGCCATTTCCGCCGCATAACGGAACTTACCTGATCAAACTGTTTCTCCAAAGTGTCCAGAGGATTTCCGGCATATTCGCCGCTGCCTTCCCCACTGCAATAGCTGCAGCCTCCCCATCCTTTTGTACCGTCGAGATTCGGGCAGGTGAATCCTGCATTGAGTGCCACCTTACACACTTTGCAGGAAAACTTTTGTTTTAGGTAATAGTCCCAGGTGAAATAACGCTTGTTTCCGGGATATATCATAGAAGTTCCTTTCTTTACATTCAAACTAATAAAGATATTTTATCTCAATTTATAGAAAAAATCAATTTATATCGGAAAAACCGGTTGAAATCGCCCCCCTGGAATGTTAAAATGAAAGCAATCTAACATATGGAGGTCAAAAAATATGAAAAATGTAGCAATTATCGGTTTAGGTCATCAGCATATTTTTACCATGATCGAAGAAACGCTTGCAGAAAAAGATTCCCTCACCATTACAGCAATCTGCGATCCGAATTCTCCCGAAAATGTAAAAAAAGCGGCTGAAATGATCCCAGGTGTAAAAATATACAATGATATGGACGAGCTTTTGGAAAAAGAGGACATCGAGTTGGTTCTCTCTTCTTCCATTTTCGGCCACAAGAGCGATATCGCAGTCAAAAGCCTGAAAGCGGGAAAACATATTATGATCGATAAACCTCTCGCTACAACGGAAGAGGGTTTGAACGAAATTGAAGCAGAACTCAAAAAGAATCCTTCGCTGAAAGCAACGCTTTGGCTTACTGAACGCTATGCACCGAATTACTATACCGCCAAGCAGCTCATTGAGGCAGGCGAAATCGGCGACGTCGTCAATATGTTCTTTGTCCGTCCGCATCGTCTCGCACCTGCATCCAGACCGGCTTGGTTCTTTGACGAAGTGCTTTACGGCGGTATTTTAAACGACATCGGCGTTCATGACCTTGACATGGCAAGATGGTTTACCAACAGCGAATGCAAGGAAATCATGGCTTCTCATGTCGGAACCAAACGCTATACCGATTATACCTTAGAGGATGAAGGAAGCTGCATGTTCATGATGGAAAGCGGCGCCACCGGCTTTATTTTTGAAAATTGGCTGACCCCGGACAAGTTCCCCGCTCATGGTGATACACGTGCTATTGTCTATGGTACAAAAGGCCAAATCGAAGTAAAATCGTGGCCGGAAGCAGTTACCATCTTTTCGGATACCAAAGAACCGCAGGATGTTCCGCTTGTAAAGCCTTCTATTACCAGTGTTCGTGATTTTGTCCTTACGATTGACGATCCGAATCACAAGCCGATTGTTTCTGCTGAAGATGCAATTCGTGCAACTCGTTTCGCTTTGGAAGCTCAGAAAAAAGCAAAGTAAGGGAATGAGAAATTACCCCCTCTTTACAATTCATGTAAAGAGGGGATTTTTACTAGCTCTCTTATGTATTTAAATGACTATCTCATCAATATAGAGAGAACCGCCTGAAATTAAAAATACAATGGACAGCCCGTTGCCTTCAAACAAATATCCTGCTCCATTATTGTAGAAATTCCCTTGAAATATAAAATTTTGCTGCTCCAAAGCTGCAAAGTATTGATATAAGATCATCACAGGCACTTGATTTTCAGAGTTAATCTAATATCGGCAGAATTTAATTAATATCATATTTTCCCTAAAAATTAAACTCTATGAAAACTTGTCAAATCCTTGTAGGTTTGTCAAACATTTGTTACAGTGAATTTAAATACTCCCGAAGTACCTCGTTAGGTGTTTTCCATCCCAGTGGCCGCATGGGGAAATCGTTATAGTCCTTACGGTTATAAGCCTTGAGCTGCCTGGCGAAGTCCTCAAAAGAATAAAACAGATGGGTCGCGTAGAAGCGCTCATTGTCCTTCCTGTGACTGCGTTCCACCTTTCCATTGTGTCGAGGCGTAAAGGGACGGATCAGCTTGTGGCGGATGCCGTGCTCCTCCAGACGTTTCTCAAAAAGAGTGGGTTTGTCACGATGGGTGGTGAACCGGTTCGTGAACTCGGTTCCGTTGTCTGTCTGGATGCACTCGATTTTTCCGGGAAATGCCTTTACCAGATGATCCACAAACTGGGCGGAAGAGTAGGTACTGTGTTCTTCAAAAGCCTCTACAAAACGCCATCTGGAATACTCATCAATGGCAGTGTACTGGAAAAACTGCTTCCCGATGACCTGGCTGTTTTTGAGGCAGGCAGAAGGAACAAATTTGACGTCCACCTGGATGCGCTGTCCCGGATAGTCCATCTTCTCATAGGGTTTAGGAACATATTTGGGGTTAGGCGGATGGACAGCCATAATGCCCTGTTTTCTGAGGAAGCGGTAAAGGCCGGTAATAGAACGGGAATAGCCTCTTTGCCTGAGCTTGACCCAGAAGATCACAAGGCCGGCATCAGGATTGCGCCTGCGCATATCGGAGATGAGTTTCCACTCATCAGAGGTATGCTGATTGGGATGATGGTGAGGTCTTCTGGAGCGATCGCGCAGAGAGTCCCAGGAGCCGTCATAACGGCGTTTCCAGCGGTAAATATACTGCCTGTTGGTCTTATATTTGACAGCGGCTTTGGAGACCCCATACTTTTCGGCGTAACGAATCAGGGATAGACGGTATCTCATATCTTGTGTTATACTGGCCATGCGGAAATACATCCTTTCTTGTATGGTTTGGTTTGGTCGCTAAAACTATAACACAGAAAATGTATTTCCGTCTTTTTAATTATTCAGTTGTAACATATGTATTGTAAACCTACA
>CALYAR010000124.1 GCA_944393585.1 uncultured Clostridia bacterium | reverse complement strand
AACATGCCTACTCCCCTTTTTTTTTTTTTTTCTCCATTTTCCACCAGCAGGTTCAACCCTTTCAATGCAGTTGCCGGATTGATTTTATCATGAATGGAAATTTCCGTTGTGGAAGGAACCTGTGTGTCCTCCGGGAAAGCTCCTGACAAGATAGCATCTTCAATTTTTACCGCTACTTTCAAGTAGATTGGAACGGCGTTGCTTATTTCATCGCGCATTTTTTCGCCTCCTTTGTTATATAGTTAATTACTAATGTAATTAACTATATAACAAGATTGTTTTCTTGTAAAGTGTTTTTTATGCACCGGTATACTATCAAATTCGACAAAATTCTCACAGGCAAATGAGCAGAAAAGATTATCAATATTATGACAACAGTCAATTTTAATGGACTTTATTAAGATTGGATAAAGATGACGCAAAAGGAAGGATTTTTCAATTTTCGTGTGATATAATCTCTATGCATCAGTTTTGGGAAAAGACTGATTGGTAAGTGGGTTAAGGGAAGTAAAGAAAAGAGGGGTTTTATGGTTTCGGAGACTGCTGCCTTAGGGATATTGTTTTCTCTGCTAGTTTCAGTCGGAGTACTAATTTTACTGGCAGTAATAATAAAAATCTGGAAAAAAGAATCGCTTTGCTTTGCATTGACGGGAGCGGCCGTATTTGTTGCAGTACTGATCGTGGAGAGATGGTTTCACCAATGTGTATTTGATCTTTTGCCGCATATTCCTGTCTGACTGCAGGCGCGTTGGAAGAGACAGGACGGTTATGCTTTTTTTCTGTTATGAAAAATCGTATCAGGAATCCTGCGGGAGCAGTTATGTATGGGATCGGGCATGGAGGTGCGCAAGCTATTTTACTCGTTGGCGGTACATGTATTTATAACTTGATTTTAAGCTGGATGATTAATCGCTCGGGGACAGACATACTTATGGCTAATCTCAGCGGAGCGCAGATGTCAAATATGCAGCATGCGGTTCAGGCTTTGATTCAAACACCGGAGATTTTCTGTTTGGCCGGTATAGAGCGGCTGGTTATCATTCCTCTTCACGTTGCTTTGTCGATGTTGGTCTGGATGGCCGTTCAGCGTAAAGTATCTCCGATTTTTTTCCTGCTGACGGTCTTATTTCATGCACTGTGTAATGCTCCGGCCGTCTTATACCAAATCGGGTGGGTTTCCAACCTCTTAGCAGCGGAGGGTGTTACAGCGGCGGCCGTTCTTGGAGTCATGATTTTGGTATATTTTGAATATCAAAACTGCCGCCCGCCGCGCGATAGTGCAAAATAGGCATAGTAGGAAAGCCTGCTGTCAAAGATTCGGACGAATCTGCGTCTGCCGGAATCTACTGCGGACAGAAACCAAAGAATCTGCTTGGCCGCTCTGGCTGCAAACCAATGATGCCATTTAATGCCGATTTGAGTTTTGTTTTTTAAAGATCCATTTAGATGAAAAAACCCGAGCAGAGCCCTGCACGGGTTTTCTTTAAGTTAAACTCCATGATACCAGAAAGAGGCTGAATTATTTCAAATCATTTGCCGCATACTTATCCAGTGAAATTTTAGCCGCCCTTACGAGGTCGGTAATAATGCGCAGCTGCTGCGTAGTGCATGATTCCAGCAAATTAGTGAGTTCGCGGCGCAAACTGCTTCCATCGGACTGCGATTCGAACAATAAATCGTCTGTCTGTACTTCTAACGCCTCTGCCAGATCAACCAGCACGGACAGACTCAATTTTGTATTTCCAGTCTCTATGTGACTCATATGAGTCACAGATATTCCGATTTTTTCTGCTAATTGCTCTTGTGAGAGTCCGTGGGCCTTTCGGAATTTTCGTATTTTTTGTCCTAATTTGTAATAATCCATCAAAATCACGCCCAAATAATTTATTTATACTTGAATTGTATAGGCATAAATAGTATAATTTAATAAACTATATAGGCTATTTTATGCTTATATAGTTTAAATATACGCAAATTGGGCTTCGCTGTCTTTTCTAAATAAAGTGAAATGGGAAAAGAAAGCACTGGACTGACAAACGGGGAGGAAAATCATGAGACGGAAGAATCAAAAAAGCACAGCGCTATTGATTTCATGGATCATTGGTATAACCTATATCATTTACATCATGACATACTTTTGTATTGTATATTTTTATAAGGCAGAAATAGCGTATTGCTGGGATGATACGATTTCATCGCATATTCTGTTGGCTGCCGCAGGCGCAGCCTTTGGAATTGCGCGATGGAGAAGAGGAGAGCAAAAGTATATTATTTTCCATATTGCATTGACTGCAGGAGCAATGGTTTTATTTCCCTTGTATGCTCTTTTTGGCAGTTTGGAAATCATTTTTGCTCTGATTGGATCACAAAGCCTGCGTCATAAACCGACTTCCCGTGTCAATCCGGCCAAAAAAGCAGGGCGGAAACAAAATCGGCTGCTGGCTGCGGCAATGATTGTCCCCGTGCTGTTTTGTGTGGGTGGATGTACTATGGATGTGCGGGAAGAATGCTGTAAAATCGAAACACAATTCGATACGCTAAGGCGGGTCATGGAAAGCCTCGAAATTCCCTCGTGTGACGCGAATGACAAGGCACCGAATCCAATGAGTTCTTCCTCATTTGATAAAAAATGCGGCCTTGCCGCTTCTGCAGATTTAAATAGAATCTGGTTTGGTTATCCCAAACTGACTATTTCTCTCATGAATCCATCGGAAAAAGAGATAGAAGCCATTGCGTTTTATTTGCTTCCTTATAATATGTACGGCGAAGAAATTGAAGGACCCGCCATTTCGAACAAACTTTGTGCTGATACGCCGATCCCGACGGGAGAATCGGATGTGATTTCTTATCGTCTGCGGGATCGGGACATTAAAATGGTTCAGCTATATGTCTACCACGTTCTTTATTCAGATGGGACACAATGGGGTAATCAAAATGCAGACAGAGCAGACATATTGGAAGACGGCATATTGATTTGGGTGTCAGGACAGTTGTAAGAAATCATCGTTTGTTTCCTTTTATCATTATTTGAGTGCTTGGATAAGCTGTGCAAACTGCAAAAAAGCTCATCAATGTACTCACTTCCAAAAACAGCTTACGCCTGTTGCAAAAGCACTAGAACTGATATTGGAGTGGAAGCCGATGCCGATTTTGGTACAAACTGCCTTTCGCTTTGCGTATAAAGCACAGAAGAAACCTTTCAGTATATGAAAAAAGGGTGCTTTTTTACCGGATCAAACTATGAAACTTGCATTGATTTTTAATTCAAAGCGTGATATAGTGTTAAAATGAAAAGGAAAAAGCTCATACAGATGTTATGGTTCTCAAACTGGAAGAAACAGGTTCAAATTCGGAATTTAAGATTGTAATCATGGAATGTTTGAAAAATAAATAAACAGCGTAACGTTTTCCTTGGAGGGAGGCAGGTATGCTGTTTCAATTTAGAAAGGATTTTACAAGTATGAGAAAAATTGCAGTCGATCAGAGGCAGGAAAAAGGCAGATTGAATCGATACGCACAGTTCTGTGTGGGAGCAGGCAGAGCTGGGGAAGGGCTGAGAAAAGCCTTTCAGGATCAGCTGGAAATTGCAGTAAAAGAATGCGGGTTCCGCTATCTTCGGTTCCATGGGATTTTTCATGAAGATATGGGAGTCTGCCGCAAAGATGCAGACGGACAGCTGATTTATAATTGGCAGTATGTAGACCTTCTATACGACTCTCTGCTGGAAAAAGGCATAAAACCGTTTGTCGAACTGGGTTTCATGCCGAAAGTGCTGGCTAGCGGAGAGAAAACGATTTTCTGGTGGACGTCCAATGTGACACTGCCTGCGGATTTTCAGCAATGGTATGATTTTATTTTTGCTTTCGTAACACATTTGGAAGAGCGGTACGGCAGGGAAGAAATTCTTACCTGGTATTTTGAAATCTGGAACGAGCCGGATATCGCCAACTTTTTCCTTGGTACTCAGCAGGATTACTATGAATTATACACGGTAACCGCAAAAGCCGTGAAGGCTGTTTGCAGCGATTATCGGGTGGGCGGCCCGGCCAGTGCGAACCCGGCCTGGGTAAAGCAGCTGATTGATTACTGTGACGAAAACGGAGTTCCGATTGATTTCGCTACCAGTCATTGTTACGGGGTTGCTGGATACTATGACGATAAAAACGGAAAAAGCAAGCTATATCTTCGGGAAGAGAAGGACTTTACCATCAAGACCCTGAAAGGCGTAAAACAGGATGTAGTGGATTCCGGGCATCCGGAAATGGAAGTACATTATACGGAATGGGGGCCGTCTTATTCCTCGCGGGATCCCGTTCATGACGCTTATCTGGCGGCGCCTTATGTGCTCTATCATTTAAAACGCTTAGACGGCGATTTGGATTCGATTTCCTATTGGACTTTTACAGATATTTTTGAGGAAATCTGCCCGCCGCCTACTCCTTTTCACGGCGGATTCGGCCTGATTAATACGCAAGGGTTAAAGAAGCCGGTTTATCATGCCTATCATCTGTTTGCGCAGCTGGGGGATACGGAGCTCTCTTGTGAGGACAGCGACTGCTTTGCCTGCAAAAACGAGTCGGGAGTTCAGCTCCTGTTATGGAACTATACCCATCCGATTTTGTCGATGGACAATCCAAACCAGGTCTACTTTAAAAAAGAGCACGTTCCGCAGTTCAGCGAACCGGTTTCATACGAGCTGAGCGGCTTAATTCCATCGGGAAAGTATCGGGTGAAACGCATCCGGGTCGGCTACCGGAGCCATGATGTCTATACCGATTATCTGAAAATGGGTTCTCCGAACAACCTGAGCCGGGAACAAGTCAAGGAATTGGCGGTGAATAATCAATTAAAAGCCGAACAGGAGACAACGATGACGGCTACCAATGAGGGACGGCTGCAAATGGAGTTTGATCTTCGGGAAAATGACGTGGTATTTTTATCGGTAGAAAAAGCTTGAAATTTTGTTTGAAGAAGACACTTTTGGCAAAACTAGAGGGAACGGGCAAGCTGTCAATCCGTGCTGTGCCTTTTGAAGTTGGCTGACGGGATAGGAAGCGGCAGTGTCCTGCGCGGGCCTGTCCGCTGGTGAATTGCCGGGGCAGGAAAAAAGCGAATGACTTACCAAATGCGGCTTGAATTTTGAAGAGGTGATCGTAAAAGATGATGAGAAGAAAGTTTTTGGATGGAACCAATTCCAAATGGATCAAACAGTGCGAGGCAGAGCTTGTCCATATTGATGGGAAATTTTCTGGATATCTTTCGGCCGTCACGGCTTTGGAAGTTAAAAAAGTCATTCATATTACCTTGCCGGACGGAGAGGTTGATTTGTGCGCCAAAGGCCATCATGTGTTAAATTTTTTGCCGGACGGGAAAAACTGGGCCATGTCTGCGAATTACGATCCCAACTGGAATTTAATCGAGTGGTACTTTGATATCACGAAAGAAAATGGGGTGGATGAGACGGGAGCGCCCTATTTTGACGATTTGTATCTGGATTATGTGGTTACCCCGGACAACTCCTCCGTTGTTCTGGACGAAGATGAACTTTTGGAGGCGGAGCGGCAGGGAGCCATCACGAAGGAGGATGTTTCGCTTGCCTATCGGACGCTGGAAGAGCTCCGCACAGGGTTTGCCTCAAACGCAGATACTTTGATGGAGTTTTGCGAAGAATGCTGGCAGAAATATTTTAGCCAGATGCGAAACCGTTATTAAAATGATGTCCCATTCTGTTACAAAATCAGAATGGGACATTTTTATCCATTATTTACCGAGATAGGCAACGAGCTCTACTTCGACCAAGACGTTTTTCGGCAGTGTTTTAACTGCTACGCAGGAACGGGCCGGATTTTGCGTGAAATATTTTGCATAAATTTCATTGAACGCCGCAAAATCAGCCATATCCGACAAGAAACAGGTGGTTTTGATTACGGAATCAAACGAGGCGCCCGCTTCTTCCAGTACGGCGGCCAGGTTCTGCATCACGCGCTCTGTCTGTTCGGTGATGGTAGAGCCGCTCAGTTCTCCGGATTGCGGATCGAGCGGAATCTGTCCGGAGGTAAAAAGATAATCGCCTGCCGCAATTGCCTGGGAATAAGGCCCAATCGCCGCAGGCGCTTTTTTCGTAGAGATTTTCTGAAACATAAAAGTCATCCTTTCTAATCATCTTTTTCTAATCGGGTAGAAACGCGCCAAACTAAGCCAGTCTGTTTCTATCTCCTTATTATAGCGGATTCTTTTCCTGTCATCAAGCATGGGATGCTTGAAAAGCGTTAAAAATATTAAGATAGTTATTTTCATGAAGGAATTATTAATTATTTGTAAATATCAAAAAACACTCTTGACAATTTGCGTATCTGGTGGTATTGTAAATACAGTTGTTAGCACTCTTCTCGATTGAGTGCTAACAATATGGAAAGAGAGGTGTAAACCAGATGGATTTAAGCGACCGTAAAAGTAAAATATTAAAAGCGATCATCGAAGACTACATCTCGACAGCCGAGCCAATCGGTTCCAGAACAATTTCCAAGCGGATTGACCTGAAGCTTTCCAGCGCAACCATCCGCAATGAAATGGCCGATCTGGAGGAAATGGGATATCTGGTTCAGCCGCATACGTCATCGGGGCGGATACCATCCGATTTGGGTTATCGGTTTTACGTCAATGAGCTGTTGAAAAAATACAGCTTTAACGTAAACCAGCTCGAACAGATCCGCAAAGCGTTTTCCGTAAAGCTCCTGCAGCTTGATTCCATTGTGCGTGAGGCGGGAAATCTGCTGGCCCGTTCCAATGGACGGTATATTTCGCTGGTTACGATGCCGGAATCAGAATCGTTGTCCATTCGGCGGATGGGGCTGATGTATATGGATGCCCATACGTTTTTGGCGATTTTAGTGAAATCTGATTCCATGGTACACAATAAGGTAATCTATACCCAGATTGAAGTGACGGAGGAAAGTGTAAACCTGCTTTCTCAAGTGCTCAACACAAAGCTTGCGGGACTTCATTTAGATGAGATTACGCCGGAATCGCTGACGGAAATTGCCACATACTTGGGTGAATCGGCTCCTATCCTGATTCCAGTTGTAGAATTTTTAAAGGAAGTTCTAACGCCAAAAGAGGGTGCGCCGGTCTATTACAGCGGCACAACAAACATTTTGAGCCAGCCGGAATACACGGATGTGCATAAGGCAAAGGAGCTGATTGACTTTTTGGAAAACAATCAGGATCTTCAGAAACTGATTCCTGACCGCAGTTCCAAAAATGAAAACATCAGCGTTTCCATTGGAAGGGAAAACAAAGCGAAAGCCTTAAAGGATTGTTCCACGATCACCATTACCTACAAAGCGGGCAAAAACGCAACGGGTAAAATTGGGATCATAGGTCCGACGCGTATGGATTATGCGAATGTCCTGCAATCGCTGGAGGGAATCTCGCTTCACATTAATACTCTGCTGGGGCAGCTATATCAGATGGACGGGAGTGAAGAAGTTGTCAAAAATAAACCGAAAAAAAGACCAGTCCGGAGACTGGAATAAAGAGGACATAGAAGAAATTAAGGAAGAGGGGGTTGCATCCGAGGAAAAAAAGACCGATGGTGAACAGCCGGAAGAAAACAAAACCCCAGATTCCAAAGAAAAGAAGGAAGATCCGGTTTTGCAGGCAGAACAAAAGCTGAAGGAAACAGAAGACCGACTCCTCCGGCTGCGAGCGGAATATGATAATTTCCGCAAACGCTCGCAGAAGGAAAAGGACAGCATGTTTGCCGATGGTGCAATCTCTGTCGTAGCGGCGATTCTGCCGGTGATGGATAATTTGGAGCGTGCGCTCAGCGCAGCCCAGCAAAGTCCGGAATCCGGTGAAGAGGGACTGCGCAAGGGTATAGAAATGACACATCAGCAGTTTCGCGATATTTTAGAAAAGCTCGGCGTTACCGTGATCAAAACTTCCGGTGAAGCATTTGACCCCGCACTTCATAATGCAGTGATGCATATAGAAGATGAAGAAGTGGGGGAGAATATTATAGTAGAAGAATTCCAAAAAGGGTATTTATACAAAGACAAAGTCGTAAGACATGCCATGGTTAAAGTAGCAAACTAGAAATATAAGGAGGAATTAATATGAGCAAAATCATTGGAATTGACTTAGGTACCACAAACTCTTGTGTCGCAGTTATGGAAGGCGGAGAGCCGGTTGTAATTCCAAACCAGGAAGGCGCCCGTACTACGCCGTCCGTTGTTGCCTTTACCAAGACCGGCGAGCGTCTGGTTGGCCAGGTTGCAAAGCGCCAAGCCATTACTAATCCCGAAAATACCGTTATCTCGATCAAGAGAGAAATGGGTACAGACCATAAAGTGAACATTAACGGAAAGGCTTATACACCACAGGAAATTTCGGCCATGATCCTGCAAAAGCTGAAAGCAGACGCAGAAAGCTATTTGGGCGAGACAGTCTCGCAGGCGGTTATTACTGTTCCGGCGTACTTCTCCGACACCCAGCGTCAGGCAACGAAAGATGCCGGTAAAATTGCCGGATTGGAAGTGTTGCGTATCATTAACGAGCCGACTGCAGCTGCGCTGGCTTATGGAGAAGATACCACCAATGAAAAAATCATGATTTATGACCTGGGCGGCGGTACGTTCGACGTATCCATCCTGGAAATCGCAGACGGTGTATTTGAAGTTTTGGCAACCAACGGCGATACCCGTTTAGGCGGCGATGACTTTGACGAACGAATTATTAACTATCTGGTAGATGAATTTAAGAAGGACAACGGAATTGATCTGCGCAGCGATAAAATGGCGCTGCAGCGTTTGAAGGAAGCGGCGGAGAAAGCAAAGATTGAGCTCTCCGGCGTCATGACCTCCAATATCAATCTGCCGTTTATCACTGCGGATGCAACAGGACCAAAGCACTTGGATGTTACCTTGACCCGTGCAAAATTTGATGAACTGACAGCTGATCTGGTGGAAAAGACAATGAAACCGGCCCGTCAGGCTTTGAAGGATGCTGGTTTGGAAGCGAGCCAGCTCAGCAAAGTTCTTTTGGTCGGCGGTTCCACCCGTATCCCGGCTGTGCAGGAAGCGGTTAAGAAATTGACCGGCAAAGACCCGCATAAGGGAATTAACCCCGATGAATGCGTTGCAATAGGCGCAGCAATCCAGGCTGGCGTTTTGGGCGGCGATGTCAAAGATGTCCTGCTGCTCGATGTTACACCGCTGTCTCTTGGTATTGAAACTTTGGGCGGTGTGTTTACAAAGCTGATTGAGCGCAATACAACAATTCCGACGAAAAAATCGCAGATCTTCTCTACCGCTGCGGATAATCAGTCCAGTGTTGAAGTGCATGTATTGCAGGGCGAGCGTGAAATGGCCGCTTACAACAAGACACTTGGCCGCTTTACCCTGTCCGGCATTGCTCCGGCCCCCCGTGGAATCCCGCAGATTGAAGTTACGTTTGATATCGATGCGAACGGTATTGTAAATGTATCGGCGAAAGATCTTGGTACAGGCAAAGAGCAGAAGGTCACAATTACAGCCAGCACCAATCTTTCCGATGCAGAAATTGAAAAGGCAGTTAAGGAAGCCGAGCAGTATGCCGCAGAAGACAAGCAGAAAAAAGAGGAAATTGAAATTCGCAACAATGCGGATTCTCTGGTTTACCAGTCCGAAAAGTCGTTAGAGGATCTGAAGGATAAACTCGATGATGCAGATAAAAATGCTCTCCGCGCTGAAATTGACAAGGTAAAAGAAGCGTTGAAGGGAACAGATAATGCGGCGATCAAAGCAGCCAGTGAAGAGCTCTCGAAGAAATTTATGGAAATTGGCCAGAAGGTATATCAGAATGCAGCGCCGCAGGATGGAGCTGCTCAGCAGGGCCAGGAGCCTCCGAAAAACGATGACGGAACAGTAGAAGCGGATTTTAAAGAAGTCGATAACGACAAATAAAAAAGCAATGCAATGCGGATGAAATCCGCGGCAGATTAAACCACAAGAGCAAGTCCGAAGGCGGATTCCGTCTTCGGACAAATGTGGTTATAACCAAATAGGCGGGTAAAAGGGAGAGAAGGACAGATCAGTCCGTGAAAAAGATACGCATTAAAAATGCAGTTTAAAAGGGCGGTGAACACATATGGCAGATAAAAGAGACTATTATGAAGTCTTAGGCGTGAGTAAGAGCGCCACAGACGATGAAATAAAAAAGGCTTATCGGGCAATCGCAAAAAAGTACCATCCGGATCTGCATCCGGGGGACAAAGACGCAGAGGCAAAGTTCAAAGAAGCCGGGGAAGCCTATGCAGTATTGTCGGATAAGGAGAAGCGCAGCCGGTATGACCAGTTTGGTCATGCAGGGGTAGATCCCTCTTATGGCGGCGCTGGTGCCAGCGGATTTGGCGGGTTCGGAAGTGGATTCGGCGGATTTGAAGATTTCGACTTGGGCGACATTTTCGGCAGTATGTTCGGCGGAGGGCGCAGCAGCCGGCGTTCCGGTCCGCGGCGCGGAAATGACATTCAAAAGAGCATAGAAATTAAGTTCGAGGAAGCGGCATTTGGTGTGGAGAAGGAGATTACGGTCAATCGGTATGCTCCTTGTAAAACCTGCGGCGGCAGCGGTGCCAAAAAGGGAAGTTCTCCCGTCACTTGTTCCAAATGCGGCGGGACGGGCCAGATTAAGACGACCCAGCGTACGCCGTTCGGTGTATTTTCAAGCTCGACGGTGTGCAGTGAGTGCAATGGCAGCGGTACAGTAATCAAGGATCCATGTCCTGCATGCAGCGGCTCTGGCCGTACACGTGAAACGAAACGGCTCAAAGTGTCGATTCCAAAGGGAATCGACGACGGACAGACCATTACGCTTCGCGGAGAAGGCGAAGCAGGCGAACCGGGAGCGCCGGCAGGTGATTTGTATTTAACCGTTCGGGTAGCGCCGCATAAGTTTTTTACCCGGCGCGGGTATGACGTATACTGCGATGTTCCGATTTCTTTTGCGGAAGCGGCATTGGGAGCGACGCTGCGCGTTCCAACGCTGGATGGAGATGTGGAATACAATATGCCGGAGGGAACGCAGAGCGAAACGGTGTTCAAATTCCGGGGAAAAGGTATTCCATACTTACAGGCGAAAGGGCGCGGCGATCAGTTCGTAAAAGTAAAAGTCCAGACGCCAAAGAATTTGACCTCCAAACAGAAAGAGCTATTGCGTGAATTCTCGGATTTAGACCGCGATCACAAGAAGAGCTTTGCAGAAAAAATGAAAGAAATGTTTCAATAAAAAAATGACCCTCTTTTTCCGATGCGGTGAACCGCCCCAGATTGTGCGGACAGTACAAAAAAGGCCCTGGTAGGAGATAAGGAGTTTTAGGCGGAGAGGCGTTGCGCAAGCGGCGCCTCTCCAGTTTTGAGCTGGATGCGCTCATGGTTGTAGAAGTGGATATAGCGGTCAATCATCTGGTTCGCCTCAGAAAAGGTAGCCGGTTTGTGCCGGTAAATGCACTCTGTTTTGAGGATTGAGAAGAAATTTTCTGCCATCGCATTGTCATACGGGTTTCCTCTTCTTGACATAGACGGAGTAATGCCGTATGCTTGTGTCAGGTTGAAGTACTCTTGTGAGGTGTACTGACCACCCTGGTCGCTGTGGAGCTGCAACTCCGCAGCGACCCTTTTTTTCTCCCGCTTCATCGCCAGTCGAATGGTGTCCAGTACCAGATTTACCGTCTGCTGCGTACCTGTCTTGTAGGCCACGATGCTGTTGTCGTAGAGATCCCGGATCATGGACAGATACAATACGCCTTGCTTTGTGTGGATGTAAGAAATATCTGTTACCCATTTGCTGTTGGGCCTGTCTGCATGGAACTGACGGTTCAACAGATTTTCGTATTTATGTACCTGCTGCCCCATATTGACCCACTTTCTGCGCCGTCGAATCTCCGCAAGCAAACCGTATTTTTTCATGATTCGCAGGATGGTCTTGGGATTGCGGTGAATACCTCGCTTCTCCAGCACCAGCCACATCCGCCGGTAGCCATAGGTACCAAAGCTGCGCTCCCTCTGCTCCGCGATGATTCCTGCAAGGTCCGCGTCTTTCTCTGGCCTGCCCAGGCGATGGACGAAGTCATAGTAGCCACTTCTGGACACCTGAAAGAAACAGCACATAGTGGTTACCGGATATTCATTTCTGTGCTGGTAGATCACTGCGTATTTTGCCTTTGGCCTCACTTCCTTCCTGTGAATCGCAGAAAATCCCGCAGCAATTTGTTCTCCATCCGTAACCGTTCAATCTCATACGCCTGCTCCCTGACCACATCTCTTGGCGCGGCATCTTTCCTTGGCCTCCCCTTGGGCCGCGGCACGATCCCTGCTTCCAATTTTGCCTGCTTGCGGTTATACCGGTTGATCCATCCCTTGATTTGTGCCTTGCTCAACCCAAACCGGTCCGCTATCTCCTGCCGCGTCGCCCCTTCCTTCCGCATGGCAAGAATTTCTCCTTCTAACTCTTGAACGTGCGTGTATTTCCTTTTTGACATACGAACACCCCCTGTATAGGTTTATTTTCCTACACTGGGGGCTTTTTGTCTATTGTCCGTTTTTACTGGTTCAGTTCAGCGGGAAAGAGGGAGTTTTTGATTGAAGGAAAAGATTATGGGATACGGAAAGCATTGATTTATCCGCGCTGATATGCTAAGATGGGATTGTAATATGTTTTTCTTGTATACTCTGCAAATATTTAACGAAATCTTTTTGCAGAAAAATTTGGATTGAGTCTTATTTATTTGTGTTTGGAAACAGAATTCTTTTGGTGTAAATGAAGCGGAGAGGAGAAGGATTTCGCTGCCTGATTTATGAAAAACGGTCAAACGAACTTGCATCAGCAGGTTCTGGATGAGTAAGTATTTTTTGTTACTCTGCGCACTATCGTGCGTTCGCGATAATAAACAGTGAAAGGAGAATGATCAATGAACAAGTTTATGCTCAACGAGACATCTTATCATGGAGCCGGTGCAATATCCGCTGTTCCAATGGAAATCAAAAGCAGAGGGTTCCAAAAGGCCTTTGTTACTTCGGATCCCGACCTGATCCAATTCGGAGTTACATCCAAAGTGACGGATCTGCTGGATCAGGAAGGAATTGCGTATTCCGTATATTCGGAAATCAAGCCGAATCCTACCATTGAAAATGTCCAAAGCGGCGTAAAAGCATTTCAGGAAGCCAAAGCGGACTGCATCGTTGCTGTGGGCGGCGGTTCTTCTATGGATACGGCAAAGGCCATAGCCATTATCATCGCAAATCCCGAGTTTGCCGATGTCCGCTCTCTGGAGGGAACTGCGCCGACTAAAAACAAGTGCATTCCCATCATTGCGGTTCCGACGACTGCGGGAACTGCGGCAGAAGTGACGATTAATTATGTCATTACCGATGCAGAGAAAAAGCGGAAGTTTGTCTGCGTGGATGCTCATGATATTCCGGTCGTTGCCGTTGTGGACCCGGATATGATGTCCTCAATGCCAAAGGGCCTTACGGCTGCAACTGGTATGGATGCTTTGACCCATGCCATTGAAGGCTACATTACCAAAGGTGCTTGGGAGCTGTCGGATATGTTCCATTTGAAAGCGATTGAAGTGATCTCGCGTTCTCTGCGTGATGCGGTTGCCAATACCAAAGAGGGACGGGAAGGCATGGCGCTGGGACAATACATTGCGGGAATGGGCTTTTCCAACGTTGGCCTCGGCATTGACCATTCTATGGCCCATACGCTGTCGGCATACTATGACATGCCGCACGGCAAGGCCTGTGCAACGCTTCTTCCAACCGTTATGGAGTATAACGCGCCGTGCACGGGAGAAAAATATCGTGAAATTGCACGAGCTATGGGCGTAAAGGGCGTAGATTCCATGACGCAGGAGGAATACCGCAAGGCTGCGGTAGATGCAGTGCGCCAGCTTTCAGAAGATGTGGGGATTCAATCCTCCCTCAAAGGGATCGTAAAACCCGAAGAACTCCATCAGCTTGCTTTGGACGCTTACGCGGACGCCTGCCGTCCCGGAAACCCCAGAGATACCAGCGTGGAAGAGATCGAAGAGCTGTACCGGAGTTTGATGTAAGCAGAGCAAATCAATCTCCTGCGGCAGAGATAAAAGCAATAGTGTGATACAAATCGTTTGATTGTTCTTGTTGGAAAAGGCCGATGCACGTTAGAAAGTGTGGATCGGCCTTTTGCTGCATCGATTGGAAGATGAATGGTAAAAGTAGCTGTCCGTATTTCCAAGATGCTCGCAGGCAATGGGAATATTGTGGAAGGATTTTTACAGGAGACTT
>CALYAR010000123.1 GCA_944393585.1 uncultured Clostridia bacterium | reverse complement strand
ATTTTGATTTTTATGAACCTCTGGAAAGGAATGGGCTACAGCATGGTTGTTTACCTGGCCGGCATTACGGGAATTGACAAAAGCTATTACGAAGCGGCCCTGATCGACGGCGCCTCTCACTGGCAGCAGGTAAAATACATTACCCTCCCTTCCATCCGTCCGCTCATCATTATTATGTTTATTATGGCAGTGGGACGAATTTTCAATGCCGATTTCGGCCTGTTCTACCAGGTGCCGCGCGATTCCGCGGCCTTATATAACGTAACGACCGTATTTGACACATATGTCTACCGTTCCATCAGCTCGGCCAACATCGGCATGAGCTCTGCGGCTGCATTTTTCCAGTCTGTCATGGGCTTTATTACCATCATGGCGGCCAATTTCATCATCCGGAAAATTGACCGGGAAAGCGCACTGTTTTAGCAGCGTTAAAAAACTATAACCTTTTATGGCTTCACTAATTTTGGAGGTGTTTTGATGAATAAAAAAAATCAGGAAGAATCCGCAATTCTCCGCTACAACCGGATCTCGAAGCCTGCAAATATTTTGTTTCATGTGCTGTTTATCATCCTGTCGCTCACATGTATTATCCCATTAATCTTTGTGGTAATCATATCGTTTACCTCCGAAGCCTCCATTCAGCAGGTGGGTTACAGCTTTATCCCCAAGGAATGGTCGCTCGGCGCATACAGCTACATTTGGGAGGCGCGCGAGAGCATTCTGCGCGCATATGGAATTTCCATCCTCATCACCGTAGCGGGAACTGTACTGGGACTGTTTTTGAACGCTTCGATGGGATATGTCCTATCCCGCAGCGGTTTTAAGCTCAGGAGGTTTTTTACCTATGTGGTCTTAATCCCCATGCTGTTCTCCGGCGGTATGATATCGTTTTATTTGGTTGTGGTACGGTTTCTGAACATCAAGGATACGCTCTGGGCCCTGATTCTTCCCCTGGCAGTATCCTCGTTCTATGTAGTTATCCTGCGCACATTTTTCCATCAAACCATCCCGGACGCCATTGTAGAATCCGCCAAAATTGACGGAGCAAGCCAGCTTGTAATATTTTTCCGCATCGTACTGCCCATCTCCCTGCCGGCCCTGGCCACCATTGGGTTGTTTTTAACGTTTGCCTACTGGAACGACTGGTTTAATGCGCTTTTGTTCATTGACAACGGAAAACTCGTCCCGCTCCAGGCCCTGCTGATGCGGATTGAAAAGGACATCCAGTTTATTCAAAAGAATTTGTCTACACTGGGCGCGTACGGCAATACCATGGAGCTCCCGTCGGAAACGGCTAAAATGGCGATTGTCGTCTTGGTTACGCTGCCCATAGCCTGCACGTATCCATTTTTCCAAAAATATTTTGTCTCCGGCTTAACGGTCGGGGCGGTCAAAGGATAAAGATCCATTTTAGGATGAAATGAATTTAAAGGAGGAATCCGAATGAAACGGTTTCAGAAGCGAATATCGCTCACACTAGCTTGTGTCCTGCTTCTCGGAACATTTTCCGGCTGTGATAATGACAGCGCCGGCAACAATGCAAACAAAGAAAAATCCACTGAAATTGTATGGTGGCAATTCGGCAATGAGCCAAAAGACATTGATGATGTGGAAGAGAAAATCAATGAATATCTGGCCGAAAAGATCAACGTCAAGCTGGATCTCAAATTCGGCGGATCGTCTGACTTTACCGAAAAAATGAGCAAAATCATCAACACCGGTGAAAATTATGACATTACATTCACCTGCTCCTGGTCAAATCAGTTTCTTCCAAATGTCCACAACGGAGCGTTCCTCAGCTTAGACGAGCTGATTGAAAGCGATGGAAGCGGCTTAAAGGAAGCCATTCCGGAAGAGCTCTGGGAAGGCGTCGGGGTCGACGGAAAAATTTACGGCGTGCCAACCTACAAGGATTCTGCCTTTGCTCCCTATTTTGTCTTCAACCAAAATGATTTGACGGCGCTGGGACTGAATGCAGAAGACTACAACACAATGGAAAAATTAGAAGGCGCCCTGAAAGCATACAAAGATGCGTATCCGGATAAGTATCCATTTTATATGACAGCCAGCGAAGGATACCACGGGTTCTTTGATGAGTTCGACATGCTCATCAACAACGATTACCCCATTGGCGTGCGGCTGGATGACGAGACCCTAACCGTGGTAAATCCCTATGAGACGGAAGTGATCCAGCAAAAGTGGGATCTCTTAAACAGCTGGTTCCAAAAAGGCTATATTAACCAGGACGCGACGACGCTGCAGGAATCTCCCAAAGTAAAATTTCTTTTTGGCGGCCATGGTTATCCCTATGCAGACGTGACGGAATGGTCGAAGGATTATCCCGCTGTCGGTGTTCTGCGCTATGAGCCCTACTATACGACCGGCTCTATTCAAGGTTCCATCAATGCCATTTCAGTCAATTCCAAACATCCGAAAGAGGCAATGCAGGTGCTAAACCTGCTAAACACCGACCCGGTGTTCCGGAACATGATGGCTTATGGCCTGGAAGATGTGCATTACAAAAAAACAGGAGACAATTCGATTGAAAAGCTGAACAAAAACTGGGAGGTCTCCGTTTTTGCGCAGGGAACATTCTTCAACATGTATACCGTCGATCCCGCTCCTGCGGACATGTGGGAAGCAGTCCGGGCTCAGAACGAAAGCGCCAAGCCCGCCGCAACATTGGGTTTTGGCCTCGACACGTCCAACATCAATACCGAGCTGGCTCTGGTGAAAGCGGCCTACGCCAAATATAAACCGCTCGTCACAACGGGGGCAAAATCCCGCGCCGATGTATATGACGCAATGATGAAAGAACTGGAGAATGCCGGAATTGACAAAATCATCGAAGAAGCGCAGAAGCAAATTAATGAATGGAACGAAAGCAAATCTGCGCAGTAGAAACAATTCCGTTTATAACATGCTGTACGGCTTTAATTTTTAGGAGGATATCACATGGCAAAGCTGCTCTCTTCCCCGACGCTTGCAAATATGCCCTGGCAGGAACGTCCTGCCGGCTGCTCCGCCCCGATGTGGCGCTACAGCCAAAATCCAATTATCAAATGCGACGGCGCCAAAAATACCAACAGCATTTTCAACAGTGCCGTCGTCCCCTTTCAGGGCGGTTTCGCAGGGGTTTTCCGCTGTGACGACATCTGCCGCTCGATGAACATCCGGGCGGGATTCAGCCGCGACGGAATTCATTGGGAGATCGATCCCGCGCCCATCTCCTTTTCCGGCGATCCGGAGATCACCCGCTACGAATACCGCTATGACCCGCGCGTATGTCAAATAGACGGCACTTATTATGTGACCTGGTGCAACGGATACCACGGGCCGACCATCGGCGTCGGCTATACCAGCGATTTCCGCAGTTTTACCGAACTGGAAAACGCTTTTCTGCCCTATAACCGCAACGGCGTCCTTTTCCCCAAAAAGATCAACGGGCATTTTGCAATGCTCAGCCGTCCAAGCGATAATTCCCACACCGCATTCGGCGACATGTTCTACAGTGAAAGTCCGGACTTAACTTTTTGGGGGCGGCACCGCCATGTCATGGCGCCGGTTCCCGGAAATGATTCGGCCTGGCAGTCACTGAAAGTCGGGGCCGGATGTGTCCCGATTGAAACGGATGAAGGGTGGCTGATTCTCTATCACGGCGTTCTGCGGAGCTGCAGCGGTTATGTCTACAGCTTTGGCAGCGCCCTGCTGGATTTGGAAAAGCCCTGGATTGTACGCTTCCGCAGCGCCCCCTATCTGCTGGCCCCGCGCGAGCTGTACGAGCTTTGCGGAGATGTGCCGAACGTCGTCTTTCCCTGCGCCGCGCTTGCAGACGGTGCGAGCGGACGTATCGCAGTTTACTATGGCTGTGCAGACACCGTTACATCGCTGGCTTTTTCTACTGTCCAGGATTTAATTGCGTTTACCAAAGAAAATTCACTATAGGTTCCGCCCCCGAACAAAATGTTCGGGGGTTTTTACTCCAATGTGAAATTTTCTTCTTCCCTGCCGAACGCTTCTGTCATCAGACGAATGCCATGTTTCATTCCGTTGATAAACTGAGCTTCTTCTCTTACGGCCGCCAGAAAAATATTCAAATCCATCAATCTTTGAAACTCTTCCCGTTCTTTTCCTGTCAAGGTATTTTGCAAGCGCTTTTCCAATTCATTCACTTCCCATACGCTGCCGGAAAGGTTGCTCCCCGGTTTCCATATCGAATAGGCCGATCATGCAATCGTGAAGATAACAAAAATATGACGTCGTTGGCCAGTGTCACCCCTTTTCGTCATACAAAATGTATGAAAATAAGAAATTAATAAAATAATCATATATAATATTACAAAAGAGGTGAAATAGATGGACTATATCGAAAAGATCAAACAGCTTCGATTGAAAAGCGGTATGACGCAGGTCGAGTTAAGTACAAAGCTTGGATTAAGCCAAGCGGCATATGGTCTCTAGGAAACCCGCCAAAAGGCAGATGAGTATTGACACCTTTCGAGATATTTGTATTCTATTTCACGTTAGTTCAGACGAACTCTTAGATTTAAATAAGTAATTCCAGGACATAGTTTATGTCCTTTTATTTTTTCTTTTGCAGAAGTGCAACGCCTTATAAAAACGAACCCCATCTGCATACAGATGGAGTACGAAAAAATCGGCAAAAGCCTCCACGGAAGCGGAGGCCCTCCCACAGAAATAATAGGGTGGTTGTGGAGAATCACGAAATCCCCATGCGCCTTATAAAGCGCATCAGGTTATCCATCGTGAGTGCCATATCGTGACGGCTGCGGCACTTTGCCTCGGAATATGGGACGGCTACGCGGTTGATACTGAAAACCGCACTAACGCCCTCCTCATAAACCCCTTCAATCTGATCGCCGATATCGCCTACTACCGCGATCAGCGGCACACCCGCGCGTTTGGC
Source organism: uncultured Clostridia bacterium (assembly GCA_944393585.1). Classification (GTDB taxonomy): domain Bacteria; phylum Bacillota; class Clostridia; order CALYAR01; family CALYAR01; genus CALYAR01. Next base: position 10,617 of record CALYAR010000123.1, on the reverse strand, counting down.
GCGTCTTGCCACGCCGATTACGACCTTACCTCGCAGAGATTGATCGTCAATCTTTCCTTCTCCTGAAAATACCAGGTCTGCCCCTTCGAGCAGCTGATCAAAGTCTACGGTATTCAGGACGGTTTCAATTCCCATTTGCAGGCTTGCTCCGAAGAAGGCGACCATGCCGCCGCCCATTCCTCCTGCCGCGCCTGCTCCCGGCAATTCCAATATATCACAATGCAAATCCCGTTTGGCAACTTGTGCCAAATGCAGCAAGCCACGATCCAGGAATTTTACCATTTCAGCGTCCGCGCCCTTCTGCGGGCCGAATACAGCTGCGGCTCCAGACGGCCCGCAGAGCGGATTATCGATGTCGCACATCGTGATGATTTCAATTTCCGCTAATTCCGGACACAGTTGGGATTTGTCAATCGAAGCAATCTTATGGAGTGTTTCCCCTGTCGGCACAAATGATCTGCCCTCTTCATCCCGAAACACGACTCCGAGCGCGGCCGCCGCTCCGCAGCCGCCGTCGTTGGTAGCGCTTCCGCCCAAACCAACAATCATTTTTTTGCATCCGTGTTTTGCGGCCGCTTCCATGAGCTGTCCGACTCCGTAGGTAGTCGTTTTTTCAGCAGCCAGCCGGCTTCCAACTAATGGAAGGCCGGCTGCTGCCGCCATTTCAATAACCGCCGCATTGCCCGGCAGAATTCCATAAAAAGATTCCATCTCTTCCATATAAGGACCCTTGACAGTCACAGTGATCTTTTCTCCGCCCATTGCGGCAAGAAAAGAATCTACGCTTCCTTCGCCGCCGTCAGCAACCGTTACGCTAATGACCTGTGCCTGCGGATACCAGGTATGAATCGACTGCTCCATAATGGAGCAAATTTGAGCGGAACTCATAGTGCCTTTGAAGGAATCCGGGATTAATATTACTTTATTCATCAACTCATCAAGCCTCCTTGCTGTCCAAAGCAATTCATGATAAGCGGCAAAGCTGATCTTAACAGCAGTACTTGCATCAATTTACAAAAATCCTTTCACTCGGTGTTTTTAGTACACAAATCAAAAAATGAGAGAAAGCAGGAAAATTCCAACCATGGCGGAAACTCCTAAAATTAAGGTACACACAGTTTGTGTCTTATATCCGTCTTCCGTACTCATTTCTCCAAACTTAGTCACAACCCAGAAATAAGAATCGTTTGCATGCGATACCGTCATAGCGCCTGCTCCAATCGCCATTACTGTCAATGCGGACAGAACCGGGGTCGCAAGTCCCAAAACATTCATCAAAGGCGCCATAATTCCGGCCGTAGTCGTAAGGGCAACCGTTGAAGAACCTTGAGCGGACTTTAAAATCGCCGCCAGGAGGAACGGGAAGAATATACCGATAGCCTGTAAATATCCAGCATTGGAGGTAATGTACTCTACCATACCCGACACGGAAATAACCCTGCCCAATACACCGCCCGCCGCTGTCACAAACAGGATTGGCCCTACAGTCTTGAGCGTATCGTTGGTTACATCATAGAAATTTTTCATCTTGCCCGCCATTGCCATCAGAATAATGCCAAAAATCACACCGATGGCAAGTGCAATGATGGGGGTTCCCAGGAAGGAACAGACATCATAGAGAGGCCCGGTCCATTTTGCCATCGACGCAACCGAACCAAGCGCCATAAAGAGAATTGGTACGATAATCGGGGCCAGCGACATAAATCCGTTCGGAAGTTTCCCATACTCTGCTACAATTTCTTCATAGGACTTGGCGACCTCCTCCTGATCTGCTTCATCAGCCGCTTTGACCTTCTTTCCAATGTATTTGGCATAGAAGTAACCGGCGGTCAGCGGAAGAATGGAAGCGATTACACCCAGCCCCATGACCAGCAGCAGATTGTTTCCAATGCCAAGCGTGTTCGCCGCAGCAATCGGACCCGGAGTCGGAGGAATGAACACATGGGATATATACAAGCCGGCGGACAGTGCAATCGTCATCGAAACACTGGAAACCGCCGTGCGTTTGACCAATGCTTTCCGAATCGGATTCAAAATGACAAACCCGCTGTCGCAGAAAACCGGAATAGAGACAACCCAGCCCATTAACAGCATGGCAAGCTGCGGGCGTTTTTTTCCAACCAGTTTGATTACCATATCAGCCAATTTAAACGCGGCTCCCGTACACTCTAAAATGGTTCCAATGAGAGCGCCTAATATAATAACAATACCGATACTGGTGAACGTCCCGCTGAAGCCTGCACCAATTACATTCGCAAGCCCCTGTGTCACTGTCCCATCGGCGCCGGTCTTGTCAACCAGCGGAATTCCCGCTGCCAATCCCAATAACAGCGAGACCCCCATAATGGAGAGAAAAGGATGAATTTTAAACTTCGAGATGGCGACAATCATGAGGATAACTGCAATGACAAAAGCAATGATTAAAGCGATGCCAGACATGATTCTACCTCCTATATTATTCCAAGTTTTTTAATATTCCATTCTACTTTAAACTTCACAAAAACCACATGTGATCCATTGGCCTATTTGGCATAATTATACAATACAGGGTGAAAAATTGTCTATGTCATACCATACAGATTATTTTCTTCAAGTTCGTTATAAGTACTATAACAGACCGGTTACTGGATGGATGAATCATCGGACTAATTGTTCAAAAGCATCAAATCGCCTTCCACATCTTTGAAAAATAAGACCGCCATGTAAAGGACTGGCGCCTGGCTGGGCAAGCGGACGTCATATCCCGTCAGCTCATCTAATTTTTTGAGCTGATATTGCAAGGTGTTTTTATGAATATAAAGCCGCTGGGCAGCCTGGGTGATCGAACCTTCCGCCGAAAAATAGACTTCCAAAATTCCCACCCAGCGTCTGAGCTCTTCCCAGCCGCAGCCAGGAAAAATCTTATGAAGGTATTCTTCTTTGAGGTTTTTCGGAATATCGGTCAAAAACATCTCCATTGTAACATGATCATACGCTAAAATGCCGTCCGGTGCAGAAGCACTGGAACGCCAGGCCTTATTGGCCAGAGCATATGCCTGATGCACATCACCCGCTGTACTGTCAATCCCAATGCAAAGCGGAACTCCGTGATCCCTTCTGACTTCTTCCCTGATTCGCAGTGCCAGCGCATACATTTTTTCGTCCGACCGATAAGTAGTCAATATAATTTGCCGCCCTGCATTGCGCAGAATAATATTGGATAATGAATCCGCTTCCACCACGCGCCCAATTTCCGTCTCAAACTTTTCCATCAGCTCCTGTCCCTTGGCTGTATCCGTATACTGCGCCAAATTCTGAACACTGACTACCATCACCCGCCGCCGAAGCGTGATGTCAATTCCCAGCGCCAGGCCGCGTTCTGCAAGTGCTTCTCCGTTGGACAGTCCTTCGCCAAGCACCCATTCTTCTAAAAAGCGGCTGCGGATTCGCTGATCAAACCGCTTTTGATCCTGCTCAGTACTTTCACGCAGCAAGATTTCCGTCATTTTCTTTACGATCTGTCCGTATCCAACTACTTGGTCGTATACACCGGTAATTCCGATCACGCCCACGATTTCCTGCCCTAAAACAATGGGCAGATTCAGCCCTGCACGCGTGGTCGGAGTTTCCATATCCGGGGTAATGTACAGTTCTGCAAGCCGTTCCTCCACAACTTTTTTGGCCCCGCTGTGGAAGGTCCCAACTCGAAGCGGATCTGTACTGGCGATAATATTGCCTTTTGCGTCCATCATATTGATATTTTGTTTGACGATGATTCCAATTTCATTGACAATTCTTTGCGCATTCGAAGCAGAAAGTTGCATTATAATTCCTCCTCGTATAATAAAGTAGTAGTTTTTAGAGTTCCTCTCCAAGAACTATGGTATACTGTTTAAGATGCTGTGGATTGGTTATTTCCTCCTACCGCTTGACGGTTTTAGAAAGGCTCCAGCCACAGACTCTTTGCAGTTTGTTAATCAGTTAGATACCGCACGACGGTTTATTTCGTACGAGGTTACAAGAGCAATGAGCCCCTGTGGGTCTTACAGTATCAAATATCTTTACAAAGGAGTTTTCTCTATGATTTTAGTCGGTATCGATGTTGCTAAGGATAAACACGATTGCTTTATCTGCAATTCGGAAGGTGAAGTGCTTTGCAACACCTTCGCTTTCCCAAACAGCATGGAAGGCTTCAATCACCTTTATGAGAAGATTACATCCGTTTCAGATGATTTGAGTAAATCAAAAGTAGGGCTTGAAGCCACGGGACATTACTCATACAATCTTCTGGGATTTCTTCTTGACAAAGGTCTTCCCACCTTCGTCATCAACCCTTTACATACCAATCTGTATCGCAAGAGTCTGTCACTTCGTAAAACGAAAACAGATAAGGTTGACGCCCATACTATCGCTATGATGTTAATGTCTGATGTGGACTTAAAGCCCTACTCAAATACATTGTACCATAACGAAGAGTTAAAGTCACTAACAAGATACAGATTTGATAAAGTCCGACAACGGGCAAAGCTGAAATCTTCTGTTTCAAGGCTTGTTACGATCCTTTTCCCGGAACTCGAAAGCCTTGTGCCAACCCTCCATATGAAGTCCGTTTATGCCTTGCTCTCCGAATATCCGTCAGCTCATCATATCGCTGACGCTCACCTGACAAAGCTCTCTAATCTGCTTTATACTGCTTCAAAAGGCAGATACAACAGAGATACCGCTATCCGCTTCAGAGAATCTGCAAGAAACTCTATCGGTTCTGTTATGCCCGCCAAAGCTCTTGAGCTCAAACATACCATTAAGCTGATTTGTGAGCTTACCGCAGAAATCAATGAGATTGAAGGCGAGATTAAGCGAATTGTTGATAATCTCAACTCACCCATCCTTTCTATTCCCGGCATCAGCTACGCTACAGGTGCTATGATTATTGCGGAAATCGGTGATTTTAACAATTTTTCATCACCCGACAAAATACTTGCTTATTCCGGTATGTCCCCGTCAACCTACCAGTCAGGACAGCTTACAAACTGTTATTCCCATATGGAAAAACGCGGTTCCCGTTATCTGCGTTTTGCCTTATACAACGCTGCAAAGTATGTTTGTTATTGGGAACCTACATTCGCCGCCTATCTCTCAAAGAAACGCTCTGAGGGCAAGCATTACCACGTTGCGCTTTCCCACGCCGTAAAAAAACTCATAAGAGTCATTTACCATTTAGAGAAAACAGGTCAGTCTTTCAAAGCTGCTTAACATTTACTCCTAAATATTTGATACCGAGCAACATTCGTTGCTCTTTTTGTCGTGCCGCTTTCTTACTTCTTATCCGCTTTCAAAATTTTTCATATTTTTCCTCTTTCCCTATTGACTTTTAATAGTTAGTCTTTCTTAAATAGAGAACGGTTTGGTATCGCATCCATTTCTGTTATATTTTTGACAAATTGTTAAATTTATTATATCCGAGCTATAGCACAAAATGATATAGTATGTATAACAAGATACAATCAAAATATATATTATTTATAACCGATTTGCAAGTAAATGATACATTTTTTCTTCTGTTATTTGTTTTTCCTCACAAAATATCAAATGAATATTGTACATTTTGGAACAATTGGCCGGATGATGGAATAGAAATAGGAATGGAGCAATCCGGAGATGCACCCCATTTGGCGTGCTTCTCATTTTTATCTGCCAACTACCTATCTGCGATGCAAAAGGAGGTAAAATTATGGATCAAAATGGTTGGTTTCGACTGGAAAAAGACAAACTTCCACATACCAAAACGCGTACAAACAATCGTAATTCTAATTTACCAAAAACAAAATATTACTGCGCCCATTTAGAGGAGATCGGAGTCATTCCGGTTATGCCGGCTCCCCAGCCGAATCAAGCTCCTGATTTAGAAACAGTAAATCAAGCAGACCTGGCGGCTTTTACAAATAAATCCAATCGCGATTCGTCTCAAGCTAACCCAACAACTGAAATGTCCTCTTTAGACAAAGATTGTTTGGAAATGTCAACGCAAACTTGCGGTTGTGCTGAAACAACGGATACCGAAATCATTGATTCCAGTATCCAGGAAGCTGATTCAGCGGCACTATGCTTACAGCAGTCAGACGACAATCATTCACAGCCGCTTCATTCGCAAACGGCAGGGCCGTGCGGTCCGGTTTTGACCCAGGATATTGTCTTGCATGAAACGCTAGAGTCCTTTGTACATAAAAAGATTCCGGAACGGGCAGTTCATACGAAAGGTTACGGCGCGTCGGGGACTTTTACTGCGTATCAATCTATGGAAAAATATACTATGCTTTGTTTTCTGCAGAAGGAAGGGTTAGAAACTCCTGTACGCGTCCGATTTTCTTTGGCGGCAAGCAACAAAGGAACTCCGGACACTGGACGCAATGTGCGCGGCTTTTCTGCGAAATTCTATACCAAAGATGGAATTTTTGATTTGCTCTGCAACCACATTCCCGTCTTTCTCGTACGCGATGCCATCCGGTTTCCTGAGGCCATTCAAGCGTTTCTTCCCTCACCTCAAAATAACCTGATGGATCCGAACCGGTTCTGGGACTTTGCCGCACGCGCACCGGAAGCTACACATTTTATCACCTGGCTTTACTCTGATGCAGGAACCGTCAAAAGCTTCCGGCACATGCGAAGTTCAAGCGTCAACACCTATGTTTGGAAAAACGCCGCCGGCGAACGGCGTTATGTCAAATATCACTGGCTTCCAAAAGCAGGGGAACAATACATTGACCAGGCGGAATCCAAACGCCTTTCCGCAGCGGATCCAGACTATGCCGGCCGCGACCTGTACCAGGCAATTGCCAACAGCCATCCTGTAGAATATGAACTTCATGTTCAGTTCATGGAACCGAAAGACGAGGCCGCTCTTCCCTATGATCCGCTCGACGACACAAAAATCTGGGATGAATGCCAATTTCCCCTGATCCCGGTCGGCAAGCTGTCTTTAACACAAAATACAACGGATTACGATGCCCAAGTAGAACGAATCGCTTTCTCTCCGGCCAATTTGCTGGAAGGGGCCGAATTGTCGAACGACAAAATGCTGCAGAGCCGTTCGTTTATTTATTGGGATGCACAGCGCTACCGCTTGGGAGCGCATTTTCGCAGCATTCCAGTCAATGCACAGGCAGACTGGTCTGCAAAAGAAGCAATCACAAGCGGGAGCGGCACTGATGTATCCGGAACTATAGGGCGTTCATCGATTCCCAGGGAGGAAAACTTTATTCAGGCGGGGGAGCGCTACCGTTCATTAACCGAAATGCAAAAAGATCACCTCATTGACAATATTGCATCTGAGTTATATCTTGTGCCATTGGAAATACGCACTGTCATTTTAGAATATTTCCGCAGTGCATCGGAAGCCATGGCACAGCGTATTGTAAAGCAAATGGAAATATGCCGGCAAAAGGATTTAAAATAATTTTTAACAAATGGTTTGCAGTTTCGTGCAAACCATTTGTTCTCTCTTTTTTAAAAAATACTCTGCTATAACCCTGGTACGATTAAATACAAATCCGATCGTGCGAAAAGATAATTATTTATAAAAATACTCAAATGCTCATATCAACCAGAGCAGCACCCGACCATTTTTTGTTGAAACCAAGAAAATCCAGCATTTTACCAGAAAACCCAATAAAATAAAACCATTCAATATTGCAAATCAAAAAACAATTTATATTTCAATACAATTAACAAAAATTTTTAACACATTATTTATTCAAAATAAATAGAAATTAATCCCTCATTTTCCTTATTTTATGACATTATTTTAAAAAAAGGGATTGACAAAGTAAAATCAGTTTAATATAATATGCTTATAGTAAGTCAATATTATGAAAAGATAGATAGAATAATTAATTAGTATATTTGGTATGATGAAGTGGATGCAAATGCTCTAAACGGCTAAGTTTTACTATTGTTTTAGTTTATTTGCAAAATTGAAGTTTCAAATGTGAATTAGCATTCTTCTACTCTTTCTTTTTATATTAATAAAGTATCCGATGGTGAGATATCGGATACTTTATTATTGTTCGTTTTATATTGCAGTCGGAATTATATGCACTATATAATTGCTTCCCATTTTGGTTCCCTTGTTCTGCTAAAGCAAAATTGGGAGACGGAATATGACAATAGCCGTCCGGGTTTTTCTTTCAGTATTTTTACTGATATTTTTCTGCTCTGCAAAAATATCTAAGGGATAAAACCTCTATAGCACTCGGCTGTTTCTGCATGACCGGCTTCATTGCAGCATACCTGCCGGTACATCACGTTACCCGCAGTTCCATTGGCATAGCCTGCTTTAGTACCCACAAATAGTGCCTAAATTCCCGTCTGCTCAATAATCTTACCCTTCATAACATCTCTATTTAATAGGTAATTCCATATGCCAGCATCGAATCAGCTACTTTTTGAAAACCGGCAATGTTCGAACCACGTACAAGATTTCCCGGATAACCATATTCTTCTGCTGCCTGGCATGCCCTTTGATAAATATCGGTCATGATATCGTGGAGTTTTTGATCTACCTTTTCAAACGACCAGTTTACCCTCATATTATTTTGACTCATTTCCAGTCCGGAAGTCGCTACTCCTCCTGCATTAGCGGCCTTTGCCGGCCCAAACAAAATTTGATTCTCCAAAAAATATTCTACTGCCTCCGGAGTGCAGGGCATATTGGCTCCTTCCGCTACTGCGATCACTCCATTGGATACAAGGGCTTTGGCATCTTCCAGACCCAACTCATTTTGTGTAGCGCATGGAAGAGCGACATCACAGGGTATCTGCCAAATTCCATTGGTATTTGGAGTAAAACGCGCGCTGCGAACCATATGCGCATACTCTTCAATTCTGCCCCGGCGGTTTTCTTTTAAATCCTGCATGATCTCAAAGCGAATTCCTTCCTCATCGCATACAAATCCGCCGGAGTCGCTCATGGCAATAACCTTTGCTCCCAGCTGCTGTGCTTTCTGCAAAGCATACAAGGCTACATTGCCCGAACCGGAAATTACAACGCGCTTTCCCTCAAAACCGTTGTGTACTGCCCGAAGCATTTCATCGGTAAAATAACAGAGGCCATAGCCAGTTGCTTCTGTTCGAACAAATGACCCTCCATACGAAAGTCCTTTTCCGGTCAGTACGCCGGTATTCCGATTGGAAAGGCGGATATACTGCCCATACATATATCCGATTTCACGTGCTCCGACTCCGATGTCACCAGCGGGAACATCCGTGTCCTCTCCGATGTGTTTGGACAGTTCCGTCATAAAGCTTTGGCAAAACCGCATAACTTCAGCGTCGCTTTTCCCCTTCGGATCAAAATCTGCGCCGCCTTTTCCCCCTCCCATCGGAAGGCCGGTGAGAGAATTTTTAAAAATCTGCTCAAATCCCAAAAATTTAATAATTGAAGCATTGACAGAAGGATGGAACCGCAAACCTCCTTTGTATGGGCCCAGAACAGAATTAAACTGACAACGATAGCCGCGGTTTACGTGCACATGGCCAGCATCATCTACCCAGGAGACCCGAAACTGGAAAAAACGCTCCGGCTCTACCAACCGCTGCATGACTCCCCACTGTTCAAGCTCGGGCCGACGTTCTACGACGCATTCGAGTGATTCCAGCACTTCCATTACCGCTTGTAAATATTCCGGCTGAGCACTGTTGCGTTTCGCAGTTTCTTGATACACTTTTTGTAAATATTGGTTTGTTATCATGGGTTCGCCTTCTTTCTGTATGTATTGAAAAATTGCTTTCATACCTAAAATAGTATGGAATACATTTAGTATGAACAAAAGGACAGAAAATATAAAATATTTTGCTAAGATTTATTGTATCACAGCTATAAATAAAAAGGTATGTTTCAAAAAACAAAAACATTTTTTATTCTTTTTTTCAAAGCAAAGCAGCTTTTTTAACAAATATCCAAAATTTCCTTAATTCCATGAAAAAGTTCATGAATTACGTCACTGTCACATACAATTTACTAAATCAATTAAATTTGAAGAGGGTGTGAAATTTGAAGGGAAATGTCTACGACCGCTGTGTTCTGCTGGCAGACTATATTATCGAAACGCAGTCTACTGTCCGCGCCGCCGCTAAGAAATTTAACATTTCTAAATCAACCGTACATAAAGATATTACTGAACGCTTATGCAAAATCAATCAGGCTGCGGCCGATGAAGTGAAAGAAGTCTTGGAAAAAAACAAGGCGGAGCGCCATATTCGCGGCGGAATGGCAACCAAAGAAAAATACGAAAAACAAAAGCAGGTCCGAAATGCAAGACAAAACTATTACAACCATTCCTAATCGGACTGAGCCTTACAGACGTTTCCAATGAATACAATGAACAAATTTTTTATGGAATAAAAACTACTGAAAAATAAATACACAATAATTTATTCGATTGTAAAGAAAATTGTGAAGTCATCTTTGATACAAAATTCAAACGTCCCCGGCATCTTGAGTTGAAAAACTTTAAGTTGCAGGGGACGCTGTAATAATTAGAATTTGTCTTTCACTTTAAATTACCTTTTCTCATGTAACAATTCACAAATATAGACATGAATTGTGGTAAGATTTACTTTTCTTTGCCGATTCTTTTTAAA
>CALYAR010000122.1 GCA_944393585.1 uncultured Clostridia bacterium | reverse complement strand
TTTCCGACCAGATTCAGGTAGACGATACGACGCTGAGAGAAATCTTTGACCAGGATTACATTGGAGCACAGCATATTTTGATCAAGACCATTGACGATTCCGGCGAGGCTCTGCCGCAGGAGGAAATTACCGCTGCGCGCACCAAGGCAGAAGAGCTTTTAAACCGTGCCAAAGCGGGCGAAGATTTCACGGATTTAGTCATGGAATACTCGGAAGATAAACAGGAGGGTTCTGATCCGGAGGAATACTATATCTTCAAAGCGGGCGAAATGGTGGAAGAATTTGAGACAGCAGCCTTTGCTCTGGAGGAAAATGAGATCAGCGAAATCGTCACAACAACATATGGATATCATATCATCAAACGAATTAACATCACGGACGATGATAAATACTTTGAAGAGACGAAGGAGACGATTAAGTCCGATTACCTGGCAGATGAAATCGAGAAGCAGTACGAGGAATGGAAAGCAGGATATAACATTGTCGTTGACGACGACTGTATCAATTCCTATACCTTCTCATAAGATTGTAAGCTTTATGAATTTTTGTCCAGCAGGAAGCAGGGAGGCAGTACAGTATGGAATATAGAACCAGTGGAACCTGTTCGCGTGCAATCCAATTCGAGGTCAGGGACGGAAAAGTGACACAGGTCCAGTTTATAGGCGGGTGCAATGGAAACACCCAGGGAATTTCAAAGCTCGTCGAGGGAATGCCGGTAGACGAGGTAATTGCGAGACTGTCCGGAATCCGCTGCGGCGGGAAGCCGACTTCATGTCCGGATCAGCTATCAAAGGCTTTGCTTCGGTATAAGGCCGAAAATGAGATATAATCAAGTTTTATCATCTTGAAAAGGAGAAGGGCTCACATGAAACAATTTAAAATTGGCATTATGGCGGAATCTTTCCGCAAACCAATCGCAGAGGGAATCAAGACAGCGGCTTCGCTCGGAGCGGACGGCCTTCAGATCTATGGCGTGCGCGGTGAAATTACGGCCGACATCACCAAACAGCAAAGACATGATCTTTTGGCGTATATCAACGAAAACGGACTGGAAGTGAGCGCGGTCTGCGGGGATTTCGGCGGGCATGGTTTTGGTATCCGCAAAGACAATCCCAAAAAAATCGAAGACTCCAAACGTGTAATTGAGCTGGCAAAGGATTTGGGCACTAACATCATCACCACGCATATTGGTATGGTGCCGACGGAAAAAAATGAAGCCTATGAGACGCTGTTTGACGCCTGCACGAAGCTGGCCGAAGCGGCAAAAGCTCAGGATGCAGTGTTTGCCATTGAAACCGGTCCGGAGCTGGCGGCTACGCTCAAGGGATTTTTAGACGACATCGGCTCTTCCGGAATCGGCGTCAACTATGACCCGGCCAACCTGGTCATGGTAGCCGGCGAGGACATTGTACAAGGCGTCTATACCCTGCGCGACTACATTGTTCATACGCATGCAAAAGACGGAAAGCGGCTTCAGCCCATCGATCCGGCACGCGTCTATGCAAATTTCACCGAGGAATTTGTAAACTATAAGGATTATTTCATCGAGGTTCCGCTCGGCGAAGGCGGCGTCGATTTTGACAAATACTTAGCGGCGCTTTCGGATATCGGCTACAATGGCTATCTGACCATTGAACGCGAAGTCGGCGATCAGCCGGAAACAGATATCCGCATGGCGGTGAATTTCCTGAAAGAGAGAATTGGTTAAGTAGCATTGGTACCAAGGCGGCGAGGCAATCGCCGCCTTTTTTGCGCAATTTCTGCCGTCCCGGTCCCGGGAAGTATTTGGCGCTGGCACAGTCCTTGCAGGATCCGCATACCGCGCAATCTAAGAGGCTATATCATGTTTTGGGTGTTCAAAGTGTAAATTTATAATAAGCAGGCGAAATAAACGCCTCATCGGACACGCAAAGTATATTTTTTGTTATTCCATGACTGGGGCACTCCATAATAAAAAATCAAATTAATATGCTTCTGTCTACGCAGGAAAGAAAGAGTATTTTTTTGCTGCTCTGCGCACAGGTGCGCGGCCGCAATAAAAAAAGTAAATTTCATCTGTACAGAATTCCCCCTCCAGTGGTATAATACCCTCATAGGGCAGGAACCATGCTTTGGTAAGTTGTTTCTGCTTTATGCCAAAATTAATTTCTGGGAGGGAACCAATGATGACAGAAAAAATAAAAGTTGGAATTGTCGGGTACGGCAATTTGGGAAAGGGTACCGAGCTTGCCATTGCAAAAAATAAAGATATGGAGCTGGCGGCTGTATTTACGCGCCGCTCTCCCGAGAGCATAACGCTGATGACGCCTGGCGTGTCCGTCTATTCTTCCGATGAAGCAGAAAAATTTGCTGGAAAAATTGACGTTATGATCCTGTGCGGCGGTTCTGCAACCGATTTGCCGGAAATGGGTCCCCGTTATGCGGCCCTGTTCAATACGATTGATTCGTTTGATACACACGCGAAAATTCCGGAGTATTTCAATGCAGTCAATGAAGCGGCTGAAAAATCCGGCCATACTTCAATCATTTCCGTGGGCTGGGATCCGGGCCTGTTTTCTTTGAACCGCGCCTACGGCGATGCGATCCTGCCGGACGGGACGAGCTATACGTTCTGGGGCCGCGGCGTCAGCCAGGGGCATTCCGATGCGATCCGCCGTGTGGAAGGCGTGCGCGATGCACGCCAGTATACCATTCCGGTCGAAGGAGCGATGTCCTCTGTCCGCAGCGGGGAACGTCCTTCTTTAACAACCCGCGAAAAGCATACGCGTGAGTGCTTTGTCGTAGCGGAAGAAGGGGCGGATTTAAGCCGGATTGAAAAAGAGATCAAAACCATGCCCAATTATTTTGATGAGTATGATACGACCGTCCATTTCATTTCGGAAGAAGAAATGCGCAAAAACCATTCCGGACTGCCTCATGCGGGTTTTGTTTTCCGTTCCGGCTCGACAGGAAACGGAAACAACCATGTCATTGAATATTCGCTTAAGCTCGATTCCAATCCGGAATTTACTTCCAGCGTATTGGTCTGCTATGCACGCGCAGCTTACCGGATGAATTTGGCCGGACAGAATGGTGCCAAGACTGTGCTGGATGTTGCCCCGGCTCTTCTTTCAGCTAAAAGCGGAGAACAGCTTCGTGCAGAACTGTTATAATAATGTGTTTTTTTTGCATGATTTATCAGGCAGCGGTTTGGGCCGCTGCCTGATTTTTTAAAGGCTTTTTAAGCCCCGCATCTCCCTCTTAAAATACGACAAAAAATACGGCATGTTTTTTTAAAAACATGCCGTTTTGACTGGAATTGGTTCTATATCGTATACTTCTCCACATAAAATGAATAACTTGTCCACAGTCTGTGGAAAACTGTGGAGTTATTCACAGCACTTTCGACATAAAGTTTCAAAAAATTTAACAGAACACTTCCCGATAGTGCTCGATTGCTCTGGTAATGACGCGGATCGCAGCTTCACGCCCCTGCACTTCATCCACCACGGTTTCTTTGTGCTCCAATGCCTTATAGACGGAAAAGAAATGCCGCATTTCCTCAAAGATGTGGCTGGGTAAATCGGAAATGTCCTGGCATCCATTGTAATTGGGATCGTTGGCGGCGACGGCAATGATTTTCTCATCGCCCAATCCTCCGTCGAGCATGGAGATCATCCCGACCGGACGGCAGCGCACCAGGGTCATCGGTGCAATGGGTTCCGCACAGAGCACCAGCACATCCAGCGGGTCCATGTCGTCTCCATATGTGCGCGGAATAAAGCCATAATTGGCCGGATAGTGCGTGGATGTATAAAGTGTCCGGTCTAAAATCAAAAAACCGCTTTCTTTATCCAGCTCGTATTTCTGCCGGCTCCCTTTGGTAATTTCGATGACGGCAATAAAATCCTCCGGACGAATCCGCTTTGGTGATAAGTCATGCCAGATGTTTCCCATAGACAGGCTCCTTTCATTGAAGTTCTCTGGAATATTATGAATTTTTTCTTATCATACCATGCACAGCAGACTCTGACAAGTCTATAATTGACAAAAAAATAACATTGTAATGGGGAACAAAAAATCCGGCGGAAAGATTGTGGTTTACTCTTGTATCTGATTGTACCGGCTGGTAAAATAGAAAGTAACATCATGTAAAGTATGCGGTTATCTTTCCTGCGACTGCATCCGTCCTCGGCGGGGAGACGTAATGCGGCCGGACTGGATGCCGGGTTTGATTCAAGCAAGTTTATGATCCGCTTTTACCGGAAAGAGAAAGCGGCAATTCAGAAAGGAGTGGCAAATGCCATGAAACTAACGGTGATCGGCGGAGGCGGGAAGATTTCCTCTGCTGCCATTTATGAACTTCTTAACGACCTGTCAAGCGTTCCGCTCGACATTGTGCTCTATGGGCGCAACCCGAAGAAAATTGCAAATACGCTGCGGCTCGCAGAGCAATTCAACCAGGGCAATACAACGCTTTCGGCAGAGGAGAATTTATCCGAAGCTCTGTCCGGGGCGGATATCGTCTTTTACTGCGCAACCTATGGGACAGAAAACTATGAAAATTACCGCTCTATGGGGGTAGCCAACGGCGCATTTTTGCTTGCCATCGGAGAGAAAATGCGCGCAATCTGCCCCGAGGCTTGGTTTCTGGTTGCGACCAATCCGCCGGATATCCCCCTTGCCGCGATTCAAATGCGCTTTGGGCTGACGAAGCTGATCGGCCTTTGCAATGCGCCGGTATTCAGCCGGAAGATGACAGCGGCATTTCTGGGGTGTGACGAAGCTTCGCTTGCGATGCGGGAAGTCGGGGTCAACCACGAATATTGGTATTATGACATTCAAAAAGACGGAAGTTCCATTTATGACGAGCTTCGCACACGCCTGCCAAAAGAATATGACGAAGCGGCGATCGACGGGGAATTTCACCGCGACTTTCCGGAATGGAAAAAGGGATTTGTCAACAATGCCGCGCTTTTGAAGCTTTGCGGATATCTATCCGGCCCCGTCGGCGGCTCCAACCGCTACAATGGACTCCCGCTCGACCGAAAGGACATGTGGGCGGTCTCCAGCCGGCCGACGGCCGAGGACTTTGAAGCCCTGATGGAGCCGGGACTCACCAAAGAGGAGATTTTCCGCACCACGCGGCGCTGTGCCGCTGGTTTCCCGCAGTACATTGCCGGAATCATCGAGTCCATTTTAACCGACGACGGAAAAGAACATCCCATGCTCGTGCAAAACTGCGGCGCCTGGAACCGTTACCCGCAGGATGTCTTTCTCCAAATGACCTGCGCTTTGACGAGCGGGGGAATCCGACGGCCGGATCTCTCCGCGGTTCCGGAATTCATAGAAGCGTCGCTGGCTTCGCGTATTTTGCAGAACCATCTCATGGCGCAGGCACTCGCCCGGCAGGAGGATGCGCTTGTGCAAAAGGCACTGCTTACCTATCCGGAACGGCTGGCCTGCATGGAAGCGGAGGACTTCTTTGCGGCACACCAAAGCGTCGAACCCCTGATTCAGCTCGATTGACTCCCCTTACCGGTAAAACGCCCTTTCTCCGGCGAATGGAAGCGGACTTTGTTCTTTTTATTTTCAGACGGCTTAAAAAATCCGCTTTCGTCCGCGTCCGTCATGCGCCGGAGCATGGAAAAGCCCCGCGAAAGCGGGGCTTTTTTCGTCCATATGAATTGATTTTCTGCAGGGCAGGGCCGGGGCCGCCACACCGACGAGACGGCCCGATGTGCAGATTAGAGATGAGGGGTATGAACTACCCGTCTGCACACTGCCTCTGAGAAAACTAAAAAAGCCGCGTAAGGTGTTTGTTTCAAACAAACCATACGCGGCTAACAATTCAAAGGAACGAACCGTTCTATTTTAAATTGTATGCCTTCTACTCGACGTCTCCCTCATGTCACAGTCCCAATCCAACCGGCCGACCTGTTCAAACAGCCGTTTTGCATTCCTATCCGATTATAGGTTGTTTTTACCTATACACTGCAGGGTAAAAACGATTATATATTCAATTG
>CALYAR010000121.1 GCA_944393585.1 uncultured Clostridia bacterium | reverse complement strand
CAACCTACGACGCTTTTGATACTTTGAACGGAGATGTGGTATCCGCAGAATTTCGGCAGATAACCAGCAGCGTCAATTCCTTGGTTTCCAATATGGAACGGATCATGGAAGCGGAATTTTTGGATATGGATGACATGGTCATGCTTACTCAATACACAGGTGAAGGGTATGTGCCGTATATTCATGCCGTTAACCGGCTGAAGGAGGCGGTTTCACGGATTTCGGCATCTTTTCCCTATATTGAGTCGGTCAGCTTTTTTGTAGGAGATCAAAGGATTATTTCAACTTCAAGGACTAACACAAGAGAAATATACCGTGCGGATAATACATGGCCTGCGGAAAAGATTCTTGAAAAAATAATACAGGCCCCCAAGAGCTTGGCTGTGTTAGGCGGCGTTTTTGCTGATGAAATGTGTCTGCGCACGGCGATAACACCTCATACTCCGCTTGTGTTGCTGTATAAATCCGTATCTGCCCGCAAGTATACCGTCACCTGCGTTGTGAGTATCTATGAAGAACAGCTGTATGGACTGTATTCCGGGTTGGCAACAGGTGGGGAGCGGAGTATTCGGCTGCTGACACAGGACGGGACAATTATTTCCTCAGCGGAAAAGCAGGAGATCGGTACTCGGTATGAAGGGATAGAACCGGATCAGCTGACCGTATCCGGAAGCGTGTTATCTGAGCCGGGAAAACAAAGTCAGATAGACTGGGAGCCCATCGGCAAGACCGGAATTGTTGTTGTAACAGACACAAGTATGCAGCGATATACCCTTCTTTTGTCTTCGCTTCAGATACAGGTGGAATTGATATTTCTGGGAGGTATTTTGGTTACCTGTTTGCTATTCCTTCTTTGGTTGAATCGGATTCTGCGGCCGCTGGACAAACTGATTCAGGGGATGCAGTGCGCAGGCCGAGGTGACTATAGTAATATTCTGCCTTATCGTGGGACAGATGAATTTTCAATTTTGACGCAGCAGTATAACCATATGTTGAAAAATCTCAAAATTTACGAGAAACGGCAGCGCGCCGCGGAAGCGGAGATCCGGGAAAGCGAGCTGCGGGCGCTTCGGAATCAAATCAATCCGCATTTTCTCTACAATACCCTGAATATGGTGCGGTGGATGGCGCGATTTGCCGGTACGGAGAATATAGAGGAATGTGTCCGGGCGCTGGGGGCTATTATTACACCCCTTTACAAAGATGACAGTCCTACCTGTACGCTCCGAAAAGAGATCGAATTGTTGAATCAGTACCTGACCATTATGAATTTTCGCTGCAACGGCCGGATCAATTTCTGTACAGAAGTTCCAGATTCGTTGCTGGATGCGATCATTCCCAGATTTATCCTGCAGCCGTTGGTGGAAAATTCTATTGAACATGGCTTTGCCGCCAACGGACAGGGAGGAACCATTGTACTTCGTGCAGTGCGGAAAGACGCGGATTTGATCCTTTCTGTGGAAGATGACGGCGTCGGCATGGACGAGGAAAAAATTGCTGCGTTTAATCAGGCAATGGCCTCCGGAGCCGCTGCTGATGGCGTTGGAATGCGGAATGTAAACCGGCGTGTTCGGCTGCGGTGCGGGCCTCCATATGGAATTTCTCTGCAGAAAAAAGACCCTTGCGGATTAAAATGCATGATTCGATTGCCTTTTGTTATATAGTAACAGAAAAACCGTGCGGAACACTGGAAATCCGTACGGTTTTGTTATACAGAATCGTTGAATTGTATGATTTTTATTCTAAACTATTAGTTTGTATGGATATTTGTTTGGATTTAAAATTGACTTATCTGTGAATTTTATTTAGACTAAAAGTAAAGAGAAACACATATGGCGTTTGATTCAGAACGGTTAGGGAGGGTTTCCTATTGAGAAAGAAAGTACAGAAACGGAAGCTCCATAAAGAACGGCTGACATTTACCTTGATGGCTTTGCCGTTTGTCATTTTTACGTTTGTATTCAGCTATGTTCCGCTGTTCGGATGGATATTTGCCTTTACAAACTACAAGCCCGGACGCTCTCTCAAAAATTTGAAGTTTGAAGGGCTGAAATATTTCCGCTATATCATCACCTTTTGGAACGATGTTTCCAATGCTCTGATCAACACGTTGGCGTTGAGTATTCTCTCTTTGATGACAATGGTGCTGCCAATATTGTTTGCGCTGCTGCTGAATGAGATCCGCAGTTCAAAATATAAACGGGTCGTGCAGACAGTAGTTACCATGCCTAATTTCGTCAGCTGGATCATTGTGTACTCTTTGTGCTTTGCGCTTTTTTCCACGGATGGAATGATCAATACTTTTTTGGATGCTTTGGGAATCAATGCTACCATAAATATCTTAGGAAATGCAGATGGCGCCTGGGCATTTATGACAATTTTGGGCGTGTGGAAAAGTATTGGTTGGAGTTCCATTGTTTACCTGGCCGCCATCGCCGGTGTAGATGAAACGCTCTATGATGCGGCAAAGGTGGATGGCGCCGGAAGATTTCGTTGTGCAGTCCATGTGACACTTCCGGGAATTCTGCCGACCTTTCTTG
Source organism: uncultured Clostridia bacterium (assembly GCA_944393585.1). Lineage (GTDB taxonomy): Bacteria > Bacillota > Clostridia > CALYAR01 > CALYAR01 > CALYAR01. The sequence goes on along the minus strand of CALYAR010000121.1, from coordinate 797 downwards.
TCCTGTTGATTCTGGGAATCGGAAACCTTCTCAATTTAGGAATGGAAAAGTATCTGCTTTTTTCAAATACAGTGACTTCTTCCAAATTGGAGGTCATTGACCTGTTTACATACAGGATGGGCATCGGGACACAGCAGTATTCCTTTGCAACCGCTGTGGGAATTTTGAAATCCGGCGTCAGTATCCTGCTGCTGACCATTACCAATTTGGCAGCTAAAAAAATTCGAGGGGAGACGATTTTATGAAAAGTAAATCTACACCCTTCGATTGGATCAATGTGATATTGATGTTTTTGATGATGCTGGCATGTTTTTATCCGTTTTATTACATGTTGGTTTACTCCTTCTCGGACCCGCAGCTGTCCAAATTCGGAATCACCCTTCTGCCCAAAGGTTTTACGCTGGAAAACTATCGAAAAGTGCTGACCTTGCCGAATATTTTGTCTGCAGCAGGTGTTTCCCTGCTTAGAACCGGGATCGGAACCCTTGTTCCGGTTTTGTGCTGCTCTTTGTTTGCATATCTGGTGACAAAGCCTATGTATGGCCGCAAAATCATCTATCGGATGCTGGTGCTTACCATGTATGTCAACGGCGGGTTGATTCCTACCTATCTGGTAATGCGGCTGTATCATCTGAACAATAATTTCCTGATCTACATTCTTCCTTCGGCACTGTCCGCATATAATGTAATTCTGATCAAGACCTTTATGGAACAGCTTCCCCCCTCCTTGGAGGAGAGTGCCATTTTGGACGGAGCTTCACCGATCGTGCGGTGGTGGCATATTTTGATGCCCCTGT
>CALYAR010000120.1 GCA_944393585.1 uncultured Clostridia bacterium | reverse complement strand
CGGCGAGGCCGCCGCCGATGCTGAAGAGACCGACCTGGAAGAAGCTCCAGAACAGTTGAAGTAGAATCATAGAGATCAGACCGAGCTATAGAAGCTATTCCTTTCTTACGGGATGAGGGGGATTACTGGCGATGATTTTGGACGAGGTAGCGGGTGATGCCGATGGCGGCGCAGATGAGGATAATAAACAAGACGTTTAGCTGTAGCCACCAGGAGGCGAAGAAAGCGCCCAGCATAATAGCAATGGACAAGTAGCTGCGTTCTTTGATTGTTTTGCTGGTCATATTGACGATAACGTCGGCGATGACGGCGACGACGCCGGCTTGCATACCGCGCAAGACAGCTTGGACGATCGGGTTATGAGCGAAGAGGGAGTAGAAGAACGAGATGACAGAAAGGAGCAGAAGAGGCGGGGTGACGGTACCGAGGATGGTGATAGCGGCGCCAGGGATGCCGGCGATGCGGTAGCCGATCAAGATAGAGGCGTTGACGGCGACGGCGCCAGGGCAAGATTGTGCGATAGCAGTCAAGTTCAGGATTTCCTCTTCTTCGATCCAATGGAGTTCGTCGACGAATTTCTGTTTCATCAGGGGGATGATGACGTAGCCGCCGCCGAAGGTAAAAGCGCTCAGACAAAAAGTGGAGGAAAACAACGTCCAATATTGGTTCTTTTTCACAAAATCCAATGCTCCTTTTCAGGTAAAGTATTCCTTGTTATCAGTATAATCTATGTGATACCATTTGTAAAGTAGAATAAAAGGATAAAGGTTATCCAAATTTGAGATTGAAGAGTGGGAATGCGTATGACGTTAAGGCATTTGCAAATTTTTGTTGCGGTGTGCCAGGAAGGCGGAACAACAGCGGCGGCGCATAAGTTATTGTTGGCACAGTCGGCGGTGAGTGTAGCGATATCGCAATTAGAGCAGCACTATGGGATACGGCTTTTTGACCGAATAGCCAAACGGCTGCATATCACGCAGGATGGAGAACGGTTTTTGCAGTATGCACTGCATATTGTGCAGCTGTTTGAGCAGATGGAGCAAGAGGTCAAGAACATGGATGAGACGGGAATCATCCGGGTAGGTACAAGTATCACGATTGGGAATTGTTTACTGGGAGGATACATACGGCGGTTTCGGAAAGCATTCCCCAATATCCGAGTCAAGGCAGTTACCAACAATTCGGAATATATAGAGCGGTGTATTTTGGAAAACAGGCTGGATTTGGGATTGATTGAAGGATTGGTGCACAGTGCGGATCTGATGGCGATTCCGTTCCGGGAAGATAGGATGAGTTTGCTATGCCCGCTTGGGCATGCATTTGCGGGAAGAAAAGTGGAGATCAATGCATTAAGAGGGCAAAGTTTTCTGGTAAGAGAGCAAGGCAGTGCGGGGCGAGAGCGAGTGGATCGGATGTTGGGAGCATACGGGATCGAAGTGGATACGGTCATGGAGAGTGTCAGTACGCAGGCCATTTTGCGTGGAGTGCGGGCTGGATTGGGGATTGCCCTATTACCCAGTTTATTGGCACAGGATTTTTTAGAAAGGGAAGAAATTGGTGAATTTTATTTGTCTGGGATTTCGTTATTGCGAACGTTTCACATCATCTATCATAAGAACAAATATTTGACGCAAGGGGCACAAGCATTCATCACATTATGTAAATAAATTAGATAGTTTATCAGGCATGCTGTATTTAAGACAGCATGCCTGTTTGTGTGTTGGCGGAAGTAAGAACGGATGGTGATATATGAATATAATATGAACTTCATCACGTATTACTATTTTACAGATGAAGAGATGTATGATATAGTACAAGCAAACAAAAAAGCATAAAAAAGAAATTACAATTTATGCATTTTTGAAAAAGGGGTGAGAAAAGTGCAGGGCGTAACATCCACAAAGCTGAGGAAACAGAATCGCGTATGGAGGAATATTTGGAGGGACCGCTATTTATTTTTATTATTTATCCCGGGATTGGTATTTTTCCTTGTTTTCAAATATGTGCCATACGGATATTTGCAAATAGCTTTCAAAAACTACGATGCATTTACGGGGATTGCAGAAAGTCCATGGGTAGGATTGCAGCATTTTAAAACGTTTATAGAGGGACCATTTTTCTTTCGACTGATGCGCAATACCATTTTAATCAACCTATATGATTTATGTTTTGGCTTTCCGATTCCAATCATATTTGCTCTGGTATTGAATGAAGTGAGATGGCAGAAATTGAAAAAGGTAACACAAACGATCAGTTATTTGCCACATTTCATATCGACAGTGGTTGTAGTAGGGATGGTAGTGAACTTTCTCAGCCCATCTGGAGGATTAATCAATCGTCTTTTTGGAACGTTGTTTGGTATGGAGCCAGTTAATTTTCTTTCAGAACCTCAATATTTTCGAACGATTTTTGTTTCAATGAACATTTGGAAAAGTTTTGGCTGGAGTTCAATCGTATATTTAGCGGCTCTAACGGGAATTGATCCAACACTCTATGAAGCGGCAGATGTAGATGGAACGAACCGGCTGCAAAAGATTTGGCATATTACATTGCCGGGAATCACCAATGTGATAATGATTTTATTGATCCTTCGGATCGGGGCACTTTTAGATGTGGGATTTGAGTCAGTGATCTTATTATATACTCCTCAAACCTATGAAACAGCAGATGTCATTTCGACATTTGTATATCGAAGAGGAATAGCAGCAGAAACCGGGCTGCCGGATTACAGTTTTGCAACGGCGGTCGGACTATTTAAATCCGTAATTAGTTTAGGCTTGGTAGTAATTGCCAATC
>CALYAR010000119.1 GCA_944393585.1 uncultured Clostridia bacterium | reverse complement strand
CTTCTACGGTATTATGGTCGCTTTTCGGACGAGCAGCTATGATGAAAATGACAACTTTTGCAGGAGCGAGTAAAAAAATAAAATTTTATATTTTCAAGCTTAAACAGTTGAAATATCGTGAGAAATTGGAATGCGAGAATGCAATGCGGTTGGAGCAGTATTCAAGAGCGTTAACCCTTTCGGGTGCAAAGATTGTATGCGAGCCTCCCTGCAATTTGCTTGCTCAAACAGCTTTTTTATGATAGAATATCCGAGAACTGAATAATTAAAGTTGCCACCGGGTAACGCGTAAAGCACTTGATCCGTATCGTTAGGTCTTAGAAGATACGTTTCAAGTGTTTTTTTTTGGAGGTAAAATGAAAAAGTTATATCAATATTTTACATGGTTCGAGTTGATCCTTTGGGGGAGCTGCGTGGCGGCGATCATAGTCTCCTTTCTTCTCTTTGATTGCGAAAATATACTTGCTCTTGTTGCGTCTTTGGTTGGAATAACGTCCTTGATTTTCAATGCAAAGGGCAATCCGCTTGGACAGGCGCTTATGATCGTCTTTAGCATAATTTACGGGATCATCTCGTTTTCTTATGCATATTATGGAGAGATGCTGACCTATCTTTGCATGACCGCTCCGATGGCAGTAATAGCGCTTGTGTCCTGGCTGAAAAATCCCTATCAGGGGAACAGGTGTGAAGTTAAGGTAAACAAACTGAAGACAAGGGAATATGTATTCATGTTTGCGATTACTGCCGTTGTGACGCTGATCTTTTATTGGATCCTTTTTGCATTTGAAACTGCGAACCTTTTGCTGAGCACTGCTTCCGTAGCAACAAGTTTTATTGCCGTATATCTGACATTCCGCCGAAGTCCTTTTTTTGCCTTAGCGTATGCGGCAAATGATGCTGTACTGATCGCTTTATGGATCCTTGCAATGCTGGAAGATCGATCATACTTGTCCGTAGTCGTCTGTTTCGGCGCATTTTTGCTCAGCGATATATATGGCTTCTATAGTTGGAAGAAAATGCTGCGCCGTCAATCGTCGGAAAATTCCGTGCAGGCAGAGCAAAATCTTCGGACGGAGTAAGTACAACGGGCGGCATGGAGGTGCGGACGAAGTAAGTACAACGGGCAGGGGAAGAGCGACAGACGGGGGGAGTGCAACGGGCGGCGTGAAGCTTCGGACGAAGTAAGTACAGCGTACAAAGTAAATATAACGGGATGAAGTTATTCAGCTGATAGGGCATTTACAGCAGACAGGAAAGGACAGACACAGAATTCCATGCCGTAGGTCAGTTTTAAAAATGCGCTGTTTCGAAGAAGAAAAATGAACAAAAATAACATTATTTTTTTAAAATGAACCTCTTGACTTTTATTCTGTAATCGTTTATACTGTTAATATAAATCGAGTGATCAATTTATTTTGTCATGACTTCAGAATCTCATGATAAAACATGGACAAATAAAATGGGAATCGAGAGGATTGGAGGCTTGTTTTCTGTACGGCAGCTCGTTTTCTGTTTGGAAACGTGAATTAAAAGGAGGAATTATGAAGAAAACCTTTTTGAGATTGATGACGGTGTTGTTGTCATTGGCTTTTATTTTTTCGTTTGCAGCCTGCAATCCGGGTGCGGAGACAGGCGGGGACGGGAACGGAAATGAACCTTCGGCAAATACAGTTGCAAACAATCAGATCATCGAAACCGCCTTTGGTAAATTGCTTGATGCGGGAGAGTTGCACCTTTCGCTGGATGAGTGCTCGTTCTCAATGGGCGAGAGCTTGCTTTTGGATATCCCTGCAATATCGGGTAAGTTTACAGGAGATTGCTATATCCGAAAGACGGAAACGGGGTACGATTTTGTCGCTAAATTAAATATTCTGGTGGGGGTTACATATATAGAAGAGACCTCTTCGGAAGGAGATGCTATAGAATATCTTGAAAATCAGTTTTTATCGATGGAATTTTATTATGTCGACTCTGCGATATATACCGTTGAGACGTCATTTAGTCAGACCGTAGTAGACAATGCCGGGTATGAGAATATCAGCAGTTATCTTACTGATCCGAACGCAAAGGACGATTACATATACACGGATCTGATCGAGGATTACTCTTCGGTTGATGAGACGATCGGAAACGTTGAAGACGAAACGTCGCAATTTGTCAGCAGGGTTACGGTCGATAAAGGATTCCGCTATGCCAATTCCTTGAATGTTCTCATCGGGCGACTTGTAAATCTGGCGCCTGTGCTTGAACAGCTCGGGCTGTCCTCATTTGAAGATTTTGTCTCTTTGTTCAAGCGTGCGGGAGCGTCTCTTGCCAAGTTGGACGAGGGGAATACGGTCGCAGACGATAACGGGAACAAAGTAATCTCTGCCGAGCTCAAATTGAAGTCCCTGTACGATAACGTTGTTGGTATTGTCAATGAAAATCTAGATAACACCATTGGCGCGGCTCTCGATTCGCTTGCGGGAAAGGATGAAAAATACCTGCAGACGGTGATTGACCGTCTGTTCCCGGAGGGCGGACTCACGATCAACGAGTTTATAGCCGCAGTGGAAGAGACGCTCGGTGAGCTCGGGATTGAGTTTTCCTTCAAGGCGTTCATCGATGAAATTCAGACGATTTCAGGGCTTACGACTCAGCAGATTGCGGATATTTTAAATCCTATCCTGAAAAACATTGCCGCAGTTTCTGTCAATCCGAGAGACGGGGAAACCTTGTATGATACTTTGGCAAGATCGGCTTTCGATATGATAGGCGTCGATACGCTTCTTGCTCTCATTCCTGCAAATTCGGGCGAAGGTTCCGACACGCAGACGAATGCCGAAAGTGCGTCGTCTGCTCTCAACAGCAGCATGATCAATGCAATGCTGAAAGAGTACCTCTATAATCCTGAGATCACGATTGCCGTTCTTCTGCAATCCATGGAAATGCCGATCATGGAAATTCTGAACAGTATTGAGGTGGAGAGCGCTGATCTTTCCTTCCGATTTGCGTTTGACAGCGATAATCGGCTGACGGCTTTGTCTGCAGGTGTGAATATCGGAATTCTTATGTCTGTGGAGACAGGGGCGCAGGAAGGGGAAACGTCTTCCGTCGTGCCCATGACGGTTATAGATCTGGAAGGCGCATTTGAGTTGACCGTTGCGTATACAGCTGATGATTCGATTTTCGGAATTCCGTTTGATACTCCTCAGGTATATGAATATGAAGAGGCTGTATCTTTGAATCAGAATATCTCCATTGAAGATATGTTTGCTTCCTGTATGTCACAAGAGGAGCTGGCTCAGCTTGACGGGCTTTCATGGGAAGAAATTGCTTTTTATATGATTGCGGAATCGGACGGGTACATTTCAGAGCTTGACAGTACCGCATACACTGTGCTCGGGATCGGCATGACGGGTACATCAAAACTATTGAACCTCAAAGAAATTCCAGAGGACTGCGACTACCTCTGCCTGGCTCTTAATCTGGACAGCGGAGTATATCTTGTAAAACTTCAGGTCGCCGGATCCCCCGAAGCGCCTCAGGCATAAATTGCTTTGATAAACTTAATGAAAAAGATCTCCTGTGCCGAGCGGATTTTCCGCTCGGCACAGGATTTGTATAAAAAAAGAGCCGCCGCAGGATTTAATCCTGCGGCGGCTTTTATGAGGTCACGACTGTCTGAAATAAATCAGAGGTTAACGGCGGGATCGACCGGAGGCATTGTTTCTTCTTCAGCGGGCACTTCGGGGATCGTGGCATTATTCATGCCGCAATCGGGACAGATCTCGTCTGCGCTTGCTCCGTTGCATGCGACGTAGGTGTCTCCGACGGCTGCAACTGCGCCGAACTCCACGGGGACCTCAACGCAGATATCCTGGCTGATGGTGAATACGCATTGGCTGTTTTTGACGCCGTTGCAGGTATATTTCCCTGCGGTCACCGTCGGCCTGGTGCAGCATTTCGTGATGTCGTTCCTGCTTTTGCAAAAGGCGTCACCGTAACGGGAACGCAGACCGACGAAAGCTGATAGGCAACGGTGGGACAAGTCTGATTTTCATTCGAAAACTCTGTTATAATGATCTCCTGAAAAAAAGTTTGAGAAAGAATTCTCTATGTAGTATATGCATGGGGAACGGGATTGGTTCGGGCGGCATACTCTGTTAAAGGGGGGAACAGTATGAACAAAAGATTTGTTTTGAAATGGTTGAAGGGTACGATGATCCGTGCCATAAAATCAATTGCACAGACCGCGCTTGCAAGCATAGGAACGGCCTCTGTCGTTCTTTCGGAATTTGATTGGGGCTTTGTTTTGATGACTTCGGGGATGGCAGGCATTATTTCGCTGTTGATGTCTTTTGAAAGAATTCCCGAGGAAGATTTAGAGGTCAAAGCAATTGCGGAACAGCCGATAACTCAGACAATAAGCCAGACGGCAATCACGCCGACAAGTCAGTCGACAGATGAGACTGCAGGTCAAAAGGCAATCACGTCGGCAAATCAGATGACAGATCAGATTGCAGGTCAGACGGCGATCGCGCCGGCAGGGCAGACGATGGATCAGGCAAAGGGGGCGACGTTGACGGAAAATAAATAAAAATGTGCAAGAAAATTTACAAGTTCGGGCAATTTATTTGACTTCATTTTTTGAATGTGATATATTGATAACATACATTTTCACAAGGAACACAAATGAAGGCGCTGGAAGAAAAAATTTTGGCGGAAGGGACCGTTCTGCC
>CALYAR010000118.1 GCA_944393585.1 uncultured Clostridia bacterium | reverse complement strand
TACCAAAGTTTGCATCCGTCGGAGCGCCCGCAATCGTGTCGATCAGGAAAGCCAGGGCAATCATGATGCCGCCGCCGATGACGAAGGGGAGCATGTGGGATACGCCGTTCATCAGGTGCTTGTAAATCTGCCGTCCCAAGCTTTCTTTTTCTTCGCTTTCCACGACGGCGCCGCCCTCGTGATGGTAAATAGGCGCTTTGCCGGATATGACTTTTTCAATTAATTCTTTTGGTTTGGAAATGCCGTCGGATACTTTGGTTTTGAGTACGGGTTTTCCGTCAAAGCGGGCCATTTCCACATCGCGGTCCGCCGCGATGATAATCCCGTCTGCCGCCGCGATTTCCGCACGGGTCAAAACGTTTTTCGCCCCGCCGGAGCCGTTTGTCTCCGCCTTCAGCGGAATTCCCATCTCTGCTCCCGCTTTTTCCAGGGCCTCTGCCGCCATAAATGTATGGGCAATTCCCGTCGGACAGGAGGTCACAGCCAAAACGCGGTAGCCCTGCGGCTTTTCCGCCGGCTTTTGCTTTGCTTCTTCCGCTCCGAAGCGTTCGGTTTCCTTCTGGTCGATCGCCTTTAGGAACTCGTCTGCGTTTTTCGCACTGCGCAGCTTGGCTTGCAGTTCCTCGTCGATGAGCAGGGTCATCAGCCGCGAAAGCACTTCCAGATGCAGGTCGCCGTCCTCCGGCGCCGCGATCATGAAAAAGAGATCCGCCGGTTTTCCGTCCGGTGCGCCGTAGTCCACGCCGCCCGGGACCGTGACGGCCGACAGGCCGGGCTGTTTCACAGCCGCGCATTTGGCATGGGGAATTGCAATTCCGCCTCCCACTGCGGTAGAACCGGTCTGTTCCCTTGCAAGAATGGCCTCTTTGTAGGCTTTGCTGTCTGCCAGGTTTCCGGCTTTTTCATGGAGAGAGATCAGACGGTCAATGACTTCGGATTTGGATGAAAGTGATACGCCGAGTTCAATCGCTTGTTTTTGCAGTAAATCAACAATTCGCATACTATAACCTCCTATCAGTAAATTGGTAATACCCCATATCTTTTGTTTTTATTCCTGCAGCAGCCGCAGGATGTCTTCCCGGCTGGCCAAGCCCTTGGAGCAGGCCGTCGCGCCGCCTGCCGCACTGCCCAGCCGGAGCGCATATTCATAGTCGCCGCGCTCCAAGTACCCTGCTAAAAATCCGGCCACCATGGAATCCCCCGCACCGACGGTGTTGACCGGCTTTCCGCCGAGTGCCTCTGCGGTGAGCACCTCTCCGTGCTCATTGAGCAGCAGCGCCCCGTCTTTTCCGAGTGATACCAGAACGTTCACCGCGCCCTGCGCCTGCAGCTCCCGCGCCGCAGCTGCAACCTCGTCAGCCGTCGGGAGCGGCCGGCCGCAGATGTCTTCCAGTTCGCGCCGGTTTGGTTTGATGAGAAAAGGATGGTATTTCAACACGTTTACCAGCAGATCTCCGGTTGCATCCACCAGAAAGCGGATTCCCTTTCCCGAAAGGCGCTTTAAAATGTTTTCATACATATCGGACGGCAGGGAAGAGGGAATGCTTCCCGCCAGAACCAGCGTGTCGCCGGTTTGAAGCGCGCCGAGCTTTTCATACAAAGCATTGGCCGCCTGCTTACTGATGTCCGGCCCCTGCGCATTAATTTCCGTTTCCCGCACGGTTTTGATTTTTAGGTTAATGCGGGTAATTCCCGATTCCAGGCGGATGAAATCCGTCCGGATCCCTTGTTTTTGCAGGCCTTCTTCGATTGCGCTTCCGGTAAAGCCTGCGATGAACCCCAAGGGGATGCTTTCAAAGCCCAGGTTTTTGAGGACGACGGAGACGTTGATTCCTTTCCCTCCCCAATAGACCTCTTCCGACACGGAACGGTTTGTTGTCCCGGGCTCAAATTCTTCTAAGTGTACGACGTAATCGACGGCGGGATTGAATGTGACGGTATAGATCATATCGATACCTCCTTGATTGGCGTTTGCTCTGCAAATTTATGATTGGGCAGACGGTCTGTAATAATACATGCCTGGCTGAGATTTGCAAAGGTGACAGCGGACACCATTCCGAATTTAGTATGGTCTGCCAAAATAAAGGAGACATAGGAGCGCCGGACAACTTCTGATTTGATGAGCATTTCATTGATATCCGGCGTGGTATAGCCGCACTCCAAATCAATTCCGTTTGCACCCAAAAACGCTTTGTTGAAATTGTATTTTTGGATGCTGTTTACGCTTTCCGTTCCAATGATTGCCTCGGTTGCCAGCTTTAACTGGCCTCCGGTGACATAGACGGTGCAGCCTTTCTGGGTTAGTTTCCTTGCGTGCATGATCCCGTTGGTCACATAAACTGCCTTGGTATTTTCGATAAAATCTGTAAGCAGCAGTGTGGTGGTGCCGGCATCGAGGAAAATGAAATCGCCGTCGTGGATGGTTTGTGCCGCATATTGTGCAATCTGCTTTTTTTCTTCCATATTCCGCTGCAGCTTGGTCGTCATGTCCGGTTCGTCGGTATAAACCGGGTTGGCTGCGATGGCGGCGGCTCCGCCGTATATTTTTTTCAGCTTGCCGGCTTCGGCAAGTGAGTTGATGTCGCGCCGGATAGTAGATTCGCTGGTTTGCAGCAGTTCGGCCAGCTCCGTGACGCTGATGGTGGACTTGTGCTGCAGTGCGGTTAAGATTCGCTGAAATCGTTCTTCGGCAAGCATAGGTTTCGTCTCCTTTCCAGATGGAGAGCCATCTCGTTTTTGTATTTTCACTATAACGCAAAACTCGATCAATGTCAAGCATTTTTAATCAAAATATTTCAAAATTTATTAAAAAATTTCAATCTTGCGCAAAGATGTGAAAAAAACTCCACAGAAACCAGGTGGATTTAGGATGTCCAGCCTTGAATTGCATTATACTGGAAGATAGAAAATAGCAGAATGAAATATACCGCGGATGCACAATCGAAAGTATATTTTTTATTCTGCAAACTTGTTTGCGTCCGCAATAAAAAAAGTTGAATGAATCTCTGTCCGCGTGTCCCGCGAGACGAACGTCGTCTGCGAGGGTTGCGAACCCCGCGAGACGAACGTCGTCTGCGAGGGTTGCGAACCCTGCGAGACGAGCGTCGTCTGCGAAGGCTGCGAACCCTGCAGGGCGAGCATCATCTGCGAAAAAGGCTGCAAACCCTGCGGGAGCTGCGAACCCTGCGGGGCTGTGAAGTACGGGGAGTGTGACGGAGGGAATTATGGTCATTTTGTTATTGCGTGCCTGCGGCGCTCCATAAAAAATTTGAAAGAATTTGATTGGATTTGAAAAATAAAGAGCAAACGGCTGGACTTGGGCGCATGCTTTTGGTATGATAAAAATAATTGCAGATGAAATGGGGATGTAATCATGAGGGATGAGAAGGGCTTTGACCAATGGGCGGATGGGTATGACCAAAGTGTCCGCCAAACAGAGGAAGCGGATGCGTATCCCTTTGCCGGATATGGAGCGGTATTGGATCAAATTTACGAAAAAATCTGCCGCTTAGACAGCCGGTGTATTTTGGATATTGGATTTGGAACGGGTACGTTAGCGAAAAGGCTGTATCAGGATGGCTATGAAATTTATGGAGTTGATTTTTCTTCGAACATGATTGAGCTGGCAAGGCAGGCAATGCCCCGCGCACATTTTATTCGGTATGATTTTAGCCGAGGACTGCCCAAAGAGCTGGATGGATTGGCATTTGACGCGATTGTGAGTACCTACGCGCTCCATCATCTCAGCGACGGGCAAAAGGTTTCTTTTTTGCAGGAGCTTTTAAACCGGCTGACGGAGAAGGGCGCGATTTTCATCGGAGATGTGGCTTTTGAGACGAAACAACAGCTGTGTGATTGTAAAAAGCGGTATGAAAGGGAATGGGACGAGGAGGAATTTTATCCGGTGTTTGAAAGGCTGGCTCCGCACTTTTCAGCAGAATGCTTTTCGTTTTTGCCCGTATCTCACTGCGCGGGAATTTTTACTTTGACAAAAAACCAAACTGCTTGACATGGTATGGCATAGGAAGAAAAAAATTGATAAGCGAAAAAAGGGCTCAGGCAGATTGCCTAAGCCCTTTCCTATTACAGAATGTAGTCGGTGATACAGTCGTACCAATGTACAAACGTCTTGCCATTGATGAACAGACGCTCGTTGCGGGGGAGTTGTTCGCTCCATTTTTTCTTGTACCGGTCAATGGCCCAGTCGTCCCGGTTAAAACGCCTCCAGAGAATGGTCCGGCCGTTTTGATCGAGAAATTGTTCGCTCGCTATCCCGTTATTGTAAGTTTCCAGATCCATGACACACACAGTATCGTAAGTTTTTCCGCAGATTGTTACGTCAAAACGGCCGACGATGTCAAGCAGAAATGGTTTGTTTGCACTTTTGATTTCGTTTCCGCTGCGTACGATGTCGCCCTTCTTCTTTAAATTGGTTTCGTTGCCGCAGTTATTTTCTCCAAACCCCCAATTCGGCAGGAAGTCGTCTTCGTCAAGAAATGTAACATATTTTTGTATGCCCTGGTCTGCAAATACCGTAGCCAGAAAACGGCAGTGTGTCTCGGTCAGTTGTGCCACAAGGGTTCTGAAACGGACGGGATGATCGGTTTGCGAATAGCTGGTTCCCTTTGCAGTGATTTCCACTCCTTCCACTCCATGCACCTGTGCCCGTCCATTGACCTGCATTTCATAGATCTGGTCACACTTGCGCGACGGCATATCATACATTGCCCACGAAAGTTTTTCTCCAAGCTTCGGGATCAGAAACCATCCCATCAATTCCTCCCATTTCACGGAAAAAGGTTCTTTGGCAGACGGTGTAATCTGGTACTCAGGCATAAACTCCGGTAGTTTTTTCATTGAAAACTCTCCTTCCTCTGAAACAGGCTTATATGGATATTTTGCTTTGAACTTTGCTTTGGCCGCAAATAGGCGGCTTTTGACCGTACCCAGCGGGATTTTCAGCCGTCTGGCGATTTCCTCCTGCGGCAGTTCACGAAAATAGAACAAATATAAAATCTGTTTCTCCTTATCCCCCAATGCTTCCAGCGTTTCGCGCACGGTCAAAACCTCAGTGACCCCCTGTCTTCCATAAGAGAGCTTTTTTTCGTCCAGCGTCTCCAATGGAATTTCCAGCATTTTTGCCCGCTTTCGGAAATAATCGCTGCACTTGTTGCGGGCGATGCTGATCAGCCACGGCCGAAATGATTCCTTATTTTTTAATGTATCGAATTTCTGAAAAGCCGCAAGATATACTTCCTGTAAAATATCGTTTGCGTCCGCCGGCTCAGCCAGGCGGAATTTCACAAACCGTTCGGCGGCGCCTTTGTATCGGTCAAGCAGTGTTTCAAAATCATCCATATCATTGCCTCCATTATTTCCTTCGAAACCGGTTTCGCTTATATAGACGAAAATTAAATCCAAAAGGTTCATTTTTGCGCAAAAGAGCAGAATCATTTATGTAAAATATTCTTGCATTAAAGCCGGCGGAAAATTCAAAACATGGAAAAGCCCCGCTTTCGCGGGGCTTTTTTCGTCCATATGAATTGATTTCCTGCAGGGCAGGGTCGGGGCCGCCACACCGACGAGACGGCCCGACGTGCAGATTAGAGATGAGGGGTATGAACTACCCGTCTGCACACTGCCTCTGAGAAAACTAAAAAAGCCGCGTAAGGTGTTTGTTTCAAACAAACCATACGCAGCTAACAATTCAAAGGAAC
>CALYAR010000117.1 GCA_944393585.1 uncultured Clostridia bacterium | reverse complement strand
AGGAGGGGATTCAAATGAATAAAGAAGAATACCTGAAAGAGCTTGCCCATGCCCTTAGGAAAATTCCGGAGGAGGAAAGGGGGGACATGCTCCGGTATTTTCAGGAATATTTTGAAGAGGCAGGAGCAGAAAAGGAAGCGGAAGTGATTGCGGAATTAGGCCCGCCCAAGAAGCTGGCGGCCAGGCTGAAGGCGGAATCCAGCTATGAGGACGCTAGGAAACATCCCAAAAGTGCGAAAAAGAGCTTCCGGGCGGCTTGGATATCGGTAGGAGCCGTGTGCGCGGCGCCTGTTGCGCTTCCTCTGGCGATTGCCATCGCCGCTGTTGTCGCTTCGCTGGTGCTGGTTCTGCTGGTTTTATTCATTACATTGTTTGTTCTTTGCCTGTGTCTGGCCGTTTCCGCTATTATTTTCATCGTTGCGGCGGTTGTCGTACTGTTCTATTATCCGCCGACAGGTCTGGTCATTTCGGGCGCAGGCCTGATCGCCGCCGGAATCACCGGCTTGCTTTTCGTGCTTTTGGTACGGGCGTTTTCCTCCTGCTTCCGGGGGGTTGCGGGTATGCTGAACAAAGGAATCGGCAGGAGGGTGAGACAATGAAAAAAACCAACATAGCCCTAATTGCCTCAGGGGCATGTATCTTGCTGGGCGTTGTTGTCGGAGGAATTGGAGTGTTGACCGGAGGATGGAACCGTTCGGTCTATGTAAATCAAGAGGGAGTCCATCTGGTGGAGAAAGGAGAAAATATGACGGAGAAAAAAACGCTGCAGGAATTTCAAAACATTGAACTGTCTGTTCCCGGGGTATCGGTGTCCTTTCAGGAAGGCGAAGAGTTCGGCGTGGAATACACGCTTATGCCGCAGGTAGAAATCAAGCGGCTGGAAGTAGTGAACCAGACGCTTTATATCGAATGCGAGCAGGAGAGTATATCCTTATTCAGCTTTGGGCTTTGGCAAGACAATACCATTACGGTTTTTTATCCCAAAGGAGCGGATTTTGAATTGGTTCAGGCAAAGACCGGCTCCGGCAGCATTCATGTCAATCAAATGAATGCGAAAATTGCAAATTTAACCGCTTCCTCGGGTTCGCTGTCTGTTGATGGCTTAAAGGGAGAAGGGATCACGCTTGAAGCGTCCAGCGGCTCGGTAAAAATAAATGGGATCGAGACGGCGTTTCTCGTTGCCGGCTCTACCAGCGGCAATGTTTCCGTTGAAAATTGTACTGCTTTCAATAATATCGTCTGCTCTTCCAACAGCGGAAGCGTTAAACTGAATGCGCTGAAAGCCTCCGGCGGCATAGGAGTTAACGCATCGAGCGGCAGTATCAAAGCGGAAAACATCCAGACAGAGGATCAGGTTGCATTGAACACCAAAAGTGGGTCGGTTTCTGCAAAAGATATTTCGGCAGGCGCTTTCAGGGCTTCCGCGGCTTCCGGCAGTGTGAAAGTCGAGGGGTGCAGCGTAGATTCCTTTCAGGGAAAATGCGCGAGCGGCAGCTTAAGGGGGACGGGAATCAAATCCAGGCAAACCTCAGTAGAATCTATTGCCGGATCCATCCGGCTGGAAGGGGATTTGACTGGGGAGACGGTTGCGAATACGTCAGCCGGCAGTATAGAAATTAAAACCACTGCTCCGAAGGAAAAATCCGCTTACCTTCTGAGTTCTACAGCGGGAACAGCCAAAGTTGACGGAGTAAAAGAGAGCGGTTCGCTCAATCAGAAAGCAGAAAACACATTTCGTCTGTCTGCAACAGCGGGATCCGTTTCGCTTAATTTTGTTTCTTAATTTTATTCTCCTTCTGCCAAACAGCTGTGCTGATTTTCAGCGCAGCTGTTTTAGTTTTTCCATGAATCAGGTTTGCGGAGTCACAAAAGCAGACATGAAAAAATAAAAAACACAGCTGCAATTCGGACTCTGCCTGCAGAAAAGTTGGAAGTGTTGTGCCAGGAAACGCCAGTAAGCGAAAAACAAAAAGTGGCCTTTAGTGGAAAGAAGGCGAATGGCTTCCTGTTGATAAAGATACACCGGAGCAAAGCAAAATTTGTCTCAGCGTGTTAAGAAGTTATAAAAAGATGCCGCTTTTAGCAAAGGCCAAACCCGCGAAAATCTTGGCAGTGAGCAAATCGGGGTAGAAACGGTTCCTGCAGACTGTTAGCCGATGCAAATATGGCCTTTTGCGAGAATGGAGGAGCAGCGGAGAGAGGTTATTTTTTTATAAATAAAAAATCGGAACGAACTAACTCGTTCCGAAATGGTGAGGATAGTTGGACTTGAACCAACGACCTCTTGCATGTCAAGGAATAAATAAATATGATAATAAAGGACATATTCGCTATTTTGTAAGTAATCTGTTAGTAAC
Organism: uncultured Clostridia bacterium; assembly: GCA_944393585.1. GTDB lineage: Bacteria > Bacillota > Clostridia > CALYAR01 > CALYAR01 > CALYAR01. The sequence goes on along the minus strand of CALYAR010000117.1, from coordinate 1,170 downwards.
TGCTCATTTAATCAGATCAATTTCTGATACTAATTTTCCAATATCTTCTTTTGTGATATGGTTATAAAAATCAACTGTAGTTTCATACTGTTCATGTCCAACAATCCTTTGTAGCAATTCAGGTTTTGCATTTTGGTCGATCATCATAGAAATAAACGTATGACGAGTGGAATGCGGTGTAAGTCTTGGTTGGGATCCTGTTTTCACTTTTTCAATTATTCCCAGCGATTCAAGAAAAGGATAAAATTTTCTTGATCTAAAATTCTTGCTATCGATACGCTTTCCAGTAGAGGATGATACTAAATATTTACCACCCTGTTTGTACCATGATTCAATATATGGCATGATCAGATGGTGAATAGGAATTATTCTATTGCGCCCCGCCTCTGTCTTTTCACCACCTATCATATATCGTTCTTCCAGATAAACATTTTCATGCAGTATATTAAACAGTTCGCTAATTCTCATTCCAGAATAGATAAGCGTTAAAATAATACGGGCTGTTTCGTCATAATCATGCTTTTTTATAAAATCAATTTCTGATAAAGTAAAAATAGATTTTTCTTTTTGCACAGATTTTGGGAGTTTAATATACTGCGCATAATTTTTGTTAATTAGATCATTTTGCATGGCTGTTTTGCATAATTGGCTACATAATTGCTTGATTTTTTCGCATGTAGATCGACTTTTGTTTTGTTCAACCGCATTGTCAATAACCGTTTGAAAATGTGCTGTTCTAATGTCTCTCATTTTTTCATGTCGATATACCATTAAATATTTCCATGCTGCTTCATAACCAGTTATTCCGTTTGCTGTTAAATTTTCATAATGTGATTGAGACCATGTATGAAATATATCTTCTAACGTTGCATTATATAAGTCAGAAACAGGGTTAGCATTAAAATTCGATAAAGCATTTAATGCCTCTGTTCTTGTTTCATAATATCCAACCGGAATTGTTTTTCTGATATTATTAATATATTTAGTAGACATTGCTGCCCATGGCTTTTTTCGACGGCCAGAAAGCTTATATACACTACCTGTACCGTTTGGCCGTTTTAATGTTTTGCGTATATCAACATTCTGTTTTATACCACAAAAATTACAGTATGCGCTATTGTCTGGTATTTCTTTTTTGCATTTACGACAATTCATATTTTTCATTGTAGG
>CALYAR010000116.1 GCA_944393585.1 uncultured Clostridia bacterium | reverse complement strand
GATGACAATTCAGCGGCGTTTTACCAGTCAACCGCTCTATGGTTTTGATTTCCTCAGTAGTGCCAGTTCCAGCGTGGCGGACTTAGCAGCATCCTCTAGTTGGTACACCTTAGTCACGCCGATGATGGATAGGCCCCATGGCGATATCCTAAGCCACGGGCTGCTGCATAATAATCGCGCTTGTCTGCAGTATCCTTCAGGCCGACACTCAGTTTTTCAAGCTGAGAAGGCATGAAGTTATACACCATGCCTTAGTCAGATTCCGCCGGGAAGGGATACTTTCTACCATACTAAAAAGAGAGAAAATATTTTTTACTTATTCTGCCTCCTGTCTATACTGCTAAAGGCTGCTGCACTTCCAGCGGTATTGATTTCAGAATAAGACCCCTTTCGGATTTCTGTTTCTATTATAAATCGCCTCCGTTTTAATGTCTAATACCTATTCTTTATCTTTTTCAATACGCTTTTTGTATGGATAAGGTAAAAAATGAGGACCTCCAAGTCATCCAAATCTTGAAGGTCCTTATATTAAGGGCAACACCTATTCCAATCTTGCCCGGAGCATGTTGATTTCCCGAATAAACAGGGAGGTCGTGGGAGAAAACAGGTGATTTTTCTTCCATACCAATACGCTGCGAGTAGTGTGCTCCGGTCGGATCGGAATAAAGCGCAGGTGAGGACTGCTGTGAATCGCCAAAGCGCCGTCCAGGCAAAATGCACAACCCAATCCCTCTTGTACAAGCAACACCACATTGGAGAGCAGCGTATAGCTGAGCGGTATGTTCAAATCCTTCTCCTCTCTTTTCAGCCAGTTTAGAATTTCCGCACGAACCCGCTCGCGCAAAGGGAGGATTAACGGGTACTCTGCAATTTCATCCGGTATAATCGACTCTCGCCCAGCCAAAGGATGATCCTCTCGCATGAGTACGCCCCAAGTCTCTTTTTGAAAAAGACGGATAAAATCATATTTTGAGGTATCAATTGGCTCCAATAACAGGCCTACATCGATCAGACCTTTATCCATGCGGTCCTTGATATAATCTGCCATTTCATTGTATAGATTGAACTGCACCAAAGGATATTTCTCTGAAAACTGCTTGATGAGTTTTGCAAAAAGCCGGCTGCCAATGGCCTCGGTAGCGCCAATAGAAATGACTCCGCTGACATCCGCATTCCGTTCTATGAAAGCCTGACCCAAACGGTCCGCCAACTCAACAATTTCCCCGGCACGCTGCTTAAAAAAGATACCGTCATCAGTTAAAGTTAATCCATTTTTCCCACGAAGCATTAAAGTAGTACCTAACTCTTTTTCCAAATCCATCATCTGGCGGCTCAGCGTTGGCTGGGTTACATGCAGAATATCTGCAGCTCTGGTGATATTTTCTTCCTGTGCCGCCGCCAAAAAATAGCGAAGTGTGCGTAGTTCCATACCTGCTGCCCCCTTTTTAGTATAAATTCAGTATAGCATATCCATACAAAATTAACAACAATTCAATCAATCCATGCAATTATATTATAACTAATTAAGCTACTTTATCATCCAGCACCAATCTGCGTCTATCGGAAACAAAGAGGAGCCTATTGGAAGAAAATGTCCATTCATTTAATAACTAAGCATAGTTTGGGGGCCTGTTGGAAAGAGTGTCAGTGTGCAAATAAAACTATAATATTACCGGATTCATTTGATCGACTAATTCCAAAAGCTGTTTAATATATAACGTTATATTTTAATTTATGGGGCAATGCCTCCCACTGTTCCCGATACTTTTCCTATAAGAAAGAGCAAAGTTTCGAACCTGATGATAGTATCTCAGATGCTCTCTTTCCTTTCAAATACTCCATCAAGCCAGAACAGGAACACTCGTTTTGAACGGAGTGCTCACCTATATACGTATATGATCCGGACACACTGTTCCCTCTATAATCTTCATTCTTCCATCGATATTACTACCTTAGTATTTCTCACATTTTTACGCGTTTTTCTTCGAAAAATACCTGCCGCCGGTATTGGAGAGCAAACATTATATGATACTTGCAACTCCCATTTTGTATGTACTAAACTATTTGTGGTTATATTTTCTTTTTTCATTGATAAATCCTCCTCATGTGTTTTCTTCTTTGGGACTGGCTGGTCACTTTTATCTTAACACATCAGGAGGATTTGCTCATCGGTTAACCTCTTTGGAACCACACAACTATCGCGTGGTTTTCGTTATACAACAAAGAGCTGTCTCAGCGATAGAGACAGCCCTAGAAAAAACGCTGTATGTTTTTATTCAGCCAGATTTGCAAAAACTTATTTCATATTTAATTGTTCGGGTACTCAATCTGCACAACATACACGTCCCCATCGGAGTCAGCAAGAATATAAGCCCTGGAAATTGTATAATCCACTCCGGCCGTATAGCTGTCAAAGGAGTAACCGTCTGCTTTCACACGATCGGCAGCCTCGATGACACAGTAGAAATCACCCACATTCTCGTAGCTTCCCGGGAGAAGTCTCACTTCGGTCTGTCCGCTCCGGATAGCATCCTGAATGATCTCCACCTTGCGGAGGATCTCCTCTTCCAACCAATTCGGGTCGTTGATGATGACCCATCCGTTGTACTGAGCGGTCAGCCGGTAGTCCTCACCAGCGGTAAACCCATCGAAGCTGTACCCGTCCGCACTTAAATTTCTGCAGGCTTTCTTTACCTCCTGGTCTGTATAGCCCGTGACATAGAAGTTGTAAGTCTGGTCAGTGTTATTCCGAATGGCCTCTTTCAGAAGTTCTTCAATCTCCCGGACGTTCGCATCCTGCTCCGCTTGCTGATTAGCCTGCCTGCGGTCCAGTTCCTGCTTCACGTCGCCGCGGAAAATACGGTAGCATAGTTTTCCCTGCGAGGATAACAACATCAGTTCAAAGTCGGAATTGGCTGCGGAAACAATCGCCTTTGCCTCATCCAGAGTCGACTGCAAGACCACTGCATCAAACTGTTCTCCGGAGAAATAGATGTAAACATACATATCATCATAGCTCAGATCCTCTGCTGCCTGAAGCTCCGCTTCGCTGGTATACGGAAGGTTTGTCAGAGTTTCCCGGCAGGCAGCCAGAATCTCCTGTTTTGCCTCCTCCTGCTGGACCTGCTCAACCTGCTCGATCGAATCGGCCAGATTCTCGTCGTACTTGGTGCTGGTGCAGGCGTGGCTGGAGTTCCAGCCGGAGTGGTCTCTGCCCATGACGGCATCGCTCTTCAAAAAGTAATTGTAACGAACATATCCTTCACGGTCGGGTATGGGGTCATCCCAAGTGGTGTCCACATGGTACCACTCACCGCCGATTTGGACGATGTTCCATCCATGACGTCCCCCATTTCCATAACCGCTTACATATTCACATTCAATACCGCAGGCTTCCAAAAGCGCCTGATAGGCTTTTGCATAGCCTGCGCACACCGCAGTACCGTCCACCAGCGCACCGTAGGCCGTATAGGCAGTATCCGGCATATTGCCGCTGTAGAGCCGCATATCATAAGCGCAGTTGAGCACTAGGTAGTCATGAAGAGCCTTGGCAGTCTCATAGTCGCTCATACCCGGCTCTACTACTTCTGAAATAATCCTATCCACGGCCTCCTTTACCTTGGTCGATTCTGCCCGGTGCTGTTCTGCTACTTCCAGATTGTAGTACTGATACCACACCTGGAGGGCTTTTGCAGTGGTTCCAGGCTGTTCGGCACACCAGAATTTGGTCACTCCGTAGTAGTTGTCGTAACCCTCTACATTGACGATCTCGGCTGCCAGTGCTTCCAGTTCGGATGCTTCGATCCGATAGGCGCTGACGTCGATGGAAGCTTCCAGCTGAAGGAACCCATTGATAATAGCTGCTCTTGCCCCCTCCAGGTCGGACAGGCCGGCCGAAACACTTTCATTCGCCAGCTGTTTCCAGAGGCAGTAAACCACATCGGCGCGGGGGCAATCTGCCTTGGCCGTGAAACTCAAACCGTCTGTAAGACCTTTTTCTTCTGCCCAGCTCACTGCTGCTTCGGACCAGTTGCTGCCGCTGGATGTTCCGCCGGCAGCACGGCAAAGAAAGGCAAAAATTTGATCATAGGGCAAAGTGCCGTTCAAGTTGAACATGTCTCCGCCAACGCCGCTGGCGATGCCCTGTTCTGCCGCCCAGAGCACAGCCTTGTAATAATAGGCGTTCGAATCAGTCACATCAACAAACGGCGAAGCCGCAGAAGCCGGATTAGGCTCTCCGGCAACCCGCCAGAGGAAGGTCACGGCCTCAGCGCGGGTCACCGTGTTTGCAGGGGAAAATTTATTTTCCCCTGTGCCCGAGGTGATGCCATTCTCCACTGCCCACTTCACCGCTTCGGCGTAATAAGCAGTGGATGGCACATCACTGAATTCGGTTACAGTAGAACTGCTGTCCGCCGCATAGGCTGGGGCGATGCCCGCCAGCATGACAATGACGAGCAGAATGCTTATTAATCTTCCGCATTTTTTCATAGAGTTCTTCTCCTTTTCTTATATGTAAAATACTATAAACACATTTAACCCGCAATACAGAAATTCGCTTCTCCTACACAAGACGCAAGGTACTGCTCCCTGCTTTTCCATTAATTCACTTTATTAATATTATAGCGCCGTCCGGTAAAAGGTTCAAGCAGTTTTTTTGCTCCATCCAATCCAAAACCAAGTTATTGTATTGTTTCGAGGATGGCTTGTTGATTGCTTGGAAGATAGATTGTCCGCTGCAAACGAGGGAGCAGAAAACGGCTTGATTTTCATCGGATGGTATAGGGCAGTTCGAATCATCATTTTGACGCAGTGCTTGTCCGAAAGCTGAACAATTTACACATTTTTACTCAAAAAGCTCTTTCGCTATTTTCCCTATCTCTTCCCGATTCGAAAAGATATGAAGCTCATGAAGTGCTCGTGTCATCGCAACATAGAGCAGCTTATAATCCAGCGAATCCGTCTGGAGATCATACAGATCAAAATCCCACAGAATAACCGCATCGAATTCCAATCCCTTGGAACTGCCGACCGTTACAATATAGGTACCAAATTCCAGATGCTCCTGTTCTGTGTCCATTAAAATCACATGTTCTGTTTCCCGTAAAGCATGTGCTGCTTTTTGGGCATTCTCCATTGTTTTGCAGATAATGGCATTTAGTTTACGGTCTTCGGCTTGAAAGGATGGAATTAACTCCGACTGGATTCGTTTTATTTTATCCTCATCCGATTGATAGGAATAGATCTGGGGTGCTTTTCCATGACGAATGATGGGTTCAATATAAAATGGCTTTTGCGTCACATATTCCATTATCTTTTGTGCAAATGCGGAAATTTCGATGGTATTCCGATAGCTTTTTAACAGCTTGATGCACTCTGCCTTTCCGTCAAACGCTTCCTCCAAAACCGGCTCCCAGCTATGAAGACCATCTTCATGAATATTCTGCATCACATCTCCAACGATGGTAAAAGTCGCCTTGGAATAGATCGCTCTTAAACACAGATAGACTGCAATATTAAAATCCTGTGCTTCATCAATTACAATCTGTTTTGTTTTATCAAACTCCTGTTTTGGTCCTTTCACCTGGTATAAAAGATACAAATAGCACGCCAGATCATTGACCGTTTCTATTTTGGAAAGCCCAGTAAATTCCGAAAAAAGTTCCTGCACTCTCAGCTGTTTTAGCCTTCGGCTGAAATAATTTTTAAAAAACTTTGTCAAACGGCCATAATTGCTTTCTACATTAAACTCTAAAATATGATTTGGGTCCAGCTTTAATATGTCTTTGGCAATTTTTTTTACGGTTTCGTTCTCCTTATAATCCGTTATGATGGAGATTAACTCTCCCCGGCATCGCTTTAAACTATGATCCATTATCTTATCGAGCTCTTTTGCTTTCTCAAATAAGCTCATGCTTTTTTTCCTCAATATCACTGTGATTTGTTCTGCTGATACGAGCTCAACGGTTAAAAGCCGAATTCGATTTTCCCGAAAAACCTGCTGTTGTATCTCGTCGAAGAACTTCTGGATTCGCTTCGGATAAGTTTCATTGGAATAGACTGTTTGGAAAACACCTTCTGTGATTTTCCGCGAAAAATGGGGCTGGTATTGTGCGATTCCATTTGTCAGAATCTCCTGCATTGTACCCTGCTGTACTGCCGGTACGTCCAGATCCGGCAGCATAGAGGTAATATAATGCAGAAAAAGCGGATTGGCTGCAATCAGGCAAACATTCTCATATGTGATTTCTTTTTCATAGTTATACAGCAGATAAGAAATCCGGTGCAGTGCCACGGTCGTTTTTCCGCTTCCGGCGACTCCCTGTACAATGATATTCTGACTGAGCTTTTTCCGAATGATTTGATTTTGTTCTTCCTGAATGGTTGCAATGATGTCGTTTAGTACCGTATCCTTGTTCTGCGACAGATAATCCGCCAGCAATTCGTCATTGGTAACCACTTCCACGTCATAAAGATTGACAAGCTTGCCGTCTTTGATTTTGATTGTTGTCTTTCCTTTCAGATCGACGTACATCGTTTCATAGGGGCCCTCAAAATTTGTTTTCCCCAATCTGCCGTCATAATAAACAGCCGATACAGGTGCCCTCCAATCAATGATCTGCATGGGCTCTCCATTGGTAAAGGTTAAATCCGATATGTTCCGTTTGCCAATGTAATAAAGATGGTCTTGCTTTTCTCCTTCATAGGAAAAATAAATCTTTCCGAAATAGGGGTTCGAAGCCGCCTTTTTCATATGAAGCAGCGACTTCGCATAATATTGATGATGCTCTTCCATTCCTGGTATTTCATGACGGTATGGACTATAGGGATCTACTTCCATTGCGTATAAGAATTCCAGATATTCTTCTGTCTTCTTAATTTCCTCTTCCATAAGAGGAATGCGGTCTCGGATCAGCACTAAAACGTGATCCAATAATTTCTCTTCTTCCTGAAAATTGCTTCGGTACTCCATCTGCTCCTCCTCTTGCATAACAGATTGATCAGTTTCTGACTCAAACCAGAATATTTTCTCCGAAACATGTGACGGATCAACCAAAAGCGCCGCTCCTTCTGGCGATATCCGGAGAAAGGTCTAAACCACGCAAAAACCCCTCATTCGCTAAAAAATGAGGGTATTATAATATGTTTAGAAATATATTATACTACTTTTTCACTTTGCCGTCAATCGTTCTTTCCCAATCGAGCATGCACAGAAGATTTTATATAAATTGATTGACTTGATCCCATAAAGTCATTGTGATAAGATGAAATCAATATTTTTAAGAGGGGGAAGGATTATGGCAGTTAGCTGTATCAAAGCTGTTTTTGAAACAAACATAGAAAAAGTTTGGGATATTGTTACTTCTTTGGAAGACTACTCCTGGCGGAGTGATATAAAGAACATCGAAATTCTAGAGTGCGAAAGACAGTTTATCGAATACACCAAAAACGGTTATGCAACAAAATTTACAATAACCGTCTTCCAGCCATATCAAAAATACGAATTTGACATGGAAAATGACAACATGGAAGGCCATTGGAGCGGAGTTTTTTTATACCGGGATGGAAAAACTACAATTGAATTTACGGAACATGCTGTACCAAAACGCTGGATTTTCAAACCATTTGTAAAATTATACCTTAAAAAGCAGCAAAGCCGCTATGTGGACGATTTACACCGCAGACTGGAGCATCAATAGCTCTCTTCGCTTTTTCAGTTTAATCGGCTGCCTTCTATTTCACTCAAAGAACAAGCCCTGAATCTTTACAAAGATTCAGGGCTTTGACAGAAATCGTGATTAATGTCTGTGCCGGATCAAACCGACCGCTTTGGAAAGTTCCATAACCACCAACGGAACCAAAGAGAGTCCCAAGCCGATCAAGTAAAGATGAGCCGGCAGTGTTATCATTCCAAACGCAATAGACAGCGGAGTAAACAGGACGATCAGCACCAACGCAAGGGAAATCAGGCAGGCCATATTCAGTTTCCGGTTCGTAAAGAAGCCAATCCGGAATAATGAATGGTCTGAACGCATATTAAATGCCTGCACAACCTGAGACAGCGACAGGATAATAAATGCCATCGTTTGTCCGCCGGCCAGCTCCCCTGTTGTCTGTTCACCGATGACGAATCCTGCCAGCGTTAAAATTGCAAACATAAATCCCTGCAATACAACCCGGATTCCCAGTCCATGTGCGAAAATTCCTTCGTTTTTGGGCTTCGGCTTTTGATCCATGATATCCTTTTCCACTGCTTCCATGCCGAGCGCAATCGCGGGCATACTGTCGGTTACCAAATTGATCCACAGAAGCTGCATCGAAAGAAGCGGTGATTTGTGCCAGAGCAGCATAGCCGCAAAAACTGTGATTACCTCGCCAATGTTCGTTCCGAGCAAAAAGCCAACCACTTTTCGGATATTGGCATAGATGCCGCGTCCTTCCCGAACGGCGTCTACAATAGTTGCAAAATTGTCGTCGGTCAATGTCATATCCGCCGCACCTTTGGCAACATCGGTTCCCGTAATTCCCATCGCACAGCCAATGTCCGCCGCCTTCAGTGCCGGTGCGTCGTTTACGCCGTCACCCGTCATGGATACGACCTGATCCTTTCTCTGCCATGCCTTTACGATACGGATTTTATTTTCCGGCGATACTCTGGCGTAAACTGAAATCTGAGCCACTTCATCGTCAAGCTCCGAATCGGACATGGCATCGAGTTCCGCTCCTGTAATGGCTTTATCACCATCCTGCAAAATCCCCAACTCCTGGGCAATCGCCGAAGCTGTTACAACATGGTCGCCAGTAATCATAACCGGCTTAATGCCTGCCTTCCGGCAGGTCGCTACGGCGGCTTTTGCTTCCGGACGCGGCGGATCGATCATGCCGACTAATCCCAGCAGCGTTAAGCCGTTTTCCAGCTCCTCTGATGTCGGGTTCTCCGGAACAATTTCAATTTCCTTACAGGCAACTGCAAGTACCCGCAATGCGCCTGCACTCATGGAATCGTTCATTCTGCGGGCGGCTTCCACATCTCCTGCCACACAGCGGGGCGCCATCATATCAAACGCGCCCTTCACTATTACAACGTTCTTGCCGTCCATTTGATTGACCGTCGTCATTAACTTCCGGTCGGAATCAAAAGGAATTTCCGCCAAACGGGGAAAGCTGTGGTTTAACTCTTCTTTCGGCATTCCATTGCGGTGGGCGGCCAATACAATGGCTGTTTCCGTCGGATCCCCAATGTGCTGCTCTTCATCTCCGTGAAATACTACGGAACCATCACAGCAAAGCGCCGCATACTGGAGCAGTTTCCGGACAGGCTGTGAATTTTGAGCGGAAATATCTTCTAAGTCCTGGTTTTCATCTACATAGGCTTTCACTAACGTCATACGGTTCTGCGTTAGGGTACCGGTTTTATCCGAGCAAATGATTGACG
>CALYAR010000115.1 GCA_944393585.1 uncultured Clostridia bacterium | reverse complement strand
AGGAATCATGGTTGGTTCCCATATATGGATCAATATAACTCATAAATTTCTGTCCTTTCCAATCCAAATTGAGCTATTATTATTCTATTCCGCTTTTTTGATCGTGTTACTCTATGTACACCACAGTAAACTTAGCTGTTATCAAAACTTCTATACTTGGTATAAAAACTTAAACGAGTTTGCCTTAGATTGAGTTGTTTGCATTTTAAAATGTCCGCACTTAAACAAAAAACTCCATTTGGAAAAATCCAAATGGAGCAAAAGAATTCATTCATTTGTTTTTATATTTCAGCAGCAGAGGCGCTGGCTACATTCCCTTGAGCTGGTATAGCCAATAATGTTCCTGCACCATTTTCTTTTCCATAAAGTGCTTCTACCACTTCTTCGATCCGTTCTGCCGATATAATTTCTATCTCCTCATTATCAAAAAATTCCTGATAATTTGCTTTCGGAATAATCACACGTTTTGCACCAGCCGCTTTTGCCGCCTCTACCTTTGCCGCCACTCCGCCAACTGGGAGTACATTGCCGCGTATACTGATTTCACCGGTTAAAGCGGTTAAAGTATCTGCTTCGAGACCAAATACAGCGCCATAAAGACCGCAGAAAATTGCTACTCCGGCAGAAGGACCGTCAACAGGCATCCCGCCGGGAAAATTAATATGAATATCATAATTTTTCAAGTTAACGCCATACTTTCGTTTCAGATAAGTCAACGCATTGTCGACGGACGCTTTTGCTGTTCCTTTGCGGTAGAGTTTCTGATTTCCGCCGCTGATCTCCTCTGTTTCAACGATTCCAGTTACCTTAATTCCCCCTGTTCCCTGACTATTTTCAGCCGCCGTAACTTCGATATCCATAACAAACCCACTGCTTCCGCTTACTGCAAGACCATTGACAACCCCAAGACGTTTTCCGGATTTGAGTTTTTTAAAATAACGCGGCATGTATTTTCCGGATTCTAAAACCCACTGTACATCTTTTATCAAAATCCTGGAACGGAATTCCAGCTGCATCACACTGGCCGCCCGCTGGACAATATTGACACAGTCGCGTCCATTTTGAGCATATTTTGCGACCAGCTCGCAAACACCGCCCTCTGTATCATACCCCACTTTTTGAATTGCGCCCTGTGCAATTCGAATCAAATCTTCATAAGAGAGTGAATGAAAATAAATCTCGACACAGCGCGACCGGATCGCAGGGGGTATTTCCTCCGGCGAACGGGTTGTGGCACCAATCAAACGAAAATCAGCCGGCAGACCATTTTGAAAAATATCATGTATATGACGCGGGATATTCTTATCCTCTTGGGAATAATACGCACTTTCCAGCATAACCTTTCGATCTTCGAGCACTTTGAGCAAACGGTTCATTTGAATGGGATGCAGTTCACCAATTTCGTCAATGAACAAAACGCCGCCATGTGCGCGCGTCACCGCTCCCTCCTTTGGCTGCGGAACGCCGGCAGCACCATAGGCACCCGCTCCCTGATAAATCGGATCGTGTACAGAACCAATCAGGGGATCTGCTATATTACGCTCGTCAAACCGCATTGTTGTCGCATCGGTTTCAATAAATTTAGAAGCTTCATGAAATGGTGAAAATTCCATTCTTTTTGCTTCCTCCAATACCACCCGGGCGGCGGCGGTTTTTCCAACCCCCGCCGGCCCATAAATTAAAACATGCTGGGGATTAGGACTGCAAATGGCCGCTCGGAGTGCTTTGATCCCATCTTCCTGCCCAACGATATCAGAAAGCTGAGCGGGACGGGTCTTTTCGGACAACGGCTGTGTTAATTGAATCTGGCGAAGCTTGCGCAGCCGCTCCAGCTCTTTAACACTGTCCTTGTTCAGTGCATTTCGGTTCAGCTGCTGTGTTCTTAACTGTGAGAAAAAATAAAGTCCGATCACTACGGAAAAGAAAAATTGTATCACTAATACAAGTGTTGTCATAGTCATCCATTCCCTTCACAAAAACTACTTAATTCTATTTTGTACCGGGCACGGAAAACTATTCTCTTTTACTGGAAAAAGAACAACGAAAGTTCGCTTCATCCTACGAATGGAAGAAATAAAAATGCGAAACTGCCTCTTGTTTTCCGTCGATTTTGAGAATACAATGGTGTCATAATGGCGAAAAGACGGTGATTTTGATGTATATAGCAGATTTGCACATCCATTCCAAATATTCCAGAGCAACGAGCCGCGACAGCGTTCCGGAATATTTAGAGCTTTGGGCACGCAAAAAAGGAATAACACTTTTGGGAACCGGTGATTTTACACATCCGGCCTGGCGGGAAGAGCTTCACGAAAAGCTGATTCCGGCAGAAGATGGTTTTTACACGCTGCGCAAAGAATTTCAGCTGTCCCATGAAGTGGCCGGAACTGCTCTATCTCCCCGCTTTGTCGTCTCAGGTGAGATCAGTTCAATTTACAAGAAAAACGACAAAGTGCGCAAAGTTCATAATTTGATTCTGCTGCCCGGGCTGGAAGCCGCTGAAACACTGTCCCGCCGGCTGGAGGCCATCGGCAACATTCATTCTGACGGCCGGCCGATTCTGGGATTGGACAGCCGCGACCTTCTGGAAATTACTTTGGAAGCCTGCCCGGAAGCAATCTTTATCCCGGCACACATATGGACGCCTCATTTCTCTATGTTTGGCGCCTTTTCCGGTTTTGATACGATTGAAGAGTGCTTTGAAGATTTAACCCCGCAAATTCATGCGCTGGAAACAGGGCTCTCTTCCGATCCGCCCATGAATTGGCGGCTTTCCGCTTTGGACTCCTATACGCTTGTCTCCAATTCCGACGCGCATTCCCCTCAAAAGCTCGGACGGGAAGCAAATCTATTGCAGACAGAATTATCTTATCCCGCTTTGGAAAAAGCCATTCGGGAAGGAACACGCGGCGGGTTTGGAGGAACGATTGAATTTTTTCCTGAGGAGGGAAAATACCATTTCGACGGGCATCGAAACTGCGGAATCTGTTTAAAACCTTCCGAAACAAAAGAGTATGGCGGAAAATGCCCTGTCTGCGGCAAAAAAATCACCATAGGGGTACAGCACCGGGTAGAAGACCTGGCCGACCGGGCGGAGGGATATGTGCCGCCGGATCCGGCTCATTTTGAAAGCCTTGTACCGCTTCCGGAGGTAATTGCCGCCTCAACTGGACACTCTTCCTCCGGAACCAAAGTAATGGTTCAATATGAAACTATGCTGCACCAAATCGGCCCGGAATTTTATATTCTGCAGGAGGCGTCGTTGGAAGAGATCCGCCATGCAGCGGGCCCATTGGTAGAAGAAGGCATCCGCCGCCTACGGGAGGGGCGCGTGGAACGTACACCGGGCTTTGACGGAGAATATGGTAAAATATCACTGCTGAGCGAGACGGAAATAGAAACACTCAGCGGACAGATATCCCTTTTTGCTGACGCGGCTGTGCGCAGGAAAAAACCGGCCGCGAAATCCCAAAAACTCAATACCGAACTTGCGGCTGAATTAGTTCCATCTGCACCTGTCAAGAAAACTGTCCAAAACAATGCTGATATTCTCGATGGACTGAATCCCCAGCAGTATGAAGCGGTTACTGCGGCAGATCGGACCGTTGCTGTCATTGCCGGTCCCGGTACCGGAAAGACCAAAACGCTGGTTTCCCGAATTGCTTATCTTGTGGAAAACTGCGGTGTCAAACCATCGGAAATTACCGCTGTTACGTTTACCAACAAAGCAGCCGGAGAAATGCAGGAAAGACTTTCCCAGCAAATTGGGAAACGCGCTGTGCGCTCCATGCAGATCGGTACGTTTCACTCCATATGCCTGGAATTGCTCAAACAGCAGCGGGGAACTTTCATTTTAGCCGATGAGTATGAAACAGCCGATTTTGCCCAAACGGTTTTAGAGGAATTTTCCTTAAAACTTTCCGTCCGCAATTTCCTGAACGAAATATCCAAGCGAAAAAATGGAATCGTGCAGTCTAATCAGACAATCTCAGATGAGGTATTCGAGCGTTACTGTCATCTTCTCAAGGAAAACGGAGTGTATGATTTCGACGACCTCCTGCTTGAAACAATTCAAATGGCAGAATCCGATGAATGGACTAGCCGGCAGAAAAAAAGATTCACTTACCTGCTGACGGACGAATTTCAGGACGTCAATGAAATCCAGACCCGATTGATTCAGGCATGGAACGGGAATGGAAAAAGTTTGTTTGTCATAGGCGATCCCGACCAATCCATCTATGGCTTCCGCGGCTCTGACGCCGGCTGTTTTGAGCGCCTGCGTGTTCTGGATCCGGAAACAAAGACCATTCGTCTGCTCGAAAACTACCGCTCCACGCCTGAAATCATATCCAGCGCGCTTGCACTCATCTCTCATAACGAAGGCGGAGAACGTGTTTTGCTCCCTCAAAGGGAAAGCGGCGCACCTGTAAACTATGTAACGGCAGAAAGCGATTTGGCCGAAGGGATTTTTATTGCAAAAGAAATCAACCGCATGATCGGCGGCATAGATATGCTGGAAGCGCAGGACTCCCCCCTTCATGCAGAGGGAGAACCTATGCGCAGCTTTTCCGATATTGCCGTCCTCTACCGCACACACCGTCAGTCGCGTATTCTGGAAAAGTGTTTGCGCAGGGAAGGAATTCCTTATGTGGTAATGGGGCGGGACGATTTTCTGGCTGAAGAACCGGTACGCGCGTGCCTGTGTTTTTTCCGCTTCCTGTTCGATCCCCATGACTTGCTCTCCCTTCGCGTTTGTCTAAAGCTGTTATGGAATTGTCCGGCAGATCTGATTTCAAGCTTTGCGGGATATTGGGAAAAAGAAAATCCGGACGCTATGACACAAGAATTGCTTCAAAAGGCTCAGGATATATACAGGAATCGGGAATTTTTGAAAAGGTGGTTTGCTCTTGCGCAGCAATATCTGCCCCGAATTTGGAAAGAAAAGCCTCAAAAGCTATTGGCAGACTGGAAGAGCCGGCTGGAGCTTGCACAGTTAGACTCTTTCGAAAAGCTATTGAACACTTCCGTCTTTTATCATGATATGCCTTCATTTCTGCAAAATTTACTGTTGGGGCAGGAAAGCGATCTAATACGAAGCATGGGGCGTTCTTATGCCTCAGGCACGGTTACTTTAATGACCTTTCACGCCTCGAAAGGTTTGGAATACCCGGTTGTCTTTTTGTGCGGCGTCAGCAAAGGGACCGTCCCGCTGGAATCGGTTTCCCATCCTGCCGATCTTTTGGAAGAGCGCAGACTGTTCTATGTGGGAATGACGCGGGCGAAAGAAGAATTGATCTTATCCTCTTCGGGAGAGACGTCATCTTTTGTGACCGAACTGCCGCAGTCTTCTCTTCATCGTGCTGCGGCAAAAAAGCATAAACATGCAGACGCTCAGCAGCTTAGTCTCTTTTAGGAATAGGTTTTTTCTCAAAACGTTTGTGTCAAATTCGCAAATGATAAGGTAAGACAACAAACATCCCTGCGCGAAAGGTTTTAGGGTAAAATAACAGCCTCTGGATTTCAAAAATCCGGAGGCTGTTATTTTTATTCTAGTCTTCTTCCTCAGCCGTTTCGATTCTGCTGATGGATACTTCATAGGCGGTTTTGGTAATGGATTCTGTCTCTGAGATTTTTTTCTGATATTCGCGCGATTGAATCCTGCCCATGATCCGAATATTCTGCCCAACTGAGAGCTTTTCGCAGAAGCGGGCATTGCGTCCCCAGGCGATGCACGGTATGTAGTCTGATTTATTATATGCGCGGTTTACTGCCAACAAGATATCGGCAATTTCACGTCCAAACGGCGTTTTACGATAGACCGGCTCTTTGCAAATAAACCCATCCAAAACAATTTCCGAGTGTGGTTTTTCTGTTTCAGGCGCAAGTTCGATTTCTTGAACAAATAAAGTCAGGATTAATTTGTTGCCCTTGTCGTCGTAATTGTTGTAGGAACGGTATTGGCCCCGGATCCAAACCTTTGCCCCTTCTGCAATCTCATCTGTGAGTAATCGATTTGAAATGGTTGTATTAATCAAATCAAACGTTTCAGACAATCTTGGCACCCGCAGAGTGAAGGTTAAAAATTCTTCTCCGTGGACACGGTGGCTGGACACGATTTCTCCGTCCACATATCCAATCACATCCACCTTATTGTTTTCCTGGTAGTTTATCACCCTTATCTCCCCTTCCTTTTGTTACCGAAAACCTCACTTCATTATTATTCCTTCCTCCAAGGTTTTAGAAGCAATTTTCACAAAAAGAAGGGGAACAAAGAGCTTATTCTAAGCCCAATAGCTGTTTAGCGTTTTCAGAGAGAATCTTATCCATCAAATCCGACGGCAAGCGAAGTCTCTCTATAAATTCCAGATTGGCTTTCGGCGTTTGCCAAGGGCAGTCGCTGCCGAACAATATCCGGTTCGGATCGTGTTTTCCAATTATTTTTTTCATCAACTCCGGATCAATTCTCCCGGCACACATTGCAGTATCCAGATAGACATCTTTTCCGGCAATCTGTTCATATACCTCATCCCATTGCTCAAAACCACCTAAGTGTGCAAGTATCATTTTACATTTGGGAAACTTTTGAATGATTTGAGCACTGTCCTTCGGGGAGGCATGCACCAGATCCGGAGAGACATAATCAAATCCAGCGTGGAACATAATAATTAGCCCCAATTCTCCGCACAGATCATAGATGGGATAAAGTCTCTCATCATGAATCCGAAATCCCTGGTAATCCGGATGCAGTTTAATGCCGAGAAAACCGGCCTGTTTGATCTCGTTAACCCGCTCCAAAACACGATCGGACTGCCAATGCAGAGAGGCAAAAGGAATGATTTTCTCTGATGCTGTTGTAATTGCCCAGGAGTTAATTGTATTCTCCTGATTCGGTTTTGTCGCGATATTGTGACAAACTGCCGTATCTACGCCCCATTCGGCCATTTTATTTAAAGTATCCTGCAGGGTACCATCGGTCTGATTGGGAATTCCCGAAGTTTTTGCCAATTTCGATACAGCCCGCTGCGCTAATGTGTCAGGAAAAATATGTGTATGAAAATCAATTACCATTTTTAACCACCGTCTTTCGCGATAAATTGTTTTTGCCCCGGAAACCGTCCAGCTTTTCCATAGGAGAACCAGCGTTTCACAGAAATGCTTCTTTGAGCATAGCACAAATCGACTAAAAAGACAAGACAAGCTCGTTTCCTCATAGATGGGTACATTCATTTCTACAACAACGAAAGATTACAACTAAAAACAAAACCGACTCCGATGGAATATTGAAATTAGTTTGTTTCCTAAATTTTATTTTTATCTAACTCACGGCTCTTTTTGTTCTGTCCGTACATTTTGGGGCTGTCCAAAAACCGAGGGATTTCCATTTTGGACAATGAGTGAGATATTTGATCATCCAGAGACAGCTTTTTCTTCACACTCGACCTTTCTTTTCACTGCAATCGTATTCTTTCAAGTTTCTCTGTCCACTATTTTTTCAATTCTTTAAAAAGCTGCTCTACCGTGATCCCGCTGTTCGCTTTTTGGGCACGGGTTGCTTCATCAAATGCAGACAGAACGTATCCGTCTTCTGTTACATAGTACAATCCGCTTACACTGTAGTGACTCCGGCTGGGTTTCTCTTCATCCCTTACTACAGGAACCACTACCCGCATACCGTCGGACAATTTGGGGTTATAATCCATGAACATGGTATTAGCCGCTATGGTAATCTCTTCTCCTTTTGTATATTTTCCCTCCGTATCATCCAATATCTTGACCGTATATTCATAGAATTCATACACGTCATTGATTCCATTTGCTTTTCGTTTCGCGTCCAATTCTTCATGTCCGGTCGTTCCATTCACATAGTAGAAAGTATAGTCACCAATCACTTCTCCGTAAACAAACGATTCTGCTCTTTCCTTTATTTCTTCTACCGTAGACTGACCCATAGAAACAAGTGGTGGTTCATTTATTCCACAGATTGGATATTGCTCGCGCAGCTGCGCTATCTGGCTTTCTGTAAGCCGCGGAGCTTCCTCCTGCGCATTCATTATGCTCCAGATGGAAAAACAGCCGATTGCCAAAACGATAACCGCCGCTGCGGCGCCAAACGCGATTCGTTTTTTGGTGCTGGTTTTCATGTTGATACACTCCTTTTCCTTTTGACTGACTCCCATAAAAAACGTGCAGACCATCCCTTTTTTGCAAGAAGAATGACCCGCACGCGGCGTATATTCCCACTTTATTTCTACTCTCCCAGAAGAACATAACTGAACGTGCAATTCATCAAGCCATGCCTCTTGCAAAAATTACAAACTACCGTTAACTCTTCGGAATTCTTTCTATACATTATAATATAAAAAACCTAAAAATTCTATCGTTATTGCAATTATTTCTTCTTTATGACAAATTAAAATAACCTATTCCCCATTTCCGTCCTTCATCAAAACAGGCCGCAAAAAGCGGCCTGCTTCAATCAATATTTTAGATTTTACTTATCGAACAGTGGAACCATTCGGCAGGTCGTCCGGCACAAAAATCACGCGGACTTCTTCCCCGGCATCGGCTGCCAGCAGCATTCCCTGGCTCTCAATACCACAGAGCTTCGCCGGTTTCAGATTTTCGGCAACAATTAATTTTTTCCCGATCAAATCTTCCGGCTGGTACCATTTTGCAATCCCAGATACAGTCTGGTGTAATTTGCCGTAAACATTCCCGCCAAAAGTATGATATAATTATTATATAAAATTTTATATTGAATGTAGTTTTTGCAGATAAAACCGTAGTATATGGGTAAAGCAGGATAGGAGGCGCTGTGATGATAGACGATGCAAAAATAATAGAAATGTTTTTTGAGCGTTCCGAGCAGGCCATACAAGTGCTGGACAATAAATACGGAAAAATCTTTCATCGCTTTTCTTACAACATCGTAAACAGCATACAGGACGCAGAGGAATGTGTAAATGATGCCTATTTAGCTGTGTGGCGCACCATTCCTCCGGCAAAGCCCAATCCTCTGCTGTCCTACATCTTAAAAATCGTCCGGAATCTTTCACTCAAAATCTATTGGAAAAAGGGAGCAAGCAAGCGAAGCAGCACTTATACGATTGCTTTGCAGGAGATAGAAGCCTGTATCGCAGATCATAACACTGTGGAAGATAACATCGAAGCCAGAGAGTTAGCCCGGATCATTGAAAGCTTTTTGGACACGATGCCCCTTGAAAACCGTGTTATCTTCATACGCCGTTATTGGTTTTCCGACAGTTATAAGGACATAGCTGAACTTGTAGGGCTTTCGGAGAAAAATATTTCTGTCCGACTGACCCGTATCCGCAGCAAGATGAAACAATACTTGATTGAAAGGAAGGTATTGATATGAACGCAAAGAAGTTTTCCGATGCCATAAGCGAACTTGACACAAAATATGTTGATGAAGCTCTCAATTATAAAAAAAAATTAAAGAAACCTTTGTGGGTCAAAGGGGCGATAGCGGCATGTTTTTGCGCTGTTTTATTAACAGGAGTATTTTTTTGGAAACAATCCAATATAGTATCTGTTAGAGAAAGCGGAGGCGTAATTGTGACGAAAGATGGTGTTACCATCCCGAATCCCGACATTTCTTTATCATCATCGAATAATACGGCGGATATGGCCAGGTTTTTTATATATCAAGGGCGGATATATAGAGAATATAAAAGGGTATACAGCGATAACATCATCGGGGAATTGCTTGGCACTGCAAAAGGATCGATTAATGAATGGACATCGGAAGATGGTTTTGTTGAATTAGCAGGCAGTGTAAGCGGTGATTTTTATGCAGTAAACGGTTATGATCCATCCTTTATGCTGTGCATGAAATATGATAATGGGCATATATTGACCTTTGTTTGTAAGAACGGTATTACATTAAAATACGGTTCTGAGCTTTTTGAAGATAGGCTTCATCTTAGCGGAAATTTTGTTGCAGTAGAATGTGAAAGCTGGGAATCAAGGTTCTATTCAAAAGGAAATATTGTTTCATTTAGTTCTAATGAAATGGACATAGTAAATAGCCTAATTAATGAAATGAATGCAGCAAAATTTATTCCGGTAAACGATATTCCATTAAGCGAAGAAGAGGAGTCCATATTTGATAAGAAAATTTACTATATATATTTCAAAATGCAAAATGGCATGACTATTGAGCTTGGGTTGGTTGAAGGAGGTTATGTCTTTTTTGAGGGAATCCGTGAAATTTGTGTGCAAATATCACAAGAAACTTTTCATTCCTTGATTAGTTTTTTAGAAAGCTGATATTTCATACATTTCCAGGGCATAGCCATGGCAATGACCGGCGAAGATGCCTCTGCCTTTCTCCGGACTGCCTTGACAGGCGGGAAAGCGCGGGAATATCTAAAAAATCGAGCCAAGGGCAGGAATCCCTTTGGAACCAGCGCATTACTTATATACCCTTGCGGGTATGTACAATTACTTCCGCGAAATGAAACGGCATGGCTTTGGCCATGCCGTTTCTGCAAAAAAACAATATTACTTTCTTATGACCCACAGCAGAAGCTGGGGATTTTTCCAATCAATATTTTAGATTTTACTTATCGAACAGTGGAACCATTCGGCAGGTCGTCCGGCACAAAAATCACGCGGACTTCTTCCCCGGCATCGGCTGCCAGCAGCATTCCCTGGCTCTCAATGCCGCAGAGCTTCGCCGGTTTCAGATTTTCGACAACAATCACTTTTTTCCCGATTAAATCTTCCGGCTGGTACCATTTTGCAATCCCGGATACAATCTGGCGGATGCCGCTGCCCAACTGCACCTGCAGCTTCAAAAGTTTCTTAGCCTTTTCCACTTTTTCACACTGAACAATTTCTCCTACCCGCAGTGCAACCTTTGCAAAATCATCGATCGTAATGATTCCGGCAGCCGGCTCGGCTTTTTCCTGCTTGGGCTCTGCTTTCTGGCTCAGCGCGGCCAATTCCGCCAGCTCTTTTTCTGCGTCAATCCGCGGGAATACGGCCTCCCCTTTTTTCACCGCCGTGTTTGCCGCAAGAACACCAAATTCGCCGGCCTTTTCCCATGCAGCATCCGATTCCGCCGCTCCAATCTGTGCAAATACCTTCTGGGCAGAATCCGGCATAAAAGGTGCAAGCAGGACCGTTACAATCCGGATAGTTTCAAGCAAATGGTACAAGACCGAAGCGAGCCGCGCTTTTTTTGACTCCTCTTTTGCCAACACCCAAGGCGCTGTTTTATCGATGTACTTGTTGGCAAGGGAAATCGTCTTAAAGATCTCTTCCAATGCCTTTGCATGCTTAAAGCTGTCCAAATAGCTTTCTACAGTCTCTTTGAGCTTTAATGCGGATCCGATCAGTTCTTCATCTGCTTCCCGGTCCGCCTGCTCCGTCTGATCCCGTTCGGAAATCAGCTGGCCGCCGAAGTATTTTTCGACCATCGCTACAGTTCGGGAAACCAGATTTCCATAGTCGTTTGCCAAATCATAATTAATACGCTCGATCATATTGGCATTGCTGAAAAAGCTGTCCTCGCCAAATGCCATCTCGCGCAGAATATAGTAACGGAGCGCATCCACGCCGTACCGCTGTCCCAAAACGTGCGGATCGACTACATTTCCAAGTGATTTGCTCATTTTCGCACCGCCAAAGGTAATCCAGCCATGTCCAAAAACATGATGCGGAAGCGGCAGATCCAAAGCCATCAGGATCGCGGGCCAAATGATGGAATGGAACCGGATAATTTCTTTTGCCATTACATGCATATCCGCAGGCCAATAACGATCGAAATCGTGATACTGGCTGTTTCCATAGCCCAATGCGGTAATGTAGTTGCTCAGCGCGTCAATCCAAACATATACAATGTGTTTTTGATCGAATGTAACGGGAACACCCCACTGGAAGCTTGTCCGCGATACGCATAAATCCTCCAGACCTTTATCAATAAAATTGTTTACCATCTCGCTGACCCGGCTCTCCGGACGCAGAAAGTCCGTCTCGGTCAGTAATTTGCGAATCCGGTCGGAAAAAGCAGAAAGCTTAAAAAAGTAAGCTTCTTCCTTCGATTCAATGACATCGCGGCCGCAGTCGGGACATTTTCCATCCACCAACTGGCTTTCCGTCCAAAAGCTTTCACAGGGCGTGCAATATTTGCCCACATATTCTCCCTTGTAAATGTAGCCTCTCTCATAAAGATCAGAAAATATTTTCTGAACAGATTCTATATGATAAGGATCCGTCGTCCGGATAAAGCGGTCATAACTGACATTCAAGTACTTCCAAAGCTCCTTGAAATGATCGGAGATTTCATCCACATACTGCTGCGGCGTTACGCCGGCCTGCTTCGCTTTTTCCTCAATTTTCTGTCCATGTTCATCCGTTCCGGTCAAAAATAAAACGTCATAGCCCTTTGCTCTTTTATAGCGTGCGATGACATCACAAGCCACTGTTGTATAACAATGTCCAACATGCGGATTTCCAGAGGGATAATAGATCGGGGTAGTAATATAAAATTTTTCACTCATGTTGTTTCACCTCTACGATTTCGATTCTGCACGTTCGCGAACCATCCTTATTTGCATTCATTCCCTTTTATGTTGCGCTTTCATGCCCCCAACTTATAACAGTTATTTTTCATTTTACTATGGAAAGAAGAATTATTCAAGTATTCTTTGCAGAAAAGCAAGGATTTGACTTTAAGAAAGTGAAACTGGAATGAAAAAAACAAGCGAAAGGCTTTTCTGCAAGAAAACAAAATGGATTCTCATATATTTTATGTTTCTAAGAAAAGCCCTTCGCTTCCATAGACTGGTTTAAGGTCAAACGCGCCTGCGGGCGCAGGATTTTATGTGTATTTTTTTCTTCCTGCGCACTTTCGTGCGTTCGCCATAAAAGATATCAGGCGGCCCTTTTGGTTTTTCCATTCCAAAAGGCCGCTGTTTTGACATTATTTTTCTGCCGGGCTATTGCAGCATTCCCGGAGTATTTTATCATTCATTCTTTTTCAAATACTTTTCAATTCTGGAAAGGTAAAAATCGCAGAGCTCTTCAGCACTTTCCTGGGAATATCCTTCTGAAACCACACGAATTGTTTCGTATTTATTGTTCGGGACAAACAGTACCCATCCGCGCTTATCAAAGATCTTGACGCCGTCCGTCAAATCCATTTTTTCCGTTCCTCCGCAAAGTGTCTTTATCACAATCCCTTTGCGCGAATCCGGCAGATCCAAGTCAAAATCTCGCATATAACGTCCCGGAAGAGAATCGGCCATTTGCTGGATAGTTTTTCCCGTCTTTCTGCAAAATTCCAGCAGCTTTAGGCTGTGCAGGACACTGTCAAAAGAAAATGCAAAGGCTTCTCTCCCTTCAAACGCCAATACTTTTTTCATATAATCGCTTTGCTGTGTTTTGCAGGAAATGGTTTCCACACCGGAATTTTGTGCCAGTTTTTCAATTTCATTGGGCAGATGGACCGGAATCACCATCTTTTTGAGCTTCATGAACGAAAGTTTAATTTGTGTGTCCAGGATGCTTGTATCTGCTTCTTCCAAGGGCGTTGCGTCATCCCTGCAAAGCTTCACTTCACCTTCGCCGCCAGCAAGATACAAATCATATCCCGTTCTGCTGTCCGGTCTTTCTCCCGGCGGATAACAATCCACTGAAAAATCCAATTTCTGACTCAAAGACATATAGAGCTTTTTCATTCGTAAATCGCTGGTAAAAAGACACAAACACGCTCCTTTGATCTCTTTTCCCGCCATACTCGTCAAAAAATGTTCGTATCGGAGCCGGTAATCGTAGATTTTAACCAATTCAGCAGCCTGGGCTTCCCGGTTGAAAAGCGATTCGCCTTTTCTGGATGCGCGCTTTAGTTTTTTGAGAAATTCCATATCAATGTTGCTGCCAAAGGAATCGAGAAATATGATTTTTGCCTCATCACTGCCGGAAATATAGATCCCGCCGTCCAATCCATAATCAACAATTCCTTTTCGCAGTGCCCCCATATTCTGTATTTCAAAATCATAGACCGGCTGGCCTGCATTCAAAAGTGCGCCCGTCATCAAATGAAACAAAGCAGAAGAACGGTCGGAACTGTCTCTGGCCACTGCAATTTTTCCGTCTTTTAAAAGCGATCCAAACCCCTGCGCAAGATCACACAAAAAATCCGGTTCTAATCGGCCTCCATCCTTTTCACTCACTCCCCCGTCTTCAAAAAAATCGCTCCGTTGCCGGCAGTCAAAGACAACATCTGACGCAATCTCCGCATGCCTGGGAAGGTATTTCCCGGGCCAGACGCGCACGCCGGACAGCAAATGAGCCCCAAAATCTGCCGTGCTCCGCTCGCCCATAACCGCCATCTCGTCTATAATACAGTCATTTTTCACCTGTACTCCATCCGTCAAAACAGCGCCAATCACGGAGGAACCCTCCCCGACCTTTACTCCTCTTCCAACGACGCTGTTTACGATGACGCATCCATCCTCCACCTTTGTTCCGCTTCCGATAATGGAATAGGAACCAAGCTGTACCTGTTCGCCAATTTGAACTCTGCCGCCCAAATAGCAGGGAGGTGTGATGGAAGAGCTGTCAGCCAACGTAACGTGTTCGCCGATATATACTCCTTCCGCTATTTTCCTTGCTTCCAGCCGAACCTTGACTTTGCCGTTTAAAATATCATTTTGACATCGCTTGTATGCGTCTATATCGCCAATATCGCACCAATATCCGTCACTGACATATCCGCAGAGCTTTTCCCGTTTGGCCAGCAAAGCGGGAAAAACGTCTTTTGAAAAATCCGTTTCTCTTCCCTGCGGAATATAGTCGAGTATTCTCGGCTGAAAGACATAGATTCCCGTATTGGCCAGGTCGCTGAACACTTCGCTCCACGAGGGCTTCTCAATAAAGCGGCTGACGTTTCCGTCCCTGTCCAATACCACGACGCCGTACTCCAAGGCGACATCTACTTTGGAAAGGACGATGGTTGCCAGTGCGCCGCTTTTCTGAAAGCTGTCCATGGCTTCGGTGAGGTCAATATCTGTTATCGCATCTCCGCTGATTACGATAAAGTCTTCATCTAAAAACTCAGCCGCATTTTTGACGCTGCCCGCTGTTCCCAAAGGGCTGTCCTCAATAAAGTACTGCAATTCGACCCCATAATTCTCTCCATTGCCCAGATAGTCCATGATCTCTCCGCTCATATATTTCAGCGTGATTCCGATTTTATCAATACCATGCTGTTTCAGCAGTTCAATGATATAGACAATAACCGGCTTGTCCAAAATACTGACCATGGGCTTGGGTTTTTCACAAGTGAGCGGCCGCAGTCTGGTTCCCATTCCTCCCGCCATAATAATCGCTTTCATGATAACCACCGTCTCCTTCCAAATCTTTTTGTCTGCTCTTGCCGACAGGTAAAGTGATTTTAGCACTTGTAGTATTCGTATTTTGACTTAATCTATACATTTTGGAAAATAATTTCATCCAGCTTATGCGGCATAACAAAGCTTGGGAATTCATATATTGAATCAAACAAGAAAGCGATACAAAAGGTGGATATGCTATGAAAAAATTGTTGGGAAACGGCAGTTATCTTGCCATGGTAATAAACAAAAAACAGCTTTTATTAACCTTAATTACTTCATTATTGGGTATTTTTCTCTTTTTCTTTCTGGCGTTTCGTCTGGGAACGTCAATCGAGCTTCCCGCTGCGAGCTACAAACCCATTTTAAAAAGTGCAATGGGCATGACGGCGGACGGCGATGATTCCATATCCGATGAGCTTTTGGCTGGGCATATCATGCAGTTTTTTTCTGGGTTAGATCCCAGAAATGCCGCATCATACATGGCTTCGATCGGCAATATCTTTTCCTATATCGTACCGGAAAATGTGGAGTACAAAGAAAATTTCTCAGAGAGACTTATCCTGGATGCAACGGGAAAATATGTGCCGCTCGAATCCCAAAGCTCGCTTCCTTCCCTTCCGGAAGATTTGTCCGACAGCGAAGAAGTACAGCCAGTCCAGGAAGGAGAATTGAAAATTGCCGACTTGACCTCTTTAAAAGGTTCTACCAAAAATTATGTAGAAGCGGAAGGGATTAAAATTAAAAACGGAACCGATACGGTATTGGATGCAAACGATTATTTGAATGCAGAACTCCCAATGAATTTAGAAACCGGCGGACCCAAAGTATTAATCGTCCACACGCATTCAACAGAAAGCTATGCCCCCGGCAATGTAGCGGGAGTTTCCCCCAGCTTTACCGGACGCAATACCAATCCGGACGAAAATATCATTAAGGTAGGCGATATTGTGTGCGACATTTTGAATCAAAATGGAATTGAAACAATTCACGATTCTACCCTGCATGATTATCCTACTTATAATGGAGCTTATACCCGCTCGTTAAAAACAATTGAGAAAAACTTGGAAAAATACCCCACCATCGAAATGGTCATTGATGTTCACCGCGACGCCATTTCCTTAAACGACGGTTCTCCCGTGAAATATACCGCGGAGGTCAATGGTGAAAAAGCGGCTCAGGTCATGCTGGTTATGGGAAGCAATGACAGCGCGCTGGATCACCCTAATTGGAAAGAAAACTTGAAATATGCCTTTCAAATTCAGCAGCGGATGAATCAGCTGTACCCCCAGCTGGCAAGGCCAATCAACATCTCGACCAACCGTTACAATCAGCATGCCACATTGGGTTCTATGATTATGGAAGTCGGCACCCATGTAAATACCCTGGAAGAAGCAATCCGCGGCGCCTCCTGTGCGGCCCAGGCCATTGCAGACGTCCTCAACGGAATTTAATATAAAACTTCATACTTTTCCCCACGATCCGGCAGAATGAAACGGGATTTCTGCCGGATTGTTTTTCGTGATTCTAAAGTGAATTTTAAGCGTTGAAACGCAAAAGTTTTTCGGCCCTCTTTCTTATCAACTTGATTGATAATTGGAAAAAAATATTTTTCTAAAAATGCTTGACATTTATATTCGACATTTGTATAATGAAATTGTGTTAGACAAATGTAAAACAAGGAGGTGAAATCATGATGCAGTTTTCAAAAATACCGGATGGAGAATTAGAGGTTATGCTGGCTGTTTGGAACGTTGGCTCCCCTGCAACCAGCGATCAGATTGTAGAGAAACTGGCCGGAAAGAAAAACTGGGGTCGCACAACAGTCTTAAAATTTTTAAGCAGGCTGTGCGACCGGGGGTTTTTAAAGATGGAAAAGCGGGGAAAGCTGAATTTATACATCCCTCTTGTGCAGCAGCAGGAATACCTGGAAATGGAAAGCAAATCTTTTTTGGAGAAGATGTGTCAGAATTCTGTGAAAAAATTAGTCGCTTCCTTGTATGACGGAAAGGCCATCTCAAAACAGGACTTGGAAGAGCTGAAACAATTTATTGAGGAGGCGAAATAGATGATTGAATCCCTTTGGAATGTCTCTCTTTCCATATCGGTGCTCATCCTTCTTTTGCTGCTTTTTGCTCCTATTTTGAAACGACGCTTCTGTGCCCAGAGCCGTTCGCTGATCTGGCTCATTTTAGCCATCCGGCTCATCATACCGTTTCATTTCTCGCTTCCCGATCCCCCTATTGAGATTCCCTTTCCCACTGCACTGCTGGACGAAAACAAGCTGCCTGAGCCGGATATTTCCGCGCCTCTCTCTTCTCCTACCGTCTCAACTGCTCCATCTGCACTGCCGGAATCCAATGACATCAGCTCTTTCCTGCCGCCCGATATGAATCTCCTTGAAATAGGCTGGTTTTGCGGTGTATTGCTTTTGGGGGGATATTATCTCATCACTTATTTCCTATTTTGCCGCAAAGTCCGGCGCTGCAGCATACCCGCAAAGATCGAATGCGGCAGGCCCAGGGTCTATTACTGCGGCATCATAGAAAGCCCTATGCTGATCGGTTTCATCCGACCGCGCATATTGCTGCCCGATCGGATATACACAAATCAGGAGCTATCGATGATTTTAGCGCATGAATTGACCCATTACAGACGGCACGATCTTTGGTATAAACTGCTCCTGATCATGGCCAACGCCATGCACTGGTTTAATCCCCTTGTCTGGTATATGGTTCGCCGGGCCAACCGTGATCTGGAATATTCCTGTGACAGCTCTGCGACGCAAAATATGGATCTCGAGACGAAGAAATTTTATTCCAGCGTCCTGCTGCATTTAGCGGCGGCCAGGACGAACCGAACAATGCTATCAACTTATTTTTCAGGAGGAAAGAAAGATATGAAAGAACGAATTGCCAATATTCTATATGCAGCCAAAAAGAAAAAGGGAATTGTAATTTGTGCCGTCGTCCTGTGTTTTACGCTGACTGCCGGTGCATTGGTAAGTTTTCCTCAATGGAGCCAGGCGTTTGCACAAGAATATATCCCGCCTTATCA
>CALYAR010000114.1 GCA_944393585.1 uncultured Clostridia bacterium | reverse complement strand
AATCCGTGCCGGAGATGTTAATCTCGTCGGAGATAAGTTCATACAGTTTGTCTACTTTCTCTGCTGAGGATAGCTGTCCATTTTTCTCTAACCACCAGAAGAGCATGAGACTGAGGTCTAAGTACTTAGTAGCAGGTGCGCGTTCAGCTGACTTTGGATAGTATGCGGAGAGGCTTGAATGTAAAGCATTGATGCGCCCTAAGTTATAGGCACCTTTGGAGTGCTTGTCGGCCTCGATCTGCTCTAGTTGTATATGCTCACTCTCTGCAAAACCGGAGTATGCGCTATGGCTGTCTGTTATAGAAATAGAAGGCTGAATACGCGGACGCGGCAGGACAGAGTTATAATTTAAAAAAGCTCAGTGTTTTTAAAATAATTAATATAAAAGATGATTTTCTTTGATTTTTTCTTATTCTTCTGCTATGATGGGATCGTATCCAAATTGATAAAACAGAAGGAGAAAAAACATGACACTGGAAGAGAGAATTCGCAGTCAAAAAATATATTTTTGTACCGAAGAGGGATTCGCAGAAGCGCAAAGAGAAGTTATGGAAATTCTATACGACTATAACCATACCCGTCCCTCTGAAACAAAAAAGAGAGAAGAAATCCTAAAGAAGTTTTTGGCAGAAGCAGGGGAAGGCCTGTATCTGGAACCGCCCTTTCATGCCAGCTGGGGGAAGAATACACATTTTGGAGCGCATTGCTATGCAAACTTCAATCTTACACTGGTAGACGACGGTGAAATTTGGATCGGCGATTCTGTTATGTTTGCTCCCAATGTAACCGTGACGGCGACAGGACATCCGGTAGAGCCGGAGCTGCGGAAAAAAACGGCTCAGTTTTCCATTCCGGTTCGAATTGGGAACAATGTCTGGATCGGCGCAAATGCCGTAATTTTGCCGGGTGTAACCATTGGGGATAATTCTGTGATCGGAGCGGGAAGCGTTGTAACAAAAGACATCCCCGCCAATGTTGTTGCCGTTGGGAATCCCTGCCGTGTTTTGCGTGAAATTGGGGAGAAGGACCGAACCTATTATTTCCGGGATTTGAAAATCGAGGACGGGTTGAAATAAAGTTTTTATTCCCAGATTACACCGACGGAATTCTTGCCATAGTATTGTGCCAACGGCCGGTTTGACCACTCATAGTCAGGGTTTTGTGTCCAGTCACTGTAATAAAGGCAGCAGGGATGTACAGTAAAGGGACTGCATTTTACATCCATTACGGCGGGATCTTCCAGCAAAGCAATCCGCTGGCTGTATTCCTCGCTATACTGTCTGGCCTCGCCGCTGTAAAGAGAGTACAGCGCACTGAGAGTAGTGTAAGACTGTGAAGCTTCTTTGGCCATTGTCGAGATTGAAAGAGGCTGTGCACTGGCAAGAGAAGTGCCAAGAACCAGGATTATCAGCACGGCTGCGGTATGCAATGGACGCCGAATCCGAGAGAACAGCGCCTGAATTTGTGGATCAAATCGGACACGGATGGCTCCGCATAAGTAAAAGAGGTTAAAAAAAGCAAACCATAGGTAGCCAAAATAGATGGCATTTAAAATGCGCCCTTCTCCATAGGAACCCATTGCGTAGCAGGGCGGTGCAATTTGGGCCGCAAAGAGGCAGAATGATCCCAAAAGGAAGAGAATGGGATGACGGAATGTTAGAGACGTGTGGGCAGAGATGCAGTAGAAAAAGGGAGACAGCAGCAGTAATATGCCAAACATCGGCATGTTGGTCCACTCCACAGCAAAATGAACACCGTAATAGAATGCTTGTCCGATGGCTAGGGGAGCGGACGGCGAATCCGGGTAGCTGAGCGCCCGCACTGCATTGCCGAGAGCTACCATGCTGATGAGAAATCCTGCTAGAAAGACGCACAGCACCAAGGTAATGGGAATGGCTTTCTTCCTTCTTACCCACCAGGCATAAGCCGTCATCCCCAGCAGCAAAAGCAGTGTCAAAAGCGCGGTAACGTAATTTCCGCCGCTGATAACAGCAGCCAAAAACAGGGAGCAGGAAAGGAATATTCCATTTTTCCATTTCGTTTCACTTTTCAAAAACAGAAGCAGCAATCCGAATAAAACTTCAGCCAAAGCGCTGAAAAATACATAATAGATGGAACCGTTCCACCAAACGAATCCCTGAACCGGACTGGGCAGAAATTGAATGGAAATTCCAAGAAAGATCAGAGAGACCGCGCAAAAACCCCATCGGGAGGTTTTGCAATAATTGCGCAAAAGAACTCTGCATAAAAATAGAGTGGACAATATCCAGCTGCCGAGAAGCACAAACGTACTGAGTGCATAAAACTCCTGGCCAAACAGGGCCGGCTGCAGGGCAAACAGAAAAACAGCGCTGAACGTTCCCTGCCAGTTAAAGTAGGAGTCTTTCACCTGCTCTGCTGCTGCCCGGAGCACAGAAAGGAAGGAATTGCTCTCTAAAAATACATGATGGGTACGGAGGCTGTATACAAAATCATCGTTGGCCGGATAGTTGTAAAAGGCTAAAATTCCAATCGGAATCAGCGATAATATGAATAAGCATACTAAGATAAGACACAGCATTTTTTTGAAATTTTCTTTCATCTGGAGTCCTCCTAATGTTCTGGCAGGCCGGGCGTTTTTGTGATCGGAGTGGGTTGCCGTAGTATTGCGACTGTTCCTGCAGCGGATAAAATGCAGACGCAGGCAATCATACTCTGTTTTTGTTATTTTGATCCCGTTTTTGCTTTTTATAATCAAGTCAAAGCCTTATCCAGAAATAAAAAAGATTCCGGATTGAAGTTCATTAAAAAAAGTTTTCTTACTGCTGTGGATCCCTATTTTTTAAATTGGCGCTTGTTCCAATCCTTTGCGGTAAAAAAATACTTGATTTACTATGCGGCGCTCAAGGCAGAAATACGACAGAAAGACATATAGTCAGCTGCGCTTTTTTACAGCAGATTGTCATTTTTAGTTGACTTTATCCTTTGGTTTCGCTATAATATAGCTAATTTAAGAAAAGGCTGAGAAGAGAAACAGTAGGTATAGGAAAAGGTTCAGAGAGAAGGCGGTTGGTGCAAGCCTGACCTGGAAATATGCCGAACCCGTCTTGGAGCCGCAGGCCGAAAGATTCAAGTAAGCTTTGCCGGGTTCTCCCGTTATCGAGAACGTGCAGAAAGAACTGCATGAAAGTGCGGAAGAGATTTCTTCCGAATTTAGGTGGTACCGCGGATGGAAAGTTCGCCCTAAAACTGCTGCCCTTTTGGGGATACAACAGTTTTAGGGCGTTTTTAATTGAAATAGGGAGGTAATGTAAAGATGAAATTGGAAAAACTGGTTGGCGAACGTTTTAAGGAGCGGCCTTCCGACTGCGTGATTGACAGCCATGCTCTCATGCTGCGCGGCGGCTACATGAAGTATGTCGCAAACGGAATATATTCTTCTTATATGCCGCTTCGCCGGATTACGCGCAAAATTGAGCAGATTATCCGGGAGGAAATGGATGCGATTGACGGACAGGAGGTTCAGTTCCCCGTTGTGCTTCCGGCTTCGCTCTGGGAGGAGTCCGGGCGGTATGAAAGCGTCGGAAATGAGCTTCTGCGCTTTACCGACCGCAACAAAGCGAAAATGGTGCTGGGAATGACGCATGAGGAGGCCGCCGTCCATCTGGTGCGGGAATACGGCCTGAGCTATGCCAAATATCCTTTTATGATCTATCAGATCCAGACCAAGTTCCGCGACGAGGCGCGTCCGCGCGGCGGATTGATCCGCGTCCGCGAATTTACCATGAAGGATGCGTATTCATTCCATACCTCACAGGAAGATTTAGAGCAGTATTATGACCGCTGTCATAAGGCGTATGAGCGGATCTTTGCGCGGGCTGGGATTCCGGAAGTGGTCTCGGTTGCTTCGGATTCCGGTATGATGGGCGGAAATTTATCACATGAATTTATGCTTTTGACCCCAGTGGGAGAGGACTCCATTGCAATCTGTTCGGAGTGCGGCTATAAAGCAAATCTGGAGACAGCAGAGTCTATTATCCACAACCATCGTGATGCCGTATCCGAGGAACTGAAGCTGGTGCATACGCCCAACATTCATACGATCGAGGATGTGTGCAGCTTTTTGAATATGCCAGCAGAAAAAAGCTGCAAAGCCGTCGTGTATCAGAGAAATTCCGATGATTCCTATGTCGTTTTGTTCCTGCGCGGAGACCTGGATGTGAACGAAACCAAATTAACCAATTATTTAGGCACGGAAATCCATCCTGCCGTCATTACGCTGGAGTGCGGGCTGAAGAGCGGATACATTGGGCCTTATAAACTGGAAGGCGATTTTACTGTCCTGTATGACCGCTCTTTGGAAGGGGCGAACAATCTGTCCTGCGGCGGAAATGTGGAGGAGTACCATTATACGGGACTCGATTTAGAACGCGACTGCAACGTGACAGAATTCCATGATTTTGCGAAGATCACGGAAGGCGGCATCTGCCCACAGTGCGGACGGCCTTCGATTACCATATCCCGCGGAATAGAAGTTGGAAATATATTCCAACTTGGAACTAAATACACGGAAGCGATGGGGATGCAGTACATTGATCCAGACAGCGTACTGCGCTATCCGATTATGGGCTGCTATGGAATTGGCGTGGGCCGGCTGGCCGCTTCCGTCTGTGAAGCGCATCACGATGAATACGGGCCCATCTGGCCCATGTCGATTGCTCCCTGGCAGGTGCATCTCTGCTGCGTCCGCAGTGACAATGCGGAAGCCAAAGCCTGTGCCGACGGCTTATATGAAGAGCTTCAAAAGCGCGGCGCAGAAGTGATTTATGACGACCGGCAGGTAAGTGCCGGAAATATGTTCAGCGATGCAGATTTGCTGGGTGTACCGCTGCGGGTGATCGTAAGCCCGCGCAATTTGAAGGAAGGGGTCTGCGAAATTGCGGCACGCGACAAGAGCTTTTCCATCAAGGTTTCCATCGAAGCAGCTGCAGATGAAATCATGACAAAAATTCAGGAAATGATGAATCCGGCCTTGGACTAAAACGGGGAATAGAAGGTATGGATCGAATCACGAAGAAGGCTGGCCGGAATTATTCAGCTGTAAACCTGGATCAGGCAGTCGAGCGGCTCGGAAAGCTGGAGGATATGTATGAAGCGCTGTGTGCCGAGCTTGCGCAGACGATTGATCAAATGGAGCGGCTTTCGGCGGAGGGAAAGGGGAAATCGGCCACTTACCGCCAGCTGTTTGCAAATAAGCTTACGTTGATGAACTTGAAGGCCCGGTTTGAGCTGTATGGAATGCAGTAACAAACAAAGGCTGGAAATCAAAGAAAAATTGACAGGAATGGATCATAACTGGAAATATAAAAATTTTCTTGTGTGAGTAGGGAAAAAAGGAATCAGGCATTAATATTATGTTCATGAATGCAATAAAATGAAGAGAGAATAAGCTCTAAGCAAACAGGGAGGAAAGAATATGGATGTACAAAAAGTAGATATATTTATGGTAACGATGTCGAGCAAATTTCCGCCTGAAAAGCTGATGGTCGTACGGGAAAAGCTCCTTGAAATGGATGACAGCAAGTTTTATATGATCCAATCGATTAATTATCGTGATCCTACCGTTGTTCTGATTGTTTCACTGGTCGGAGGCGGTGTTCTTGGAATTGACCGATTCCTGGTCGGAGACATCGGGCTTGGAGTATTAAAACTTTTGACTTTAGGCTGCTGTGGGATCTTTACCCTGGTTGATTATTTTTTGATTATGAATCGGACAAAAGAAACAAATTTTCAAAAATTCATGCTAAACGCTTGATTGATGGAATAATTTGATTTGAGAGGATCCCAAAGAAGGGATTATTTTCAAAAATGTAGGTTTGTCAAACATTTGTTACAGTGAATTTAAATACTCCCGAAGTACCTCGTTAGGTGTTTTC
>CALYAR010000113.1 GCA_944393585.1 uncultured Clostridia bacterium | reverse complement strand
GTTTTGCCGGATATTCCGAAGATTGTATGTCAGGGAGTGCCTGGTTCGTATTCCCATCAATGTGCAAAAGAAATGTTCCCAGAGGGACAAATCCAATTCTGCAAAAATTTTTCCGATGTATTTGATATTATTTCAGCCTCGCAGGCAGACATCGGAATACTGCCGATTGAGAATTCTTCCTCCGGATCTATTCTATCGGTCTTTGATCTTATGAGGAAAAACCGGTTTTATATTTACCAGAGCCATAAAATCAAAATAAATCATTGTCTGCTGGGGCTTCCGGGTGCTAAGCTTTCGGATATTACACAAGTGTACTCTCATGAACAGGGCATTTGGCAATGTTCCGATTTTCTGGAAAGTCACCCGAAAATCCACTCTGCTACTTATTCCAACACCGCCGCTGCGGCTAAATTTGTACGGGAGAAAAACGATCCCACCTTTGGAGCCATCGCCTCCAAGCTTTGCAGCAGTCTGTACGGACTGGAAGTTTTAGAAGAAGGGATTCAGAATATCAGCGAAAATTATACCCGCTTTATTGCCATTACCAAGCAATTTGTTGTACCAAAAGACGCAAACAAAATCAGCTTGTTTCTCACCCTCCCAAACAAGCAGGGATCTTTGAGTGAAGTACTGTCCCGTTTCGCTATGAATGGCTTGAACCTGACTAAGCTGGAATCCCGTCCGCTGGGAGACGGAAACTTTTCTTTTCTATTCTTTCTAGAATTTGAGGGAAATGTCTCTAATCCTTCCGTCGAAAAGCTGTTGTGCCGGTTAAGCGAAGAACTTGAATTATTTACCTTTCTGGGCAACTACAAAGAAGACCATTCCTAAGAGAATGTTCAAGCATTTCACGGGGATAATTGTTTTTCCAGATGACTGCATGAAACGTTATAAAAAATATAAGTATTGCAAAAACGCGGCCTGGTATATACCAGGCCGCGTTTGACATGTATAAATTTTTATTCAAACCGGAAACTGTAGAGCGTGGTCCCGATTGCAAAAAAGACTGTTTTATCCGGTGCAACGGCATAGACGCCTGTCGGCGCAGGAATTTCGTTTCTTTTTGTAATCTGGAAAGTTTCCGCGTCAATTAAAACAGCTTCGCAGCCGATAAATGCCAAAAGCGTTTTATCGTCATATTTGCACAAGGCGCGTACTGCATTGGCCGCTTTTTTGTCGTCCCCCATGACGCCCAGCTCGATAGAAGGCAATTCTTCCATCGTATCGTCCCGATAGATTTTGATTTTGCTGGTATTAGTGTTTTTGTCACGCAGGGACATAAATACATAGCCATTGACAACAGCCAGGCACTCCGGAAGCTGCCCCAATGCAAACTTCTCTTTCCATACAATATTGCAGTCCATATCGAGGCGAAGCAAATAGAACTCATCTTCTCTTGCGCGCATGCCGCTGGTTGTACCGCCGGTTGTGGCATACATATATTCTTTGCCCGCAGCCAGGTAGCCAACACTCTGTTTTGGCACTAAATCATACCAGTCATCAACTTCATAGGTTTTGGTATTAATGCGGGAAATTCCGCCTCCATATACACCATACAAAGCCGACCAACCAGTCCAGACATTGTTATCCGGACCCAAATGACTTTTTCCGATCGGACGGATCATGTGCTCACCGACACTGCGCAGCGTTTTGGGATTGATGTTGTCATATTGATTCCAGGGCTCCTTCGGATCGTACACAACGTGATCTCCGCCGGAATAGGTGGAGAAAAAGATTTTTCCGTCGTATGGGCAAATTCCGTATACTTCTCCGCCATGAGGGGTAATCACAGAAGAGTTCCAGTACTCTTTGGTTTTGGGGTTATACCAGCAGATCGTCTGTCCGAGTCCTGTCGCTGTCCACACAAGTCCGTCCGGATCGACAGCCAATGTCATTAAAGACGTTGGCGGCGGAACTACCGGGACACGGTCAAACTTAATTTGATTATTTTCAATGATAAAATAATCCTGTCCTTTTATCCCGATCACTCTGCCGTCTTTCAGGGTGTGCATATGTCCGCCGGTTCTTCCCGGAATAATATCCGCATAAGGCGGATTTTTGATTGAATTCAGCTTGGCAAGAACCGCCGGATTTTTGATCTTGGAAGTGTCCATCGTTTTTTTGTCAACCGGTTCGTCAATGGGTTCAAAGGTATATGGATCATAAAAACGATAAGTACCATCATAATTGAGCGACATGATATAGTCTTTTGTTGCCTCTTTTACCTCGTCTCCCATTACGCCGAACTTGGTAAATGTTTTTTGATCAATATCATAGTAAAAGATTTCGTGGGTATTGCAGCCGGTAGTAACCAGGATATTCCCGTCTGGATGCGTGTATACCCAGCGCGAATACATATTGTGCGGGTCATCACCCACACGGCCCGCGCTGGAAAGCGTATGAGCAGCAGGATCATATTTCACCAAAATGCAGCCAGGATAGTTGCTTCCGTAGACATTGCCATCCTTGCCTCGTGCAAAGTTCCAGATATAGGTTTGGCCTTCTAACCGAAGCGGCTCTGCCCAGGTTCTGGTTTTCAGATCCAATGAATGGAGATAGCCATAGTGTCCGCAGGTTCCGACCAATAGTTTTCCATAATCCTTCAAATACATCAGAGCCCAGGAACCTTCATCTCCCGGGATTTCAATATCTTCCCCTTCCAGAGTCTGCGTGTCGACAAAGATGATACGTCCTACTCCCCCTGCTACGAAGGTAGACAAGACATATTTTTCATGGCCATCCTTGGGGTCACTGTCAATCAGTTCTGATGCGAAAAAGCAAAAATTTCTGCAGGGTTGCCCTAAGTTTTCGTAACTCATACCATTACACTCCAATATTTTAATTTTTTATTGTTTCAAGTCTGCCAAAACAGACCTCAAAACTCCAGCTCATACAATTTTGATTCGATGGCAAAATAAACTTTTCCATCCTGTCCCTTAGCCGATGTTGTTGCGCTTCCTTCAATTGGGCACTCATCCAAAACAGCGCCGTCCGGAATCCGCATTAAACACGCACGTTTTCCCATGAAAACAACAGCAGTATGCTCGTCATAAGCGACGGCATCCGTTGGAAATCTGGTGCCAACCAAATTGTTTTTATCATATTCATCCAAATCAATCGGAGTAAGTTCTTCCATTGTATCTTCTTGGAAAACATAGATTCCAACTCGGTTTTTATTCTTATCGACATATCCGGCTAGTACATAATTGCCCACGACCATCACTTTGCTGAAGACGATCCCCAAATCATACTGTTTTTTCCAGACTATATTGCAGTCACAATCCAAACGCAAAATATGAAACCGATCTTTTCGCGTGGGAAGCCCGCTGGTACCCCCGCCCGTTACTGCATAAAGA
This sequence comes from uncultured Clostridia bacterium, assembly GCA_944393585.1. Taxonomy (GTDB): domain Bacteria; phylum Bacillota; class Clostridia; order CALYAR01; family CALYAR01; genus CALYAR01. The sequence goes on along the minus strand of CALYAR010000113.1, from coordinate 4,493 downwards.
TAATGATTGCTGGAAGCAATCGAGCGAATACTCTGCTGCGGGATGATCTGATACCAGTAATCCATTTTATAAGTTTTGGTATTGATCCGCGAAATCCCGCCTCCATATACACCATAGGCTGCGCACCAACCGGTAAAGAAATTCCCATCCGGACCAATTACGCTTTTTCCCATTGGCCGTGTCATAAGCGGGCGAACCGGTTCCAGCGTTTTCGGATTCAGGTTGTCGTGGTGATTCCACGGCTTTTGGGGATCATATACCATATGGTCCCCGCCCACATAAGAAGAAAGAAAGATTTTTCCATCTTTCGGACAAATTCCATATACTTCTCCCCCTGCTTTGGTAACCTGAACTGTATTCTTGTATTCTCCGGTTTTGGGATTGTAGAAAAAAATGGTCTGGCCGAATCCGCATGACCCCCAAACGATTCCATCCGGATCCACTGCGACAGTCATAATCTTAGTTGCAGGCGGATCAGCCGGGATTGGCTTAATTTCTACCCGATCCTTATCAATCATAATATATTCCTGTCCCTGCAGGCCAATCACTCTTCCATCGCTTAGTTTGTGAAAACCGCTTCCGGATTTTCCGGGTACTTGATCAATATAGGGCGGATTTTTTACTTCCATCAGTTTTTTTCTGGCCGATTCATGCTGAATCATAGAGAGATCATCCAAGGAATTTTTTGAAACAACCGGTTCCATTAACTCCAAGGTAAAGGGATCGTAAAATTTATATTGATCTCCATTTTCAGCAAATATGTAATCTTCTCCTGCACTCAAAACCGCATCGCCAATTTCGCCGAAGATCTTAAACTCGCGCTTATCAATATCATAATAATACATCTCCAGCACATCAAATCCTGCGCTCCCAATAATGTTGCCGTCTGCGTTGGTATAGATAAAGCGGGAGTAATGGTTGTTTTCCTCTTTACAGACGCGGCCGGCATTGGTAAGAGTCTGCGTGTTGGGATCATATTTTACCAAGATACAGCCGGGGTAATTGCTTCCGTAAACACAGCCGTCCTTGCCGCGGGCAAAATTCCAGATATAAGTTTCTCCATCTATGCGAAGCGGCTCTGCCCAGGTCCGTGTTTTTAAATCCAGCCGATGCAAATATCCATAGTTTGCACAGGTCCCAACCAATAATTCACCGGTCTCCTCCAAATAGTAGAGGGCCCACGCGCCTTCGTCTCCGGGAAGTTCCAGAGTCTCACCGGTTTCCGTTTTCGTATCAATGAAAATAATCCTGCCAGTCCCACCGGCAGCAAAGGTAGAAAGAACATACTTTTCCCGCCCGTCTTTAGGGTCGGAAGGCAGCAGCATATTTGCTAAGATGCAGTAATTTCGGCATGGCTTGGCTAAATAGTTTGCTTTCATAATAATTCTCCTTATATATTTATTTTCTAATATTTTGCACCTTAAAATTCCAGCTGATAGAGTTTGGAATTAATCGTAAAATACACTTCGTTTTCCATTCCCTTTACCGAAGAACGCACTTCCCCTTCCAGCGCACATTCTTCCAGCGCAGTACCGTCTGGAATCCGGATCCGGGTGGCATGGCCTGTAAAGAATGCTATCATCGTATTGTCATCATACGCAATCGCATCCAGAATCGATGAATTTTCCGAATTATCCCATTTGATAGAAGACAATTCTTCCATTGTGTCTTCCTGAAAAATATCAATTCTAACCTGGCCTTTTTTCTTGTCATCTAATGTTACAAGAACATAGTCCCCTACTACGATTACTTTGTGAAGCAGCGTTCCCAGGTCATACTGCTTTTTCCATATAATATTACAATCACAGTCCAGTTTCAGCAGATAAAACTTACCATCTTTAAAGGGCAATCCATTTGCAATTCCGGAAGTCAGTGCAAAAATGTGATTTTTACCGGAGCAAACGGAAACAATGCTTTGTTCGCCCATTATGGGGTACCAGGAATCAACCTGATAGGTTTGGGGATTGATTCGGGAAATTCCTCCTCCGTATGTACCGTAACACGCTACCCATCCGGTATAAATATTGCCGTCCGGGCCGATCACGCTCTTTCCTTCAGGACGTACCATACGATCCTGGACGCTCTCTAAGGCAACTGGATTTTTATTGCCGCGCTGATCCCAAGGCAATCTTGGATCATAAACGATATGATCGCCTCCCGCATATGCGGTTAAAAATATTTTCCCGTCTTTCGGACAGATCCCATATACTTCTCCGCCGCTTTGCGTTACCTGCAGCGTATTTTCATATTGGTTTGTCTGCTTGTCATAGGAAAAAATGGTCTGTCCGAAATTCGAAGAACCCCATATCTTTCCATTTTCATCCAAGGCAATTGTTAAAATTCCAGTTGGAGGCGGATCGGAAGGAATTTTCATATAAATATCCCGATCCCCGTCAAGCACCAGCAGCTCCTGCCCGCAGGGCTTGACCATGCGTCCGTCCTTTAATTTTAAAAAGCCTGCTCCGCGCGGCGGATTTTTCAAGTCCTTCATTTTCTGCAAAACGGCTTGATTCAAAACTGCAGCTGTCTTTTCATCCGGATCGCTCTTGCCGTCTGACACAGCAATCAGCTCCAGATTTTTGGGATCATAGAAACGATATGTATTGTTTTTATGAAAGGACAATATATAATCATTTGTAACTTCACGTATTTCATCACCGTCAATTCCAAATTTCACAAACTCATTCGTTTCAACATTGTAGCAAAACGCCTGCGGCGTATGATAGCCGGTGCTCACAATGATATTTCCGTCCGCATTCGCATAAACCCACCGTGAGTATAAATTTTCTTCCACGTCACCCACGCGTCCAACGCTGGTTAAAGTTTCAGCAACCGGATCATACTTCAGCAAAATGCAGCCGGGATAATTGCTTCCATAAACACATCCATCCTTGCCCCGGGCAAAATTCCAAATATAAGTCTGCCCGTCAATATGAAGTGATTTTTTCCATTTGCGGGTTTTCAAATCAAGGCATTGCAGATATCCATAATTTGTACATGTGCCCACGATCAGCAAACCGAGATCCTGTAAATAAAGAAGCGCATGTGCCCCCTCATCCTCGAGTTCTACAAATTCGCTCGTTTCGGTTTCCATATCCGTAAAAATAATACGGCCCTTTCCACCTACCGAATGCGTAGATAAAACCAGTTTTTCCCTTCCGTCTTTTGGATCGGATGAAATCAGAATCGATGCTAAGATACAGTAGTTTCGGCAAGGCTCTGCTAAATAGTTTGCTTTCATATTAATTCTCCTAACATTTTCTATAATACATTCCATAAAGGAAACCTCTCTTCAAAATGCTAAGCGTTTCGAAAAAGAGGTTTTTGCTAAATTATTCAATTATTATTGTAAAATAGTTTCGATTTCCTTAATTGTAGCATCATCCAATTTAATGACAGCAGCGTGTGCATTGGATTCCAGCTGGGCAATGGAAGATACCGCGGGAATCGCAGGACCCATTCCAGGAAGCGTAAACATATAAGCCAATACTAACTCCGGCATTGGAATTGATATTTTTTTTGCTAAATCGGAAAGAGCGCTGATTTTGTTCATGACCGTTTCATTTTGGCAGATTTCCATCTGATCCTGGTCAAAGAGACGGTCGCCGGCGCCAACCTTACCTTTATCCTGATAACGTCCCGTCAATAATCCTTCTCCAAACGGACTCCATGCGATAAACGAGATTCCCGTTTCAGCCGCGTATTCCAAAACACCGGGACGAATGTCGGCCTCACCCTGTACAATGTTAAACTGGTTTTGCACCGCACAGATCCGGCTGCGGATAGAAAAACTGCCGATACGAGCCGCTTCATAGAGTTTTAACTGGTCTACTGTAAAATTGGATACGGCAAAATAACGGACTTTATCAGCTTTGATTAAATCTTCAACCGCGGCAAGGCTTTCCTCGCACGGACGTTCTTCATCGTATCCATGAAAATATAATACGTCAATATAATCCAGTCCCATTCTTTTTAAGCTGGCATCTACAGACGCAATGATATTGGTACGGGACAAGCCGCTGTGGTTCGGCGTGAAGCCGTCCATACCGCCAAACATTTTTGTAGCAATCACAATATTGCGTCTTTCATTTGGATTGGAACGAAACCACTCCCCAATGATTTTTTCCGAATTTCCCGAAGCATTGTTGTAGCGGTTGGCCGTATCCCAAAAAGTTACGCCCAGTTCTGCCGCACGGTCAAAGATAGCTAAGGCCTTCTTTTCGTCCACACGGGAACCGTCGCCGGTTTCCGGGAATCCGACTTTCCAAGTCCCAAGGCCTACCCTTGAAACTTTCAAACCAGATTTTCCCAGATATACATAAGGCATCCCCTTATAATCCGATGCGGCCCAAGGCACGTTATAGAGTTCCGGAGTTGGTTTTCTGTAATCCATAAGTCTCCTCCTTTTTATGTTCATTCTTTCCAAATATTCTTCTCTCTTTTTCATGTTCTCTGTTCAAACTTTACCTATTATCGCACAGATGAGGGAGAAT
>CALYAR010000112.1 GCA_944393585.1 uncultured Clostridia bacterium | reverse complement strand
CACGTCCGAGTTCGTCGATCCTTCTCACGATCCCCGTTGCTTTCATAGTTACCTCCGTATACTGTCATTATGTATCGGCAGGCAAATTCTATGCAATTTACAAGAAAATGTCACCGTTTCCTTTAAGACGCCGCCGTCAAAACAATCCCGCCCGCGGCCTTCAAAGGACCGCGGGCGGGAATCATCACCTTTATTGCACCGCAAATCGCTATCCATCAATATAGCAATCCAACACCTGCAAAAATTCAGTTTTCTTCGCTTTCATTGTTCTCTTTTTCACTCTCTTCGTTGTCAGAAGCCGGCAAGTTCCCCTCTTCTTCCGAATCTTTTTCCGAAGTCGGCGCAATTGCCGATTCCGAGGTGGCCGAACTGTTTTGCGTTTTCTTTTTGGAAAGAACCCCTCCGACTTGCTTAAATACCAGCGCAATCCGTTTTCTGTACAAAACAGAATAGACAACCAACACGCCAAAATACGCGAGGCACGCCCACCAAAGAGACAGCAGCTGTACGATCGCAACAAAAGCAACCGTCATGACAAACTCAACGATATAATCAAGCGTAAAGTTCTTTTTTACATACTTCATGACTGCCACTTCAGAAGCAATTGAACGAAGCATGATGACAAAAACCGTGGAATACAGCACAAAGTCCAAGCTGCTGAATACATACGCCCCGAGAAGAAACAATATAAATCCTATCACAACAGAAATTACGTTGATGAGCAACATCATTTTTTCTCTGCGATAAGCCTTCAGATAATTATTGGTCAAAAGGCTGACTTTGGTAGAAAAAATGATGATGGGCAAAAGTATGCCGATATAGACAAGACTCTCTGAATATGCAGGCAGCCACAGTTCCAGGATCCAGCATCCGGGGAAATATAAGAGCATGACATAGAAAAGAAGCGGAGAAATGGTATCCCTTATCTTGACATACAAATTCGGAAGCTGATCTTCGTCCATGCGCTTTAAGGAAGGAAACAAAACCACTCCGATCGCCGTGACAAAGGTCAAAAACAGATTGGAAACACTGAAGCTGAATGCCACCTTCCCGAAAATAAGCTCATCCCATCTCCACTGAATGACCATTTTGGCCCCGCCGATCAAAAACCCAAAAGAGAAATTCGCGATCATCAGCATAATCCCGGCGGAGACATTCAGCCAAGACTCTTTGAAGCATTCTTTCAGCGCAAGCGCTTTGCCGAAATACAACCCCCGATTCAGGAAAGCACCTATGACAAATGCGACCACATCTCCCAGCAGATCTGCTACGCAATACCAGTAAAAGTCATTCACCTTACACGACAGAAGGACTATGACGGTGATTGCATAGACCGCTTTTTGAAGAATGACAAGAATCGCATACTGCGTGATACGGTTTGTGATCTGAAATGTATACGATGTGTAAGTGAATATATTTTTTGTAATGATGCCAATTGCAACTAGAACAACGATCCAGAGCGTTACTCCCTCGAGAAAAAAAGAAGAGGCAAGACAAGTCAGAAAGGCAAGGGCACTCGTAAATCCCAGCAAAAGCTGAAATTGCGAGCGGAGTCTTGCCTTGTCGAGCTCATCATAATCATATTGAGAATAACGCAAGACCAGTCCGTCCAGCAGTCCAAAATGCAGGACGCCAACATAGCCGACGTATAAAAGATACATCTGCCAATAGGAATACTGGTATTCGTCGATATATCTTGGCACGATCATGCCAAAAACAAAACTTGCCGCAAGAGAAATCAGCTGTGCGACAAGAGAAAGGGTCATGTTTTTAGCAAGTTTTTTGGTAGTAATTTGCCGTCCCATATGCTTTTACAATATACTGTCTATCTTCCCCCATTTTTTATCTTTTTCGCTGAGATTGAGCGGGGTCCCATCCGTCAGCGCATAGCCCGCACTGTCGGCTGAACCTTGATACTTGCCGACAACGTCCGGCCAGATAACGCCAATGGACGGATCGTTCCAGGCAAGGCCGCCTTCATCGTTGGGATGATAAAAATCATCACACTTATAACAAAACTCTGCCACATCGGAGAGCACCAAAAATCCATGCGCAAACCCGCGCGGAATGAGAAACTGTTTTTTGTTTTCCTCTGTAAGCTCAACCCCGTACCACTTTCCGTACGTTGCACTCCCCTTGCGCAAATCAACGGCGACGTCAAACACACTGCCCCTGATCGCGCGCACAAGCTTCGTCTGAGGGAACTGCTTCTGAAAATGCAATCCGCGCAGAACTCCCTTTGTGCTCATGGACTGATTATCCTGCACAAACGCAATATCAATTCCCGCTTCCTGCATATCGCGCAGGGAGTAAGTCTCCATGAAATATCCGCGGCTGTCTCCGTGAACGGCAGGCGTGATGACGCACAGCCCTTCGATCCCACCGACATTTTTCTCAACTGTGATCTGCATACCCGATCTCCTTCAGATATCTTCCGAGCGCATCCTTCCAATCGGGAAGAGGCGTAAAACCATTCTCTATCAGCTTGCTCTTGTCCAGGCGGCTGTTAAAGGGTCGCTTGGCTTTGGATAAGCCGTACTCCTGTGTCGTCACCGGAATAACCTTCGTCAGATATCCCGCCTGACGGAAAATCTCGCAGGCAAATTCATACCAGCTGATATATCCGCCCTCGTTGGTCGCATGATAGTAACCGTATTTCTCCGTCTTAGCCATATCAACAAGCAGACGTGCCAGATCATACGTATAAGTCGGCGTCCCGATCTGATCGTTGACAACACGTACCGTATCGTACTTCTTCCCGACACTGAGCATCGTTTTGATGAAATTCTTGCCGTTCAGCCCGAATACCCATGCAATGCGTACGATAAAATACTTTTCAAGCGTGCCCGCTACGGCAAGCTCGCCCTCCAGCTTTGTCTGTCCGTAGACATTGAGCGGACGATAGTCCTTCTGATCGGGCACCCAAGGCTTTGTTCCCTGTCCGTCAAATACATAATCGGTGGAAATATAAATGAGCTTGCACCCCAAAATCTTGCACACGTTTGCAATATTCTGCGTTCCGATCGCATTGACAGCGCGAACCTTGGGGATATTTTCCGCCTCTTCCGCCGCATCTACAGCCGTCCATGCCGCACAGTGAACAACAACATCCGGACAAGCCGCCGTGATGACACGCTCCACGGCATTCGCGTCGGTGATATCCATCTCCTCAATATCAACACCGATCACTTCATAACCGCGTTTTTTACACTCATTGACAACGTCAAAGCCAAGCTGACCCCTGACGCCTGTGACAAAGACCTTCATTTCCTGTCCCCGTACATCTTCTGATAATAATTCTGATACTCTCCGGAGACGATCTCCTGCCACCAGTCCTTGTTATCAAGATACCATCTGATCGTCTTCTTGATGCCATCCTGGAACTTTGTCTCGGGAAGCCATCCAAGCTCTGCATGAATCTTCGCGGGATCGATCGCATACCGCATATCGTGCCCCTTTCTGTCGCTTACATGCGTAATCAGGCTCTCGGGCTTGCCAAGTTCCTTGCAGATGAGTTTGACGATATCGATATTCTGCATCTCATTATGCCCGCCGACGTTGTACACTTCCCCCACTTTTCCCTTGTGGATGATGAGATCGATCGCCTTGCAATGATCGTCCACATACAGCCAGTCGCGCACATTCTTCCCTTCCCCGTAGACGGGAAGCGGCTTGTCCGCCAACGCATTTGCGATCATGAGCGGAATGAGCTTTTCGGGGAACTGATAAGGTCCGTAATTGTTGGAACAGCGGCTGATGGTCACAGGAAGGCCGTATGTCCTGTGATAGGCGCAAACCAAAAGATCTGCCGACGCTTTGGAACTCGAGTAGGGACTCGATGTATGCAACGGTGTCTGCTCCGTAAAGAACAAATCGGGACGGTCGAGCGGCAGATCGCCATAGACTTCATCCGTCGAGACCTGATGAAACCGCCCGATTCCATACTTGCGGCACGCGTCCATCAGAACAGCGGTACCCATGATATTTGTCTGCAAAAAGATGCCGGGATTTTCAATCGAACGATCCACATGGCTCTCGGCAGCAAAATTGACAACGACGTCGGGATGCTCTTCCTCAAAAAGCTTGTACACCGCCTCCCGATCGCAGATGTCCGCTCTGACAAAGCGGAAATTGGGGTTGTCCATCACGCCTTTGAGCGTGGAAAGATTCCCCGCATAAGTCAGTTTGTCCAGACACACGATACGATATTCGGGATACTTGCTTAGCATGTGAAAGATGAAATTGCTGCCGATAAATCCCGCCCCGCCTGTTACAATGATTGTCATTGAATGCTCCAATTCAGAAAATTTTATATATTTTAAGTCAGTAAAGCCCGTCCAAATACTTTCCGTCAAGTACGTCTTTCAGATATTGGCCGTACTCATTTTTCAGCATCGGCTCGCACAGTTTCATCGCCTGCTCCCTCGTGATCCAACCGTTCAGATATGCAATCTCCTCTATGCAAGCAACTTTGCGCCGTTGATGCGTTTCCACAGCTTTGACAAAATTGGTTGCCTCAACCATGCTCTCATGCGTTCCCGTATCCAGCCAAGTAAATCCCTGCCCCAAAATTTCGACATGAAGATTTTCCTTTTCCAGATAAATTCGGTTGAGATCCGTGATTTCCAGCTCACCGCGTGCAGAAGGCTTCAGCGTTTTTGCGTATTCAACGACGTTATTATCATAAAAATACAACCCCGTTACGCAATAATTGCTTTTCGGCTTCTTGGGTTTTTCTTCAATGGAAACAGCTTTCCCTTTCCCGTCAAATTCAACGATTCCGAATCTTTCAGGGTCATCCACATAATAACCGAAAACGGTAGCACCGCTTCCGTTTTCGGCGTTTTTTACCGCAGCACGGAGACGCTTTTTTAATCCATGACCCGAAAAAATGTTGTCACCGAGGATCATTGCGACGCTGTCTTTTCCGATAAAATCCTCGCCGATCAGAAAAGCCTGTGCAAGTCCGTCGGGAGAGGGCTGAACCGCGTATTGTAAATTCAGTCCGAGTGCCGCCCCACTTCCAAACAGCTCCGCAAAACGCGGGGTATCTTGCGGTGTGGAAATAATGAGAATATCCCTGATCCCTGCATTCATCAACACGGACAGCGGATAATAGATCATCGGCTTATCATAGATAGGCAACAACTGTTTACTGGTCACCCGTGTAAGCGGATAAAGCCTTGTTCCCGATCCTCCCGCCAAAATAATTCCTTTCATGTTTATTTATCCCCCACTTTATTTACTTGATCATTCACAACGTGACTTACAGCTTCCAGATACGCAAACCCATCCTTTGTGTCAGGTTCCAGATAAGCGCCTTCTCCCCACTCGTTCCAAGCCGTCAAAAACAGCAATTCTTTCTCTCTCGAACAGGACAGGGAATATAATTTGCTGAAATATTTTTCAAAACAAGACGGGGATTCTTCTGCAATCACTTTGCCCGTTTTGCCGCGACGCGGCGTATCGTCATATCTGACAAACGCGCCGTAATAATTCTGAGGATGCTTGTCTGCATATTTGAGAATTTTTTTCCAGACCTTTTCATAGGAATACTTTTTCAGCGTTTCCTTCCCCAAAAGATATCTGATCCTTTGAAAAACTCTGCCGAAAAAGCCAATATTCAACCAACCGGAAAACTGCGGCTCATAGTTGAACAACGAATCAAATCCGGAGACGTCCTTATAAGGATCGTCTCTCGTAATAAAATACATTCCTTCAAATCCGGCTTCTCTCGCCCATGTGTTCCATGCCTCACGCATCTGAACAAGCGTCTCTTTTTGATAATTGTTCCAGAAAATGAACACCGGACGATTTGAAACCTTGATATATCTGTCATCCTTGAAAAATGGAAGCAGATAATCAAAATGAATTTTCCAGTCCTCGGAATTTCCGTATTCCAGCTGAGCCAAAACGCCGTTGTCTTCACCCGAATCGGTTGCACTGTCTTTTTTGGGAGACCACGCATTCGCATTTTTTTTGAACTTGCTCCATGTGCGGATCCAGGAACTGTTGTCCCATGCAAACATAAACGGAAAGTCTATCTCCGAATGCTGCAAGTAGTTTTCCGCGGGTTTGTAAAGCGTCTTGAAAGAAGAAGAGAACCAGTAATGATAAAAACAAAAACCGTCAATCCCGTACTGCTTTGCCATCTGTGTCTGTTCTTTCAACACATTGACCTGGCTTAAATCATAATAATTCTTATCAAGAGGTACTCGCGGCTGGTTGTGCCCACGATAAAGCGGCTCCGCATTTTTCGTACTCACCCAATCGGTAAAGCCTTCTCCCCACCAACGATTGTTTTCCTCTGTCTCATGATACTGAGGCAGATACATCGCTATAATTTTCGTCTTCATAAACATTCCTTTCAGAAAAATAACCTTTCTTAAGTGATAATATTTTTTGGCGCTTTCAGCAAACAGGTCTCATTCCGCAAAGATTTTTTTTGAGGGAAGACCGCGCTATAATATCTGTAAATAATTCCAAGAAAAATTGCAAAAATTCCAAGGTTTGAGAAAGAATAGACAAAAGGCAGATTTAAACTTGCAAGCAAAAAAGCAATCTGATACCATTGCATTGATCTAAATATTCTTCGTGCCTTTGCATCGTCAATAGATTTTGCAACCAATCCTGACCAAAATACAGATGCTATTCCAATCGCATAGAATACTATAACCTGAAGGAATCCCCCGCGTCGCAACAATAGGACAAAACTTGTTTCGGAAAATTCCATATCTGGAATAATCCCCAAAAAGTTTAACGCCGACAGACCACTTAAATCCCACCCATTCAAATGATCATTGATACTTCCCAGCTTACCAAGAAGAAACTCTTCGATATGTCCCACATTAAATACAAAGATCAAACCAATAACCGCGAGACAATAGACAATCAATAAGATCGGTGCAAATATATTTCTAGTTTTTGAATATAAACTAATTAAAGCCGCAAAAATACAGAGACCCAAAACCGCAGCAATTCCTGTTAAGGACCACGTCAAAAGTAACATCGCAAAGAGTAAAACAAAATAAAACGCTCTTTTAATTCCTTTATATTTAAAATAAACATAGGGAATATAAAAAGCAATCAAAATCGAAAATTCATTCGGAGCATCCCACGCGCCACCAAACCGCACATCCGTGATTACTCCCGTGTCATATCCGAGCGCAGGAAGACGTCCTATTGCAAAATAAAGAATAATTTGAATCACTTCATATATAATGGTAAAATGCATAAAGAAAGAAAATATTTTATCAATTATATTAAGTGAGACCATTCCCTTTGCAAAAATCAGGTATAGTGACAGCAACAGACATAAAATCACTACAACAAAGTCCGAGCTTTGATTATAAAGAAAAGCATACAGATTTTGAAAAATAAAAAATGAAATAAAAAATGCAAAGATCGTGATATGCTTCTTTCCTATATTCTCTGTGATTAAATCAAAAAAACAGAAAATTAAAATTGCCAAAAGAATAAAATACTTTGCCGCATTCCAAAAAAAAGTTGTATCGGCATACGTTGGAGACGTTCCCGAATCATTCATTTGTAAAACATAACGATAAATATAATAAAAAAGAAATAAAATGAGCGCAAAACCTATCAGCAGTGTCGCTCTGTTTGAAGTCTTTTTTTTATAGAATTCTTTCTCCAACATAATAAAATTCCCTATAAATTTATATGCTAATCTATCCTGATTTCTTTAATCATAGTATCGGCAAACTTTCTGTAATCATATTTCAATAAATTAGTTTTAAAGCTTTTCGAATCATTCTCTTCATTTTTAAGTTTGTCAGACAAATCTTTTGCATCTTCAGTTTTGAAGAATATTACCGGAAGATCGCCGTAGACTTCTTTGAAAACAGGAATATCCGATATGATCGGCTGCGTTCCCAAATAGAGCGCTTCAAGCGGAGGAAGTCCGAATCCCTCATAAAGAGACG
>CALYAR010000111.1 GCA_944393585.1 uncultured Clostridia bacterium | reverse complement strand
ATTACTTCCATGATACTTTAATTTTGCAGCCGCGGCCGCTGCGCCCAGCGCTTCCCCACGAGCCAGTGTCGTATGCAAAATAGAGCGTATCCTCTTTCAGCTCACGTACGCCGGTATAATGCGTCGTCAGCTTTCCGCCCATAATACGAATGACGTGGTTCCAAGTGTCGCCGTCGTCTGTCGAGAAAGCAGCATATACGCCGTTATTCTCTATGGAGGGATCGAGCGAGCAAAGCTGTGCGGGCAGGCGCACACCAAAGGTCAAAACCAGTATGCCGTTTTTCATTTGAATGAGATCGGGATCCACTACTGCGCCGGACATGCTTTTCCGGCACGGACTAATCTCCGGATATTTTCCCTCATACTTTTCTTTCCAGAGATTGACGTCATGAATATTGATTCCTTCGAATGTCAGCGGTTTGAAACAGCTCCAGCTTTTGCCGCCGTCGTCCGATACGGCCTGATACAGGTCGCGTCCTGTACGCATAACGCAAAGCAGACGCCCTTGGTGTGCTCCGCGTGTAATCTGGACCAGACAGGGCTCGCCAAAGCCTTCTGTCCCTATACTGGGATCCGCTGCAACCGTAGACAGGTAATTCCAGGTTTTCCCGCAGTCAACAGACCGGACGAGAAACGTACGGAACTTCATCATTCGCGGTTCGTAAGGACATGGAGTATTGTCGCCGGCAAACCGCCCGTACATTGTCATGATAAGGCTGCCGTCCGGCATCTGAATGATAGAGCGGTGCAGACGTGCAACCCGCGCTTCACATCCATTATCGTCGGTCGAACCGCTGTAGACAATATCCGGAATATAAAATTCCGTCCAAACCGGCCCTTCAAACGTTTTCATGTCATTGGAAGAAAACCAGCCTTCCCCGCGTCCGTAACCAATCTGCCCGGTACCTCCTGCACATAAGTGTCCATGGTAAAAATGCGGCCGTCTTTTAATTGAAGCATACCCTCCTCCACAAACGGATCATCCATCTGCTCATCCGCGTCTATTTTAAAGTTTTCCCAACTGGCTCCCCCGTCACGCGATAGATAATTCTCCACCCGATAAGGAAAATTATGGGCTCGCGTCCCTCTAGGAGCTTCCGGCATCTGATACTGCACAAAAAGCGTTCCGCTGTCACTGACAAACAAAAAGGGCTGCAGCCCCTGGGTACAAATTTCACAATCGTCGTATACAACTGTTTCCAGCTTTCCATCGGAATATATTACTTTCGCATCCTGTTTGATTCTCATTGCTTTTCTCCTGAGATTTCCTAAATCATATTTCAAGCGCACCGTTTATCATACTATAGGAAAAAGCGGTTTATGTCAACCAATTCAGATCTGCCGGCGCCCCAGATAGACCGTGCGCTGTAAAATATAACTAGTTTTGGAACATACCATAAATTTGCCGTATTTCCAATTCCTTTGCATGCAGTCCACTAAAACATCCCCCGGCAGTGTTGGTGCGAATACTTTCCCAAAAAGATTTTGATTGAAACAATACGCGAAAAGAGGAAATCTGATCTTCCCCTGTTTGCAAGAAAGCTCTGCTCTTTTTCGTTCAAAACTCGGAATGGATTAGCCTTCATTTATTCCCGTTATGACTGTTCGAATCCATCCTATTTCACCATTTTATTTCCAGTGATAAATGGTATAATTTCGCAGCGGTTTCAATCGTCTTAATCATTTGGCTTAGATTATCTCGTTGGAATTTAAATTAAAAAGCATACATTCTACTTGTCCATCCCCATAGGACCAGCTTTTCATCAAATATGGCTCTTCCTCTAATACATCTTCTACCTTCCACTTGCTATCCTCTATTTTATAGTTTGATGGAAAAGAAAAGATTTGTAATGTTTCGCGTAAATTTGCTGCCGGATATCGATTCAATAAAAGTTCGGCAAGAATATCCTTGTTCATTCCTTTTAGATACAAGATACTCTCATCCCCGCTTCCGATTATTTTACTATTGTCTGAACTGTATTCTTCAAACCAAAAGAACGGTTTCCCCCTGTAATCTTTCGTTATGATGTAATTATCCCAATTCTTCAGCAATTCCCATAGCAAGTCCAGTAAAAAACAGGCAAACGCCTCTGGATTTTCATAACGATAAGCCGATTCTTTCAAGCCGACCAAAATACAATTTTTCCCAAAATATTCTTTTGTATTTTTGTATTCAATTTGTTCCGGCAGTTTTTCCACCTTGATACTCGTTACCCTTAATGGGGGAACGTCTATTTCCGCTTTGCTTTCGATTTTCGCTTTTAATTTTTGGATAATTTCAAGCATTTCCTCCTTCTCCTCTATCCCGCGAGATCTTCTAACAGCGCAGCTTCCGCCGCACCTTATTTCTTTAATTCTTAAAACAGCCCCGGCCTCGTTTCAAAGCAAAAACAACCCAAATGTGGTCTGTTTCAGCTTCTCTTTTCTCTATCTGATCGTAAAACGTTTGAAAGGTCTCAAAATAATAATCATTACATAAATGTACAAATGGCTCTGCTTTCACAACTGTCTCGTATCCGCCGAATTTACGGTTGCTTTCTTCGGCGTATCCGCCGTAGTATTCCAACAGTTCTTCCTCTGTCAAATCCGATTTGATAATCCAATAATATCCATAATCCAGTTTTCCAAAGTCATCTTTACTTTCCAGTATAATCTGCCCTGATTCAAATTCACTGGCGAGCAATTCGCTGCCATCCGGCAGAGGTATGTCTGAAAAATACTGGCTCCATTCTCTTTTGCTGATATTTACGAATAGGTAGTCGTAAATGTGTCCCGTCGCAATGGCGTCCATTCCCACAAACAGGCAGGCTACGGCGATTACAATCGCTGCAAATCCGCTCAATACTTTTCCGGCCGCCTCCATCCAGCTCATCCACGCCTCTCCTTTCTTGCTTATCCGCCCGCCGGTTTATAGTCCCAAGACCCGGACAGATCAGGGTACCCAGCGCCGCTCTTTATCTTCAAAACTTTATCAAAACATATTCTTCCAAACTTACCACGAAATTTTAGTTCCCTAATTTATGAACCCGCTCCTGCCTGATTTGATGGCTATCATCACCCACATTTGATCGATCTCCTTTATCTCCTCTTCGATTTTTTCACATTGCCTTTCAAATTTGGGAAAGCCGCTTAGGACAGTCCGCACGCAAAACGGCCTCATTTCAAGCCACGTTTCATAACCGCCGAATTTATAGCTGCTTTCTTCTATGTATGAATTATAGTACTCTCTCAGTTCTTCCCCGCTTTGCTCACCCTCTACAATCCAGTAGTAACTGTAATCCAATTCTTCACTGTTCCCGCCGCCTAATTCGCCTTTTTCAAATCCACTTGCAATCAGTTTTGTATCAGGAGGCAGAGAAATCTCAGCGAAATAGCGTTTCCATTTACCCTCGCTCACAAAAGCAGTATAATATCGTTTTGGATAATCCGAAAATGCTCCATGTATCCAAAAATCATATCCTGAAAATAACAGGATAAGCAAACTAAATATACCTCCCGCAGCCAGTATGATTTTAACAAATTTTTTCAATTCCCCCGCCTCCTTTCTCCCAAGCCGTGTTTCTCCTTCGTTGAAAACCAAACATGGCTGCGTCTTACATCAAAATCAGCCCAAATGAACCAAATCCCACCAAAAAGTTTCCCATCCTGCAATGTTGTTGGAAAAAGCGAA
The DNA here is from genome assembly GCA_944393585.1 of uncultured Clostridia bacterium. GTDB lineage: Bacteria > Bacillota > Clostridia > CALYAR01 > CALYAR01 > CALYAR01. The sequence continues at coordinate 3,268 of CALYAR010000111.1, read as the reverse complement.
TCATTCTATTTTCTCATTTTCCGCCTGTATGCCGCGTCCCTTATCCTGCTTCGTTCAAAATCTCCTGCATGCGTTCTTCAACTGCACATGTCATTCCAATATAAAATATTTTTTCAATATTATTGTGTTGGAAAAAAATCGTGCTGTCTTCTCCCAAATTACCTTCCGGATATGGGCATGCTACATAGTCCCAAACGGTTTGTGTGGATTGCTTGACCTGTTTTCGCCCATAAATCATGATTGGCCTCCCGCCTCCCTTTCGTGCAACTACGGTCCCGATCGGATCATATTTCATATTTTTTCTCCTCTATATATTTTTTCTAAATTGTTTGATTTTCTGCTTTACATATTCCGCCATATTATGTGTTGTACTGGCGGTGACGACAAGATTTGATCCCTGAAATATTTCTTCCGCTGTCTCGCAAATCCGCTCATAAGTTATGTTCTCATACTGCCTGATAAAACTTTCAACACTCGTAAATTGCTCCCCCGTTACAAATGTCCGTTCTCCCAAAAGATACACATATTCGTCCGGACGGTCCAGCAAACGGTACTGCGTCTTTGTAAAAAAGGTTTTCGCACATTGAAAGTCATCCATCGTGATTTTTTCTTTTGAAAAAAATTGCGCAAGCTGTTCAAAAAGGCATTCGATATCATTTGGATTCACTTCCATTTCAAAACTCATTTTGCCGCCAAAAGAATAAAAAACACATTGTGCCGGTATGCTTTCCAGAATCCCAAGCTCCTCGCGAAAGCGCATCACCATTGGCGCCGACAGGCCGGCTGCCAGTAAATTGACTAATAATTCCGCTTCCGCGTATGTGACCTTGGACCGGTCCAGATCAAAGGTGAGTCCTATCATAGCGGTTTGGTAGTCTTCCAGATAAATCCGATCATTGCCGGCTGTCCGATTCAAAAAGCTGCGGGGCTGTCCCATTTCCTTTTTACACGCCTGCGATGCGGAGCACGGAATTGCCGAAAACAGTTCCTGAATTTTCTTGTCTTCCTCTTCTTCCCATTTCCCGCATACGATCACACACGAACTTTCCGGTTTAAATATTGTTTCTTTCCATTGCTCAAGTTTCTGTTTCGTAACCTTTTCTACTTTGCTTTTCGTTCCAGACAGGAACAATCCGTCTGTGGAAAAGTCAAAAAATGCGCAAATCTGCTGATCGGAAAATAAAGGAACCCGATTTTCAATTTCCTTTAACACCACCTGTTTCTCCAATCGGATATCCGTTTTTGTCCACTGATTGGGAGCAAATAAATCCCGAAGGATTCCGGCTGCTTCCAAGGCATATTGCGGATGAACCGAAAGTTCAAAAACGATATGGTCACGGCGTGTGCTCCCGCGCAGAAAACCGCCGATTTTTTCTATTCTCTGGTAAAAATCGCGCTGATTCATACCAGCACACCGCCTGAAACACAAATGTTCCAGCAAGTGTGTAATTCCTTTTTGGGAACGCGTCTCCATCCAGCAGCCGCCTTTTATAAACAAGGCGATCGTGAAACTGTGGGCATGCTCATAAGGGCACAGTTTTAACAAAAGTCCATTCTTGAGCTTTAATTCCTGATTTAAAAATTTCATAACCCTTTTTCCTTTGCAGAAAGGGCTGCCCGTTCGCAGCCCCATCCGTTACTCTGCTTCGTTCAAAATCTCCTGCATGCGTTCTTCGGCATCGCTGATGAATCCCAAGTGGTGTACTTTCCCAATTTCCTCCTGCTGGAAAAAGATTGTATAGTCATCGCCTAGGTTCCCCTCTGGATACAGACATGCCACATAATCCCATACATTGTCCGTATTCTCCTGGAACTGCTTCCGCCCATATATCATAATGGGATGATTTCCATTTACTAATGTAACTACGGTTCCGATTGGATAATATTTCATAGTTCTACCTCCAATTTAACTTTGTATCGTTCTGTTACCGATTGTATCCGTTGGATAAACTGCTTTATGGGGTATTGAGACGGGTTAATATAAAACCCATAATCATTTGAATACATATCCAAAATAAAGTAAATTGCTCCCGTTCTCTTTCTCTCATAATCCTCAATCCAATCATCCATTGTTTTCATTTGCTTTATTTTGTCCGGCAGATAACCGCCTCCGCTGATTCCCGTGGAATCTACATCGTCCCAGTCCGGGCATATTGTTTTAAAAAACGACTCGTCAGGGTGGTGGTTTATAATATATAATTTTTGATACCACATTGCTTTCTCCCGATATTCTTTCCGGAGAAAATGCCAGTTCAGATCCTGATCGACAATTTCTTTTATTAATTTTTCACAAATCCCATCCTTGCTGTATTCCGGCATATGATCCGGGAACAAAATCCGTTTTTTATATTCTTTTATTGTCTTATAATTGTGATCTGCAACAACCGATAAACCGGGCGTTAATTGTCCCACAATTTCAAGAAGGATTGTTCTCCAGTCATCGAAATCCATTTCGTCTTTGTCTGCCGTCCCAATTTTATAAAATTTCAAATGAGGCGTCTGATAATTTGGGCCAATAAAACCAGGATACAGATGCAAGTCTTCTGCCATATTTTAACCCCCTTGATATGCTTCATCGATCAGATATTCGCCAAGCGTTCCTGCTCCCCACGAACCGGCAATGCCTCCGGCCAATCCTCCTAAAAATCCGCCGATTACACTCCCAAGACCTGGACAGATCAGCGTACCCAGCGCCGATCCGCCCATCGCTCCAAGTTTTGCTCCCGCTGCACCGCCAGCCCAGCTGCTTCCTACTCCAACCGCGGTTTCAATTGTTTTCTTACCTATTTTTCTATCTTCATCATTTAAATCGTAATACATTGTCGACCCCAGCTCGTAAATATCCAAAACCGCTCCGACCACAGAAATTGCTTTTCCTCCTTTTTTTGTAAAATCAGCCAAATCATCCGAATGAATGAATAAATCATTTAGCGATTCTGTAAACTTCATAGAGTTATCCAGCATGTCGGTCAGTTCCTGCATAGGAAACTGAATGTTTTGATAACCGGAGTTATTCCACTGGCGTATGTTTTCTTCCAGTGGCAGATTCGGATTTATGCGTTGAAGTGATATTTTATTTCGCTGGCGAATATACTCATTCAACGGCAGCGTATCTCGCTGGCGTATGTTTGAGCTTTGATTATTTAAGGCAGGACCAATCCCTTTTATTTGCATTCCAATCCCATCCAATGCCCACTGGGTATTCGGCCCAAAAATCCCGTCCTCTTTCAGCGGGTCGCCGAAGCGGTTAGCAGCGCCCAGGCTGTTG
>CALYAR010000110.1 GCA_944393585.1 uncultured Clostridia bacterium | reverse complement strand
CGGGCCGGTTTACATCGCTTCTGTGGATTTGAATCCGCTCATAATCGCTCGAAACATACACCTTTTCCATCCGAAACTGCTTGACCAAAGCGGTCAGCGGAACATAAAACGTTTCTTCTGCCTCTTTGGTCAAAGCCGCGATAGTCTGTTCACTCGACATTTCTATCCCTCCAGTTCTGCGGCTGCGGCCGCCTGCTCTTGTTCTGTCCTTGCCCGTATTTGATTCCGGACAGAGTACTCTTCCTGTTTTGCAATTAAATAATGATAGTAATCAATCAGCGACTGTTTCTGCTGCGCGTTGAGACGCGACAGATCCAATACATTTTCATGGTCGAACTCTTTCCCGTCCCAACGCTTCATTTCCTCTTCCAGACTGATTGTACCATTTAAATAGTCCTCTGATACCCCTAAAAGGGCTGCGAGCCTTTCCATTTTTCCCCGAGGCCGTCGGCGGCCTTTTTCCCAGTTTGCCACACAGCCGCGTGTCGTCCCCAATTTATTCGCAAGCTCCGTCTGTGTATAGCCCCATTCGCGCCGGAGGCGGTACAGGCGGTTTCCGAACGATTCCAAATCCACGAAAAATTCCCTTTCCTTTTTCCCAAGTTGTTAAAGGCATCACGGGAGCCCAGCGAAACGGTCTTTTTCCGCCCGGCGGTATTCCCGGATACGTTCCATATTGTATCATAAAAAGCACATCGTTTTCAACCATTCCCTAAGCGGCTGCAGGAATTTTCAAAGATGCTTTTAACTATTTTTCTATATCACAGCCGTACAGTTCCTCCATTTTCACTCCATGCAGCTGTGTATGCCCGAAAAAACAAGACACAGGATGCTTAAAGCCCTTTTTGCCGCGAGTGCATACGCTAACTCTAAACCTTGCCGTTTTGATCCCATTGGACAACATACTTACTTTATCTCTGTCCCCTCGAAACAGACCTTCCGTCTTCCAGCGGCTCCCAGATCATAAAATACGGCAGTGTTCCCTCATTCTCGCAGAAACTGCCCGCGGGCAGTCAGCAATTCGCCACTCACCGCGGCTAAATCATGTGTCTGTTTACAGGTCCGTCAAAGCGGTTTGTCACATCCAAAGACAGAAAACGGCAGTACCGGTTTCAGACAGTACCCCCATGTGCCATCTTCCCCCTCATCCGCCATAAAAACACTTTCCTTTTTCAGTTTAAAAGGCGTATTCCGCCAAGTAAATTATATTATTTATTATAGCATATTTCCCTCTCTCCTACAATGCGGCTTTATTTAAAAAACAACTGTCCGGCGGATCGGTTCCGGCGTGTTTCGCTTCTGTGCGCAGCAGCCTGCCTGCGGAAGAAAATAAGGGTATCAGATTGGCCAATGGTCTCAGCTTTCCGATAAAGGAACTTAAAAAGCTCCGCCTGTGCGGAGCTTTTCTTTACGCCGTTACAATTTTACTCGCTTCCTGGAGTCCAAACTTTTCCACAGCATTTTCACGCATTTTATATTTTAAAATCTTGCCGGCGGCGTTCATCGGGAATTCATCTACGAAGTCCACATATTTCGGCGTCTTGTGCTTTGCCATATGGGTTCTGACAAAGTCCTTCAGCTCTTCTTCCGTCATAATTTCGCCCTCTTTCAGGATGACGCAGGCCATAATTTCCTCGCCGTACTGCTGATCCGGCACGCCGATTACCTGAACGTCTTTTACCTTCGGGTTCGTATAAATGAATTCTTCAATTTCCATTGGATAAATGTTCTCCCCGCCGCGGATGATCATATCCTTAATGCGCCCGGTAATTTTGTAATTGCCCTCCGGCGTCCGTCTTGCGAGGTCTCCCGTGTGGAGCCAGCCGTTTTCGTCAATCGCCGCGGCCGTTGCTTCCGGCATTTTGTAATAGCCCTTCATGATATTATACCCGCGCGCCACAAATTCGCCGTCCACGTCATCGGGCAGGTCTTCTCCCGTCTCCGGATCGACAATCTTGCAGCTCACGCCGGGCAGTGCGCGCCCAACTGTGTTGACGCGGACCTCCAGCGGATCGTCTACGCGGCTCTGCGTACAGCCGGGAGACGCCTCCGTCTGTCCGTATACAATCGTAATCTGGGGCATGTGCATCTTTTCCACTACGTCCTGCATTACCTTGACCGGGCAGGGACTCCCTGCCATAATGCCGGTGCGCATATACGAAAAATCAGTCTTGGAAAAATTCTCATGTTCCAGCATGGCAATGAACATGGTCGGTACGCCGTGGAACGCTGTGATTTTTTCTTTGTTAATGCAGTCCAGCGACTGACGCGGCGAAAAATACGGCATCGGCGACATCGTAACGCCGTGCGTCATGCAGGCTGTCATGGCAAGCACCATGCCAAAGCAGTGAAACATAGGAACGTGAATCATCATCCGGTCTGCTGTGGAAAGATCCATGCAGTCTCCGATGTTTTTTCCGTTGTTGACAATGTTATAATGCGTCAGCATGACGCCTTTGGGGAACCCTGTCGTACCGGAAGTATACTGCATGTTCGCCACATCGTGACGGTCTACCTGGGCGGCGCGGCGGTAAACTTCTTCTACCGGCACCCGCTCTCCCATTGCATTGGCTTCTTCCCAGGTGATACAGCCGTCCTGCTTGGAATCCACTGTGACAATATTGCGCAAAAACGGCAGGCGTTTTAAATGCAGAGGCTTTCCCGGTACGGAATCCTTTAATTCCGGGCACAATTCCTTCATGATTCCCACATAATCCGAATCTTTGAAGCCGTCGATCATAACGAGAGTGTGCGTATCGGACTGGCGGAGCAAATATTCCGCTTCATGAATTTTGTAAGCCGTATTGACCGTAACCAGTACGGCGCCGATTTTTGTCGTGGCCCAGAACGTAATATACCACTGCGGCACGTTCGTCGCCCAGATTGCAACGTGGTCGCCGCGCTTCACGCCCATAGCGATCAATGCCCGCGCAAACTGATCCACATCATCGCGGAACTGCGCATATGTGCGGCAGTAATCCAGAACCGTAAAACGGAACGCATATTGATCCGGAAATTCTTCGACCATACGGTCTAAAACCTGGCTGAAGGTCAGATCAATGAGCGTATCCTTTTCCCAGACATACTGCCCTGTTCCGTCTGCATTGGAAAACAGCGGGCCGCGGTGGATGGTTTTTTTGGTATACCGGCTCATATAGTCGGCAAACTGCGGGAATACGATTCCCGCATCGGCCAGATCCTTGGCCCAGCGCTTCACCCACTCCAGCGACACATAACCTTCGTAATTGATGGAACGGAGAGCCAGCATCATATTGTCAATCGGAAGATCGCCTTCGCCCATCATGCGGTACTCTACCCCGTCTTTTCCCATCACGGAATCCTTTACATGGACATATTTAATGTATGCGCCTAAATTCTTCACCGAAGTTTCCGGGCTTTCCCCGGCAAACCGGTAGGGATGGTGGACGTCCCACAGCGCCGCAACAGCGTCGCTTGCCACTGCGTTGAGCAGATTTGCCAGTCTGGCCGTATCGGAATACACCCCGTTGGACTCGACCAGGAGCGTGACATTGTTTTCTTCCGCCAGAGGCGCGAGCCGCCTGAGCTGTGCGATGACCGCCTCATCGTCCACCTCGCCGCAGGGCTGCGGCTCCAGATCGGCCAGAATTCGGACATAGGGCGCTCCCGCTTTGGAGGCAAGCGCAATATATTCTTTGATTTCCCTTTCATTTTCTTCTGCGCAGGCCGCATCCTTCAGGCAGCAGCCGGAAGAAAAGCAGGGAATTTCCAAATGAAGCGAAGC
>CALYAR010000109.1 GCA_944393585.1 uncultured Clostridia bacterium | reverse complement strand
CTCATGAGTCCTGAGGAAGGATTGGAAAAAGCCATCCGTTTTTTACAGGGCATTCTGATCTGTGACAGCGCAGAAGAGCTTTGGTGGGTATAAAATAAAAATTTATAAAAGCCGCAAACAAGCGTTTGCGGCTTTTTTCTGCTAAAAATCCGAAATATTATCCGCCCGCTGGGCAGAAAATATTTTATTTTCATTGGTTAACCGCCTGGGAAACCGTATCAATCAGGCGCTCCAGTTTCTCCTGGGCAAGATTTTGATCTGAGTCCATTGTTCCAAAATAGAGTTTTATCTTCGGTTCTGTCCCTGACGGACGCGCTACAAACCACGATGCGCCGTCCGTCAGTTCATATTTGAGAACATTGGATTTATCATATTGGACAAACGGTTCCGTATGGCCTTCCGCGGTAATGGTCTGGTTCCAATAATCCGTTACCTGCTTCACTTCCAAACCGGGAATGCCATTGGTACGAAACTTCTCCATAGTCGATAAAATTTTCTCCATTCCATCGATTCCCGGCATGGTGAGAGAAATGGTTTTTTCCAAATAGTATCCATAACGCTGGAACAGTTCGCACAGTCCTTCATACAAATTCATCCCGCGCCGGCGGTAAGCGGCAGCCATTTCTACAATCAGCATCACGGCAACGACAGCATCTTTATCACGCGCATGCGTTCCAACGAGGTAGCCATAACTCTCTTCAAAGCCAATTTCATACGTCCCATCGCGATTTGCTTCAAAACCGGCGATGACTTCCCCAATGTATTTGAACCCAGTTAAAACATCAATGACCCGGGCGTTGTAATGCTTGGCGATTGCGTCTGCCAGCGGCGTAGTGACAATTGTTTTCACAATAGCAGAGTCTGGCTTTAAAAGCCCCGCCTCCTGTTTGGCATGCAGAATGTACTCGCACAACAGTGCACCGGTCTGATTTCCGGTCAAAACCTGATATTCGCCGGACTGATCGCGGACCATAATGCCAACGCGGTCGCAGTCTGGATCAGTGCCGATGATTAGATCGCAGTTTTTCTCCTTTGCCAGTGTTTCAGCCATGGCAAAGCTTTCCGGCACCTCGGGATTGGGATATTTTACGGTAGGGAAATCGCCGTCCGGCGTACACTGCGCTTCCACCGGAAAAACATGTTTTACACCAATTTCTTTTAAAATCCGCAAAACGGGCATTTTCCCTGTGCCGTGAAACGGAGTATACACAACCTTCAAACCGTCCTCCTGTTCGATAATGACAGCCGGATCAATCTGCTGACGTTTCACCGCTGCAAGAAATGCTGCATCCACCTCTTCACCGATGGAATGAAACTGTGGATGAGATGCAAGAGAGGATTCCTCTAAAATCGCTACATCGGAAAACAGATCCAGCTTCTCAATCGCTTCATAAATCCGGTCGCTCTTTTTAGGAGGAAGCTGTCCGCCGTCCTCACCATAGACCTTATAGCCGTTGTATTCTTTTGGATTATGGCTGGCCGTAATGACAATACCCGCACCCGCGTTCAAATACCGGACTGCAAACGAGAGCTCCGGTGTGGCGCGCGGTGCATCGAACAGATAGACCGCTGCTCCATTGGCCAACAGCACACGCGCTGCCTCGCGGGCAAACTCTGCCGAGAAATGACGGGTGTCATAGGCGATGACAACGCCCTTTTGGTGAGCCGCCGCATCAAGGGCCTGAAAGAGACCTTGTGTGGCTCGCCGAACAGTATACCGATTCATACGGTTTGTGCCGGCTCCCAAAAGGCCCCGCATTCCGCCCGTTCCAAATTCAAGATTTTTATAAAACGCGTCTTCCAGCTCTTTTTCTTCCATCTGTTTGATTTCTGTTTTTGTATGTTCATCCACTTTGGCGCTGTTTAGCCAAGCATTGATATTTGCCTTTGTGTTCAAATTGATTCCTCCCAGGTTGTTATTTCCCATGAAACTAGCATTTGCTATCTGTTTTTGTCTTATACATTGTACACGATTGCGGCAAAATAGTAAACAGACAAATTGTAAACAGTTGGATGGATACAAAAGCAACTCTCTCTATATAACTTTTAAATGTTGTTTCAATAAAACAGTTATAAGAAGATTTTTTCCAAACTGTTGGCAAAATGCAACAATCAAATTGAGATATTTCAACAGAATGCAGCAAGAAAAGGATTTTCATCAAAAAATCGGGCTATGTGAGGAAAATATCAAAATTTAGGCAGCTTTTCTTTTTAAACAAAGTATGATATAATTCGTCTGTTTGTTAAAAAAGCGACTTTCCAAACTGCTATTTGGGAATTAATTTGAAAAAAGCAGTTGAATAAGCCAAAGGGGATTTAATACATATGTTTCAGAATTTTTTATTTGTAGTGAATGCGGTTCTTCCGGTTTTTATCCTGATTTTGCTGGGAATTATACTAAAACGGACAAAACTCATCAACGAAGGATTTACAAAATGTGCCAGTTCCATTACGTTTAAGATTGCGCTGCCAGTGGTACTGTTTCAGAACATGCTGGATGCAGACTTTAACTCGTTATTCAATCCAAAACTGGTTGGACTGTGTATTGCAATTCCCATTATAGTCACTGCTGTTGTTTGGTTTATCAGTGCCCGCTTGATCCATGACCGCGCCAAAATGGCTTCATTTATTCATGGCTCATTCCGCATTAATTTCGCAATTCTGTCCCTGCCAATCTGCGAAAACCTCTTTGGCGATATTGGAGCACAGGTAGGCGGCCTTTTGCTGTCCGTCACTATCCCCGTTTATAATGTTCTGGCAGTGATTTTGCTTTCCGTCTGCTGCAGCAAAGGCAAAGTCCGGCCGCTGAAAATTCTATTGGATGTACTGAAAAATCCCTTTATTATCGCTGCTATTCTGGGGGCAATTCTCAAGTTTATGCCTTTTGGTTTACCGGTCTTTTTAGATAAATCGGTTTCCTATGTAGCAGATATGGCCACTCCGCTCGCCTTGCTTACCATCGGCGCATCGTTTGACTTCTCGCGGGTGAAGAGCGCCTTCCCCCTCAGCATTACTGCTACCATGATTAAAACCGTTCTTATTCCTTTGATTTTTGTTCCGATCGGGGCATGGATGGGGCTTGCAGGCTACGAGCTTGGAATTTTGATGGTTTACTGCGCCGCTCCGGCAGCAGTGACCAGCTATATTATGTCTGCCGAAATGGGCGGCGACCCCGACATCGCATCCAACATTGTACTCTACAGTACTTTTATGAGCGGAGTCGTCATTCTATTGGGCATTTTTCTGCTGCGTACCATGGGAATTGTATAACGAATTATTGCTTATATCTTTTCTTATACGCACATACGGTTTTTAATGGCGGGATTTCAGAAAAAAGTTAAGATAAGAAGCAATCAGAGGAATGGGACGGCATTCTTCAAATCACAGCAACTATCATGAAAAGGCGGTATTTATGTAAAACCCTCTGCTCCTTAGAACAGAGGGTTTATTTCATTGCATGATTTCCATTACTGTTCAATCAGTACAATTTCAACGACTTCGCCTTGGTATACTTTTGCGAGAGTCAGGATCGGGAATTCAGCGTCGAACGGTGTAATTTCACTTGCAGAGGATTCCGTAACAACGTTATTCTGATCCATGAAGTATACTTTCGCATTGCCGGTGTAGTAATTTTTCGCTTCGCCGTCGTTGACGGAGAGATCCATCGTTCTGGTCGTAGCGGCAGTTACTTTACCATAAACCATCGTGAGGTCTTCGCTGATGGTCGTGGTAGATTCCGTTGCTTTGTCATCTACATCAAAGAGAACGTTGATATCGGTGATTTCATTGTTCGCATTGACTTTATACTGGATCATATCGCCCTTTTCCAAAGCCGTACCAGAGTCTTTCACCAGCAAGCCGGAGCTTACTGCATTGAGTTCGACCGTTTCATTGTTTACCGTTGCATAGAGTTTGTCAACTCTGCCGTTGTCGGTCAAAGCGGTCGTAACTCTGTTTACGAAAGCGATTGGAGCTTTTGAATCAACCTTGTACTCTGCACTTGTTACAATGACAACGCCTGCATCGTAGTTGTAGTCGAGGTCAAAAATCTGAATATCATATTCTGTAGCATTTTCAAACATCGAACCGTTTGTTACGGTAAAGTCGGACGGATCGCTGGAACCAGCCGGGATGGAGAATACCAGCGTGTTTTCATCAACGCCATATCTTCCGAAGAGACCTTTCTCCTTGTCATAGGCCGCACCATCCAGCTTTGCATTGAGCAGGAATTGTTCTGTGTTTGGCGTAGCATTTTCTGTTGCAGTGTTAATTTCAACTATTTTGTTATCTGCGTTTACTTCATAGGTGATAAGCTGCTGCTTGATTGCAGAGGCTTCCTGAAGCGCCGCAAATACATCCGCCGCGCTTGTGCTGGTACCGTTGAAGCGCACTTTGCTTTCGGTCGAGAGCTCTACGACATTGCCCTCTTTGTTTAAGATCACCAGATCGGCGCTGGCATTGTATTTGCCCATTACACCGTTTACCAGGTAAGCGTAGTTGCTGCTGATGGTCGCATTTTCATCAAAACCGGCGATGTTGCCGTCTGCATCCAGATAGAAAGTACCCTCATCCCCTACATTGATCGTTTCTTTGTAGTTGGATGCGACAGAGTAAGCGGTTCCGTCAATCGTGTATTTGCTTCCGTCCGTTTCCGTAACCGTACCGGTAACCGTCTGGTTCGATACGCGAATCTCATAATAAGACTTGTCTGCGCTTTCTACGATTGTCAAAACATCCCATTCCTTCAGATCTTCAAAGCTGATAGTCTGTCCGTCTTTGGTGATGGAGATGGTTGCATTCTCTGGATTCAAGGTAACGGACTGATTGCCGTATTTATCCGTAATCCGATAGGTTTTTGTGTCTGCTTTTTCCACTACAATGTTGCGGGAAACCGTGGTAAAGAGAACGTCTACTCTGCCATCGTTATCATAGTCAATGGCTCTGAGCACGCTGCCGTTTTTCAAATCGTTCAGGTTGCTCTCTTCCAGCGTTACCTTCTTGCCGTTGGAAATATAAACGACTTTCCCTAAATCAAATTTTACATTGCTGTTTGTGTTATAGGTGACGGTAACCACAGAACCGGAAGTTGTAATGGATTTAATTTTGGAAGTTGTAATTTCCTTCACATTAGTGTCTTCTTCATTAATCAAAATTGCGCTGCCATCTTTGGCATAAACTTCTACATTCATGCCAAGCAGATGATTGACATTCTGATCCGATTCCAGGACGGTGTCACCGACTCTGAATTCACCGCTGGCCGCTGTGTTTCCGGTCAATGCAGTGATTGGAGTAGCGGTAATCGGTCCGGTTACTTTTTCTACATCTAAAACATCCTCGATTATCGTTTTGTCAACGACTTCGTAAGAAGGATTCTGGCCATACCCAACCTGTTCCATCAGGTTGATGGAGAGAGAGTTAAACGCCAGCTGAGCAATCTGCTCGCGGGTGATTTTATCGGCCGAAGAAGCGGAAATGCCTTCCCCAATTCCAATGGAATTTCCGGTAAGCAGGTAACCCATGGGCCATCCCCCTCTG
>CALYAR010000108.1 GCA_944393585.1 uncultured Clostridia bacterium | reverse complement strand
AAGGCCTTGCCGGGAATGGGACGGGACTCGATTTTTGTCAGGTTCAGGCCGTTGAGGGCAAAGCGCCCCAGCACCTGATGCAATGCGCCCGGGGTGTTGGGCAGGGAGAAGCACAGGCTAATTTTGTCGGCGTTTTGGGGCAGGCAGGGGGTGCGGCTGATAACGATAAACCGGGTGCAGTTGTCTCGGGCGTTCTGGATGTTTTCTTCCAGTACTGTCAGGCCGTATTTTTTGGCGGCTTCTCTGGAGCAGATGACTGCTGCGTGGTGCAGCCGTTCCAGTGAGAGCATTTTGGCGGCGGCGGCCGTATTGCTGTATTCCTGTTTCTTCCAACCTTTGCTGCTCAGAAAATCAGAGCATTGCGCCAGTGCCTGGGGATGAGAAAAGACGATCTGAATATCACCGGAATTTTCGGTGCCGCAGAGGAAATGCCGCACCGGCAGCGTTATCGCCCGGACGATATAGAACCGGTAGCGCAGAATCAGGTCGTACACATCCACCACCGAACCGGCGGAGGAGTTCTCTACGGGAATCACGCCAAAATCCGCCGCACCCTGTTCTACCGCTTCAAACACCTGATCGAAATGGGGATGAAAGGTCATTTCTCCGTTGGGAAACACCGTGCAGGCGGCCCGATGGGTAAAAGCTCCCGCTACACCGGGGCAGGCCACTTTTGCCCCATCAGTGGGAAGATTCTCCATGCTGGAGGCTGCCAGCTCCCGCAATGCGTTGCCGCTTTCCAGCAGCTGATATTGTCTTTCCCGGCTGACGCTCATCATGGTGCTGTAAATTCCCCGCACGGCCTGTCCATATTCTCCGGCTTTTTCGGCCGCCCGGTCAAGGATTTCCTGCTCCCGCTGGGCGTTAAAAACCGGCAGATTTTTCTCTTTTTTCACAGCCGCTACCTGTTCGGCGCACTTCATCCGGCGCAGGAAAAGGGGCAAAAGCTGACTGTCGATCTCGTCAATTTCTTTTCGAATATCCGCTAATTCCATGATGGGACCGCCTTTCTATGATAAAATGAGTAAATCACTATAGAAATTATATGAATCTATGTAGAGAAGGCCTACAACCGTTTATTTTTAGATTATCCCTTTGAATGAGGCTCCAGCCACTGAACAAACGCGGTTTTATCCTGGCGATTATACCCGGCTTTTTCATAAAACCGCAAAGTTCCTTCTTTTTTGCTTCCGGTTGACAGCATGAGCTTGTAACAGCCTGCGGTACGGGCTTCTTCTCGTGCAAAATGCAGACATGCCGTTGCAATTCCCTGCCTGCGGAAAGCTTCATCGGTGACTACGTTTTCAATGACCGCATAGGGGCGCATTCCGTGTGTCAAATTGGGAATGATTTGGCACACACAGGAGCCCACCAGTTTTCCCTCTATTTCTGCAACCACAACAAAATGACCGGGTTGGGCCAGAATCTGGCGCCAAACAGGCAATGCCTCTTCCAGATTTTGAGGCAATGGATTATTTCCCAGCTGGGTATACAGCGTTAACACGCCGTGAAGGTCCTCTTCCTTTGCTTTTCGTATCAGCAGCGACGGATTCATGTATTACAGCTCCTTTTCGAGAAAATAGCTCCGGACTTTCATTCCCATAGAGCGGTAAAATGCGATGGCCGGTTCGTTAAACGCCCAAACTTTTAGCGTCATATGAGCCGCTCCGGCGGCACGCGCCCGGAGTTGCGCTTCCCTGTAAAGCTTTTTCGCTACGCCTTTGCGTCGGGCATTTTCCGCGACAAACAGGTCATCCATATGAGCCGACTTTTGCAGCATGATTCCTCTGGGCTCCTGGATATAAAGTATGCAAAATCCCAGTGGGAGGCCGTTTTCTTCTGCCAGTAACAGGATACAAGTATCGTCCTGTATCATTTCCTCATATTTTTCTTGAAAATTTTGGCACATCGCCTGTGTAAATAAATCGGGACGGTTTTCCACGTGAAGGCGGTGAAGAGCTTCCATCATTCCAGAAACAACTGGATAATCCTTTAGGGTCATTTTTCGAATCGTCATAGTTTCTATACTTTATTTATTAATTCCAAATCAATGCATGTCATAATTGATCTTGACCATATGAATATGATCCTCCCAAACGCCGTTGATTTTGAGATAATATTTGGAAATTCCTTCATTTTCGAACTGGTTTTTCTGCAAAACTCTCAGCGAAGCCTGATTTCTGGGCATCACATTGGCCTCGATACGATGTAAATGCAATTCTTCAAAAGCATATTGGGTAATCATAGAGACGGCCATTGACATGTACCCCTGATTGATAAACTGTTCGTCTAATTTGTATCCCAAAAACGCGGAGCAAAAAGCCCCCCACACGACATTATTCAAACCGATTATTCCAATAATTTTTTCAGGCTGTTCTACCAATTTAATATAAAAACGAAATGCTGTTTTTTCTTTGCAATCCGCCATTTCTTTTTGCAGCACTTCTCGTTGATAGGCAAGCGAAAGAAGTCTTCCGTTCTCACCGGTTCAAACTTTTCTAAAAATTTTCGGTTCCTCTGGTAATAATCGACCACTTGCTCTGCGAGAGATAAATCTGCGGGTATGAGTTGTATCAATTGATTTTGCATGGGTTCCCTCTGTTTTTAGTCCATCATCATATCCAGCAGCGCAACCGCAGCCGCACTCTCAATCACCGGCACCGCCCGGGGTACGATACACGGGTCGTGTCTTCCGTGCACGGACAGTTTGGCATTCTCCCCTGTCACCAGATCTACCGTATCCTGTTCCCGAGAAATGGAGGGCGTGGGCTTTACCGCCGCCCGGAACACAATGGGCATCCCGGTGGTAATGCCGCCCAAAATTCCTCCGGCATGGTTGCTGCGGGTCTTCACCTTCCCCACCTCATCGTAATAATAAGGGTCGTTGTTCTCGCTGCCGTGCAGCGTGGCAACTCCAAATCCGTCGCCGAATTCCACGCCTTTTATCGCCGGTACGCCGTAAATCATGGAAGCCAGCACGTTTTCCACTCCGCCGAACATGGGCGAGCCGATACCGGCAGGCATTCCCACCACGGCGCACTCCACCACGCCGCCGATGCTGTCCTGCGCCATACGCGCGCTTTCAATCTCCTGCCGCATGGCCTCTTCCACACCTTCTCCCCGTACCGGAAAATACCGCTGGGAAAGGTCAGAAAGTTCTTCTTTCGAG
>CALYAR010000107.1 GCA_944393585.1 uncultured Clostridia bacterium | reverse complement strand
CTTACCAGGATGATCCCAAGCTTTTTGTGTTTATAGTACCGGGGATCTATCTGCACGGGTTTTGCCCATCCAAATCCAAAGAAAAACAGGCAAAGCGCACCAACCCAGTCAATGTGGGCCAGCGGATTGAACGAAAGCCTCCCAGTCGCGCGCGGTGTGGGATCGCCGAGTTTTGCCGATACAAACCCGTGGGCAAACTCGTGCATCGAAATCGCAAGCAAAATAGCGGGCAATGTCAAAAGCTTGCCGATCCAATATTCCAATGAAAAAAACTGTGGCAATACCATAACCTCCAAATACTCTTTCTTTTTCTCATTCTAACATGTACAGCTGTTTCTGTAAAGTAAATTCGCAAAACTCTGCGATTGCAGAACTTGATATTTCCTAAATATTCCAAACAAATTTTGGTTTGTTATGGTATAACCGCTTCACAAGGCGGTTATACTGATTATCGAGCAAGGAAAGCCTTGTTTCATAAACCTCACAAAATACCTTAATACCCCCTTTGGAAAGCAGGCGGCCCCGCAAACGGGCGGCCTGTTTTCTTTTCCTCTCAAAAGTGGAACACCTGCGTTTTTTCTCCATATAATGCTAATATATTGCATTTCGAAGTAAGGAGGGAATTTGAGTGTTCTTTAAACAAAGACCTTATCAATATGACTGGGATGATCAGATTTTGACTGTTCCTGAAACGGCTTTTTCCACTCAGGATAATCCCCAAACAAAAATGATACGGTTTTTCAATCTTCAGGAAAAACGAATCGACATTACTGTCAATTCTATACCGGTTTTTACTGATGTCGCCTGGAGTGAAAATACCGGCTACATAGCTGCCAAAGCAAAGCAAAATACACTGAAACTTTATCCGTCGGATGGAAAAAAACTGTTGCTAAAAAAAACATTTGATAAAAATATGGGAAAATATAATACATTTTGTATCATATCCACGCCAAACGGAATTGACATTCTCTCCTTGCCCGAACAAGTTCTGGCAAATTCACCCGGTAAAGCTACCATCCGTGTCATCCTGGCAGATCAAATTGATGGCTGGATCGATGTCAATTTTGAATCCAAAAAGTCAGATCTGCGGACATTGTTTGCGAAGGTGGAGACCTATACCGTAAGCGAATCGCTCTACATTCCCGCTGATAGCTGTAAGCTTCAAATTGTCCCAGCTGGTCTGGGGCTGGAGCGCATTGTTCTGGAATTTAAGCCTGAGGATGAGAAAAATTATTCCCTTTATATTACAAGCAAAAAACAAACCGGAAAACATATCCTTTATGCGAAAATAATAGCCGACCGTCTTTGATTTCATTGACACTGTCTATTAAAAAAGATATAATAGGACCATACGAAAGATCATAGGAGCGTGAGAGCATGTTTAATTCGGAATGTCTGGGAGTTAATGATCAGAACCATCTTACCATGGGTGGGATGGATACAGTAAAACTTGCTGAAAAATATGGCACGCCGCTGTATTTGATGGATGAGGATATGATTCGGAATACCTGCCGGATTTATAAAAATTCAATTGACGAATTTTATAACGGAAACGGTCTTGTATTGTTTGCCAGCAAGGCCTTTTCCTGTAAATATATTTATAAAGTCGTCAGGGAAGAAGGGCTTGGCGCAGACGTCGTGTCAGGCGGCGAGCTTTATACTGCTTTGTCGGCAGGCTTCCCGGCAGATAAGATTTATTTCCACGGAAATAATAAGACCTATGAAGAAATTGAGATGGCCATTGACGCTGGAGTCGGACGTTTGGTTGTGGACAATGCGTATGAGCTGGACTTAATTGACGAAATTTGTACCAAAAAGGGAAAAACAGCCGACATTTTGTTCCGCATAAAACCCGGTATTGACGCGCATACCCATGATTTTGTAAAAACAGGTCAAATTGATTCCAAATTCGGCGTAGCATTGGAAAATGGCGAAGCGGAAGAAATTATTCGTTTGGCAATGCAGAAAAAAACGATACAAATTGTCGGCGTTCATTGTCACATCGGTTCTCAGATCTTTGATCTGGCGCCTTTTGAATTGGCAGCTGAAGTCATGATGAATTTTATAGCTGATATGAAAGACCGCTATGGGTTGGAGCTGAAAGAGCTCAATCTGGGCGGCGGCTATGGGATTATGTATACCGAGCAGGACGATCCAGTCGAATACCACGAATACATTAAGGCCGTGAGCAAAGTAATTTCCCAAGTTGCCGGCAAGCGCGGAATTGAGATTCCGTTTGTTCTGATGGAGCCAGGCCGTTCCATTGTCGGTTCAGCTGGAATTACCCTCTATACGGTTGGGGCTGTAAAAGAGATCAAAGGGATTAAAAAATATGTATTCGTTGACGGCGGTATGGCCGACAATCCCCGCTATATTATGTATGAATCCAAGTATGACGCACTTTTGGCAAACCGGGTCAACGATGAAAAAGATGACGTCGTAACCATAGCAGGAAAATGCTGTGAGTCCGGCGACGTTTTAATCAAGGATGCCCGTCTTCCGAAAGCCCAGGCAGGCGATGTATTGGCTGTGCTGGCAACGGGCGCGTATAACTATTCGATGGCAAGCAATTACAACCGTTTGGCAAAGCCTCCTGTCGTAATGGTTTCAGGCGGCGAGGACAAGCTTGTCGTCCGGCGCGAAACTTATGAGGATCTGATCCGAAACGATCTGTAAAATTCTGATTGCAGCAGACAAAATTTTTTCCCGTGGTTTTATCCACGGGATTTTTTTAGATTCATCTATAATATTTATTCTATGAAATTTTTTTGCCCAGCTGGTAGAAATCGGACAGCAGTTGTGGTATAATTAGCACGTTGATCGAAATATTAATCCATCGGATTAATAAAATCATAATTGCAGCAAAACAGGAGGGGATTGCATGGAAAGCAAGGCAAGAGACTTTTTCTTTAAGGCGCTGGTAAAAAGCGCAGAAAATTACCGCAAAACAATGGATGAAAAAACCGGACGCTTTTTAGCATCCAACGGCGGATGGGCGGTTACCAATCAGGATGCGATGGTAGCTTATGCTTATCTCTATGTCACGCCCGGAAAAGAAAACCCCTATTTTCAAAATCCGGAGGCATTGGATACAGTCATAAAAGCGGCACAGGCGCTGCGTGACTGGCAATATCCGGACGGACAAGTGGAATTTATCAAGATCGACGGTTCCAAATGGGGGCCGATCTATATGCCCTGGACGTTTTATCATTGGCTGGAAACCTATATTTTAATACGGGATCTCCTTCCGGATGAAATCAGAAAAGACTGGGAAATCGGTTTAATGCCTGCAATGGAATCCTATGGAAAGCAGGATCCGGAAAAGATTCACAACATTCCTGTCTGGCAGGCAATGTGTGTTCACAGGGCCGGAAAATTTTTTGGCCGTGAAGATTGGATCGAAAATGCTGACGCATTAATCCGCAATACCTGCCTGGCCCAGGACGAATGCGGTTTTTGGCCGGAACATAAGGGGCCGACAACAACGTATAACTTTGTATATACACACGCATTGGGTCTCTATCGTTTCCACGGCGGGAAAGTGGATGTGCTGGAAGCCTTAAAGCGGGCGATTCGCTTTATGCAGGTTTATGCTTATCCAAACGGCGCCTTGGTAGAAACCATCGACGGCCGCACCAAGAAGTACAGCCGCCTGGCTGATGGAGCCAAGACGGGAACCAGAGCACTTCCTGGCTGTCTTTCTACCCGCGGCGGCCAACGCTTCATTGAAGCTCAGCTTAACAAATATTCTCCCGACCGGGTGACACTCGCAGACACAGCAATTTTACTGATTGCAATGGATCAGATTGACGATTCTTTTGTCGATCCGGATCCGGGATTTGAAGGCTTTGATCAGCCTGATTTCACTGCACAGTATGGCTTGGGAAATATCGTGCGCAAGGGAAACCGTGAAATCTGTCTGAGTGCCTATACGGCTCCGATTACGGAAAGCCGCTGGGGCATGGACCGGCAGATGTTTGTCAGCGTATGGACCCCGGAAAGTGATCTGGTATTAGGCGGCGGAAATTCCAAAAACCAGGTTGATCTCAGCACTTTTGTCATCAAAAATCGGGATGGCAGCCTGCTTTCCTACATACCTTCCAAGGGGAAAATTGCAGCAAACGGAAAAATCTCTCTCGATTACGGCGCTGCTGTCTGCTCCGTTGCAGGCGATATTTCGGACAATGGAACAATCACACTGCAATATACCATTGACAAAAAGGACCCAAAACTCCAATGGCAGGTCGGTCTTCCGCTTAAGCCGGAGCTCGATATGGAAAAGGCGGAGATAATTTCTTACCGAAACGGATGCGAAAACATCTTTGAATTCAACGGCGCAAAGGTACGCTTTGAAGGCGATTGCCGCGTTATTCTGCCGTCGCGCACCTTCAATCCTTATGCCGAGGACGGCAAACCGCCGCTTGAGGAGTGTGTCATGCTGGTCAATGTATATCCAAAAGGCAACTCGCTGACAGTAACGATTGAACCCGCGGAAAAAAAGCTTTCTCCATATCCGCAGAATGTCATCAGTGAAAGATAGCAGATTTCATATAAGCAGATCCCCCTCCAATCGCATGTTTATTCTGTGATTGGAGGGCCTTTTCTATAATTATGAAATAGGAAATATACTGGTGTAGAATGTATTTTCATGCGATCACGCCAAAGATTTTTATTAAATCATTTTATATTTTATGGAAAATGTCTCGATTTTTTATCTTGACAAATGTTTAGGAATGGATTAAGATAAAAACTAGTAAAAGGTATGATTGTTTTTTAACAAAGAAAAAGGATTGTTGATTATGCTTACTGTATTGTTTGGATTATTCTTTTTTTACTTTAGCTGGAGTTTTTATTTTAACGCCGGCTTTTTTGGCATTCAAAAGAATAGTCGTTATCAATGCAGGATAAGAGGATAAAATTTTTGTTAAGAATTCAAAAATTAGCAAGCCAATGCATTTGATAACAAGTGCATTGGCTTATTTTTATATATAACATTATTTTAGGAGGAAAAAAACATGATCGTAATCATCAAACAGAATGTAGCAGACGAAAAAATAGAAAATTTGAAAGAACATTTAACGCAATATTTCCATGTTTCCATCAGTGAAGTAAAAGGCGAGCATACCACCATTCTTGGATTAATCGGTGATACTGCCGCAATCAATCCGGATTTAATTGCTTCCAATGAAATTGTGGAATCTGTAAAACGGGTTCAGGAGCCTTTCAAAAGTTCCAACCGCAAATTCCATCCAGACGACACGGTCATCGACATCTGCGGCAGAAAAATCGGTGCGAAAGATTTTCAGGTGATCGCAGGCCCCTGCTCTGTCGAGTCGGAGGAACAAATTATCGAAGTGGCGCAGCGCGTCAAAGCGGCCGGAGCAACCATGCTGCGCGGCGGCGCATTCAAACCGCGTACTTCCCCCTACTCGTTCCAGGGACTTCGCGCAGAAGGAATTGAGTACCTGCTGGAAGCCAAAAAAGCGACCGGTCTTCCCATTGTGACAGAAATTATGAGCTTAGCTCACCTGGATTTGTTTCAAGATGTTGACGTCATTCAGGTCGGAGCGCGGAATATGCAGAATTTCGAACTGTTAAAAGCTTTGGGACACTGCAATAAACCGATTCTTTTAAAACGCGGTCTGGCGAATACGATCGAAGAACTGCTTATGAGTGCAGAATACATTATGGCAGGCGGAAATTCCAACGTTATTCTCTGCGAACGCGGCATCCGCACTTTTGAAACCATGACGCGCAATACGCTGGATATCTCCGCTGTGCCGGTATTAAAGAGAATTTCCCATTTACCTGTTGTAGTCGATCCCAGCCACGGAACCGGCGTAGTATGGCTGGTGGAACCAATGGCGAAAGCGGCCATCGCAGCAGGAGCGGACGGAGTTATTATTGAAGCGCACAACAATCCGGCCAAGGCCTTGTCCGACGGTGCGCAGTCACTCAATCTGGATCAGTTCGACGATGTGATGAAAACAATTAAACGTCAGGTAGAATTTGAAGGAAAATCGCTCTGAGAAAGGAGGGCTGAGTATGAATCGGATACGGGTAAACGCTTCTGTCCCATATGATGTGCTGATTGGAAGAGGTATTTTAGAACAATGCGGGCAGTTGATCATACAAAACGGAAAGCAATATCAAAAAGTATGCGTGATAACGGATGATACGGTAGAAAAATTATATGGGGAAACGGTTATGCAAAGCCTTCAAAAGGCAAATATGACCTCCGTGCTTTACGCCATTGCCCATGGCGAAAAGTCGAAGTGCTTTTCGGTATTGGAAGGGATTTATGATTTTCTTACTCAAAATCAGATCACGCGCACGGATCTTATCATTGCGTTAGGCGGCGGAGTAGTCGGTGATATAACCGGCTTTGCCGCGGCTACTTACCTGCGCGGCGTCGATTATATTCAAATTCCTACGACGCTGATTGCCCAGACCGATTCATCCGTCGGCGGAAAGACAGCGGTAAACACTGCATTGGGAAAAAACCTTGTGGGAGCATTTTACCAGCCCAAAATGGTGCTGTGCGACATCGCCACGCTGGAATCTCTGGATCAAACAACTTTTTTGGAAGCCATGTCGGAAGTAGTCAAATACGCTTTGCTTTCAGGCGAAGATCTTTTTTCTCTGCTGGAACAGGGGGAGGTTTCTTCCCATCTGGAAGAGATCGTAACAAAGTGCATTGAAATAAAAGCCCAAATTGTCTGCGGAGACGAATTTGACCGAGGCAAGAGAATGCTGTTAAATCTGGGCCACACCATTGGGCATGCGATAGAAAATGCAAGCGGCTACACCGTTTCGCACGGCGCCGGAGTGGCCATGGGGATGTCTGTCATTCTGCGTGCGTGCGTGGCGCACGGACTGCTGTCCCCTGCTGACTATGACCGGTTTTGCAAGCTGCTGACCACTCTTTCCCTGCCGGATCATTATGATAAGGCTTCCATCAAGGAATTAGTAGCCATTTCCTCGGCTGATAAAAAGCGTACCGGCTCCACGCTCCACGTTATTGTGTGTCTCGGAATTGGAAAATGTGAGATACGCGAATTTACAATGGATGAATTTCGGACGTTTTTGTCCCAGCCATAAGGAGGATCACAATGGAAGTACGTATCAGCCCTTCCCCATTGCATGGCGCCATTCCCGCTCCCCCGTCTAAAAGTGTTTCGCACCGGCTTTTATTCGCTGCATCTCTGACCGAACAGCCTTGCACGATTGAAAATATTACACTTTCCGATGATGTTTTAGCAACAATTGGAGCTTTTCAGGCATTGGGCAAAAAAATTGAGATTTTCGAAAACGCCCTATCGCTTTCGGGAAGTTTATCCTGCCGCAGCGTTCAAATTGACTGCGGAGAATCCGGTTCTACGCTGCGCTTTCTCATACCGGTTCTGGCCGCTTTGGGCGTGGAGGCAGAACTAATCGGCCACGGAAGGCTCCCCTCCCGTCCCCTTGATCCCATCGTTTCGCTGTTAGCTCAAAATGGGATTGCGTTTTCCAATTCCGGCCGTCTTCCGCTTCATATGGAAGGGAACCTGCGGGGCAGTGAATTTGCAGTCTGCGCTGACATAAGTTCCCAATTTATAACGGGACTGCTCTTTGCCGCGCCGCTCCTAAATAAGGATTGTGCGATCTCTCTTATTGGAAAAAGAGTATCGCAGCCATATCTGGATATCACCGTTGACGTTTTAAGCCAGTACGGTATTGAGGTAAAAGAGACGGAGTATGGATATTTCGTACCAGAAAAACAAAAATATCGCTCCTGTAATTGTAAAGTAGAGGGAGATTATTCGAATGCGGCCTTTTTCCTGTGCGCCGGGGCCATTGGAAAGAAGCCGGTTACAGTAAAAGGGCTGAATCCGCAGTCAAAGCAGGGAGACCGCGAAATCCTGTCTCTTTTAAAGCAATTTGGCGCAAAGATTTTGGAAGCGGAAGGTCAAATACAGATTTGCGGCGGGACGCTTCGGGGAATTACCATAGATGCAGAGGACATCCCCGACCTCGTTCCAATCCTGTCGGTAGTCGCTGCTTTTGCAGAGGGAGACACAGTCATCGAAAACGCCGGCAGGCTCCGCATTAAGGAATGTGACCGTCTGCGGGCAGTAAGTGATTTTTTGACAAAGCTTGGAGGAAAAGCCGAAGAATTTCCGGATCGCCTTGTCATCCATGGAAACGGCGGAAAGCCGCTTCCAGGCGGATGTACGGTTTCCTCCTGGAACGATCACCGCATCGCAATGTCGGAAACGATTGCGGCGGCATACAGTATCCATCCAGTCGAGATTGCGGGAGCGGAATGCGTCAAAAAATCGTACCCGGGTTTTTATCAAGATATCAACGAATTAGGAGGAATTGCGAATGTCGTCCATGTGGGGGAATCAAATTAAACTATCGATTTTTGGAGAATCACATGCCGAAGCGATCGGCGCCGTTTTAGACGGGATTCCGGCAGGCAGCCGAATTGACCGGGAAGCCCTGGCCGCTTTTTTAAAGCGCCGCTCTTCCCAGGATGCGACCATTTCCACGCCCCGAATGGAGGAGGACCGGCTGGAGATTCTCTGCGGTGTGAAGGAAGATTGTGCTGAGGGGACCCCGATTGCTATGGTAATTCGCAATGAAAATGTCCGATCCAAGGATTATGCAGATGTGGAACACATCTGTCGTCCGGGACACGCAGATTATTCCGGTACCGTGCATTATCGGGGATATAATGATTACCGTGGCGGCGGGCATTTTTCTGGCCGGCTCACTGCGCCTTTGGTTGCGGCAGGCGGAATCTGCAAGCAGGTTTTGGAATCCTATGGGATCTCTTTGTATACACACATTCAGCAAATACACACCATTGCCGAGCCATCTTTTTTAGAATGTCCCTTGTCTTTGGATGAGCTGGCCGGACGGACAAACCGGCAATTTTGTGTGATAGAGGAAGAAAAAGAAGAAAAAATGAAAGAAGCTATCCGTGCCGCAAGAAAGGCCGGCAATTCCGTCGGCGGGATTGTAGAATGTATGGCAGCCGGCCTCCCAGCGGGGATTGGAAGTCCCATGTTCGATGGGCTGGAGAATCGCATCAGCAGCATTGTATTTGGAATACCAGCAGTGAAAGGGATTGAATTTGGAAATGGTTTTCAGGCTACTGCACTGTTTGGGAGCGAAAACAACGACGCATTTTACTATGATGCGGACGGAAAAGTACAGACAAAAACCAACCGGCACGGCGGAATTTTAGGCGGGATTTCAACGGGAATGCCTTTAGTGTTCCGCGTCGCCTTTAAGCCGACGCCGACCATTGCGCTGGAACAGGAGACGGTTAACTTGACAACCGGTGAAAATTGTACGATCCGCGGAAAGGGGCGACATGATCCCTGCATTGTCCCGCGTGCCGCTGTTTGTGTCGAAGCGGCGGCGGCAATCGCGGTTTTAGACGCATATTTAAGTGAGAAAAAGGAGTAAATTGCATGGAACTGGAACAGTACCGAAAAGAATTGGACGATATCAATATTAAGCTTTTGCACTTGCTGGAAAACAGGATGGAAGTCGTGGAAAAAGTAGCGGAATACAAGCGTCTGCATCAAATGCCAATTCTACAGCAGAGCCGTGAGGATGCAATTCTGCAAACGATGTGTGCGCAGACGAAAGAGGCATATGTCCCTGCCGTGCGGGAATTTTTCTCTATGCTCATGCGCGTCAGCCGCGAATACCAATACGACTCGCATTATCAAAATACGCAGTTGTTTCAGCTTTTGCAGACCGCCAAATCCTCCAAACAGGTTTTGCCGGATATTCCGAAGATTGTATGTCAGGGAGTGCCTGGTTCGTATTCCCATCAATGTGCAAAAGAAATGTTCCCAGAGGGACAAATCCAATTCTGCAAAAATTTTTCCGATGTATTTGATA
>CALYAR010000106.1 GCA_944393585.1 uncultured Clostridia bacterium | reverse complement strand
AAACAGCCAATACCATATTTTTATCATCAAATCAAAAATAGCATTCCAAGGCAGAAGCACTGTATCTTATTGGGCAGCTCAAACCGGCAGCATGGAATCAGCGAAAGGATTTAAATCTCCCCAATGTATTTTGGAAAGAGCGATCAGCTCTGCTGTGTCAACGCCACGTCGATTTCGGACAAAATCCGCTGCGCCATATTGGAACCGGTAAGGCCGTATTCCGCGCGGATCTCGTCCGCCGTTGCCTGTGCAATCACACAGTCCGGATATCCGGCCAGCAGAACCGGAACGGACAATTTTTTATGAATGACAGCCGTAATTTCTTCCCCGACTCCCCCGCGCAGAACGCCGTCTTCTGCACAAAGGCAGAGTTTCTTTCCTTCCGCGCAGGAAAGGATCGTTTCGCAGTCGAGCGGCTTAATCCAGCGTAAATGGACAACGCAGGCGGAAATCCCCTTCTCCTTTAACAGTTCTCCCGCCGCCAATGCTTCCAGCACCATAGTACCCACCGCAAAAATGCAGACGTCTTCCCCTTCTGCCAGCACTTGTGCCTTATGATCTTCTAAATCCTTTACTGCAAAGGATGCGCTCATCTTTCCCTTCGGATATCGGATCGCAATCGGCCCCGGATGCCGCAGGACTGCATATTCCAGCATTGCGGCCAGCTCCGCCATCGAAGCCGGAGCCAGCATATTCATATTGGGCATGGAGGTGAGGAGGGCAATGTCATAAATCCCCTGGTGGGTTTCCCCGTCGCCGCCGACCGCCCCCGCCCGGTCCAGCGCAAAGACGACAGGAAGGTTCATCAAGCACACGTCATGCAGGATCTGGTCATAAGCCCGCTGCATAAAGGTGGAATAGAGTGAAACCACGCAGGGTTCCCCATTTGCAGCAAGACCGGCTCCAAACGTCACCGCATGCTGTTCGGCTATCCCGACATCAAAAAAGCGTTTTGGATACAGCTCGGCAAATTCGGAAAGTCCGGACCCATCCTTCATGGCAGGCGTAATCACGGCAAACTCATGGGTTTTTGCCAAATCAATCAGAGTCCTGCCAAATACCCGGCTGTAGCTGGGGGCGGACATGTTATGAACGTTGACCCCCATATCGGCGTCAAAACGGGAGACTCCATGATAAGCGCTGGGATACTCTTCCGCATAGGGATATCCCTTCCCCTTTTTGGTATGGATATGGATAAAAACCGGACGTCCCACCTCGCGCGCCCGTTCCATATTCTTGCATAACTGCCGGATGTTGTGGCCGTCAATCGGCCCTGTATACGCAAAGCCCATTTCATCAAAAATCGTAGGCGTAAACAAGATGCTTTTCAGCCGTGTTTTCATCTTCCGCAAAAGCTTCAGAATGCGTTTTCCGAAATAGGGAACGCCGTTTAAAAACCGTTCCAGTTTCCGCTTGAACCGGAAATAACCTTTGTTTGTGCTGATCCGCCGGAAATAGCGGCTCATCGCTCCCACATTTTCCGCAATCGACATCTCGTTGTCGTTTAAAATGACAATGAGGTTCGACTCCAGCATTCCCGCGTCATTGAGCGCCTCAAACGCCATGCCGCCGCCCATTGCGCCGTCGCCGATCACTGCAACGACGCTGTAGTCCTCTCCGCGGAGATCCCGCGCACATGCCATTCCCGCCGCGGCGGAAATGGAAGTCGAACTGTGGCCGGTATTAAAGCAGTCATAAATGCTTTCCTCCCGCTTGGGAAAACCGGAGAGCCCCCCCTTTTGCCGCAGGGTATGAAACTCCCCTGCCCGTCCCGTCAGGATTTTATAGACGTAGCTTTGATGCCCTACATCAAAAATAATCTTGTCCCGCGGAGGAGAAAAGGTTCTCAAAAGTGCAAGCGTCAGCTCGACCACTCCCAAATTGGAAGCTAAGTGGCCGCCGGTCTTAGAGACGTTTTCAATCAAAAATTCCCGAATCTCTCCGGCAAGAAGCTCCAGCTCCCGTGTATTCAATTTTGCAACATCATCCGGAGAATGGATGGAATCGAGATATTGATACATGCTGTTCCGCCTTATTTCTTAGAATTTATTGGAAAGCCATTCGGTTCTGCGCTTTCGCTTCCAAAGTGAAAATGGATGAAATGAATGCTTTCCTGAACCCAGCCATGGATATAGGGGTCGTCGTGGCCGAATTTATTGTTGTCGTCTACGTCGCGCGTTGCAATCGACATCCCATGCCCGCCGCGCGGATAGAGGCGAAGCTCAAAATTGACCCCGTGTTCTGCCAGCGCTTCGGCAAACAGGATGGAATTCATCACCGGCACTGTGTCATCCGTCACCGTGTGCCAGAGATACACCGGCGGCGTATGCTCAGAGACCCGCTTTTCGAGGGATACATAGTCCCGCAGGTTTGAATCTTCTCCCGCCAAATGGTCAAAGGAACCTTTGTGGGCATAGATTCCGGACGTAATGACCGGATAAGCCAAAATAGCCAGATTAGGCCGGAAGATTTCGCTTTCTGCCCCAAAATGCTCCGCTAAAAACGGCTCGTGCCATAGGGTCGCCAGCATACCGGCCTCATGACCGCCTGCGGAAAAGCCGCAGACCACAATCTGATCCGGATTGACCTCCCATTCTGCCGCGTGCTGCCGGATCAGGAGCATCGCCTTTGCAATGTCGTAAAGCTGTTTGGGGAACTTGGACTTTCCCACGGAGTAGTGCAGAACCGCCGTGTGGAAGCCCTGCGCCTGGTATTGCGCTGCAGCCGGTTCGCCTTCCCAGTCCGAAGTAAAGTCGTATCCGCCGCCCGGACAGATCAAAACCATCGGCCGCGGCGGACAGGGAACCGTAGGATCGTAACCGTAGGTTCCGGTTTTCATCAGCACGACTTCCATGCAGGGCATAAACCCGTCATCCCGCTCATATTCTGAATCATCCCACAAATCAATCCGAAATGTTCTCATTTCTTTTCCCTCTTCTCAATCCTGTATTTCTACCGCAACTGAAAGTGATAATCGATAAAATGCAGGCACTCATTGATCCATCCTGCAATATAGGGATCATTATACCCGATCATACCGTTGTTGTCTACCTCGCGGGTGGCAATGGACAGCCCGTGTGCGCCGCGCGGGTAGATATGGAGTTCAAAATTGACCCCGTGTTCTGCCAGCGCTTCGGCAAACAGGATGGAATTCATCACGGGAACTGCCGTATCCGTCGCTGTGTGCCAGAGAAAGGTTGGCGGGGTTTTATCTGTAACCCGTTTTTCCAAAGAGAGATATTCCCGCAGCTTTTGATCTTCTCCTGCCAGACGTTCGAAGGATCCCCCATGCGTATACAGCCCGGATGTAATGACCGGGTAGCCTAAAACAGCCAGATTGGGCCGGAAGATTTCGCTTTCCACCTCAAAATGCTCCGCTAAAAACGGCTCGTGCCACATAGTTGCCAGCATACCGGCCTCGTGACCGCCTGCGGAAAAACCGCAGACCACAATCTGATCCGGATTGACCTCCCATTCTGTCGCATGCTGCCGGATCATAAACATTGCCTTTGCAATGTCGTAAAGCTGTTTGGGAAACTTGGATTTTCCCACCGAATAATGCAGGACTGCGGTGTGGTATCCCCTTGCCAGAAACTGCGTAGCGACCGGCTCATCTTCCCGCCCTGACGTATAGGCATAAGCGCCGCCCGGACAGA
The DNA here is from genome assembly GCA_944393585.1 of uncultured Clostridia bacterium. Taxonomy (GTDB): domain Bacteria; phylum Bacillota; class Clostridia; order CALYAR01; family CALYAR01; genus CALYAR01. The sequence continues at coordinate 8,309 of CALYAR010000106.1, read as the reverse complement.
TTAAAACCATCGGCCGGGCCGGACGGGGAATCGAAGGATCGTACTCATAATTTCCCGTCTTTAACAAAGTGACATCCAGGTTTGGCATAAATCCGTCGTCCCGCTCATATTCCGTGTCCTCCCATAACTCCAGATAGATTGTCTTCATTTTTTCTGCCCCTTTCATTTTATGAGATATTTTCTCCCCTGCATTCCAAAACGATTGAAATTCGGAAAAAGGTACGAAATCACCCGCTTCGGCAATATAAGTATCAAATATACGCAGCATTCTATAGTAAAATCCAATGTTTGCAGGCGCGAGTTATTCGGTTTGCCTTCATTATATCATAGATTGCCCAAATTGAAAAACGGGGCATGGTTTATTGATTCAAAAAAGTTTATTTTCGTTTCGCTTCTTCGAATCGCATCAGGATCTGCGGCAGAAGACTCTCCGGCGAAATTCCGGTAGAGTTAAGCGTAATGCAGACCATTTGATGACCCAAATTTTGATTCTTCAAAACCACTTCCTGCTTCCATACCGGCAGACGTTCAAGATACTTCTGTTGTTCCTTGATTTCTATTTCGATGAAGCGATTGTTCAAAATACTGTCCAGATAAATCCATTCGATATCTTCCCACGGGATGAAGCCAAACGAGCACGCATTGCTGTGATCGGTAATTCCCCTCTCATCTACGATTAGAATAACCTTCCCGCTTTTCGCCCGCTTGCAGATAAATATCAACACACAGCCGAAAAAAAACACACCAATAAACAGCATGCATTTCGCCCGGAAATAAGCACTATCACTTCGGGCCAAATATCCATAGTCTGGCCTGAAATCGCCGAGAAACAGAATCAAACACAAAAGGCTAAAAATCCCCGCCCCAATCCCATAAAGAAAATTTCCTTTTCGGCTTTGCTTCACTACCAGCGGCTCCATTCTTTTATCCCTCCTAAATTCAAATGCAATGATACTTATATTTTATCATGTCAAAGTTGATTTGACCATACGCTTTCTGCCAATTCCGAGGTTGATTCAACAAAAATTATCCCCTATTCCCCGCACTTGACAGGCCATGGGGAATTCGTTAAAATAAAAACAGACAATACATAATAACACAATCCGAAAGAAATGAGGAGATTCATATGAACGAACAGATTCAGGCTGCAGCCGATAAATTTGCAGCTCTGGTTGCACAGCAGCTCGAGCGTGTGGAAAAGATGAAAGAGGATAAAGATTTCATCGACTACAGCAAATTAAACCCCATCGTCATCGGCGTCTGCGGCGGAGACGGCATTGGCCCTGCTATCACCAAAGAAGCCCAGCGGATCTTGGAATTTTTGCTCTCTGACGAAGTCAAGCGCGGGAAGGTGGCATTTCGTGTCATTGACGGTCTGACCATCGAGAACCGCGTTGCCGCAAACAAGGCGATTCCGGACGACGTGCTGGAAGAACTGAAACAGTGCCATGTCATTTTAAAAGGCCCAACCACCACACCGCAGGCGGGCGATCCCTGGCCGAACATTGAAAGCGCCAACGTTGCCATGCGCAAAGCTCTCGACTTGTTCGCCAACATCCGCCCTGTTAAAGTACCGGAAGAGGGAATCGACTGGACGTTCTTCCGTGAAAATACGGAAGGCTCCTATGTTTTGGGAAGCAGCGGCGTGCATGTCAACGACGACCTCGCCTTTGATTTCTGCGTAGCCACTACAGAGGGCTGCGAGCGGATTGCACGCGCAGCATTTGATTTTGCAAAGAAGAACGGCAAGACAAGGGTAACCGCCGTTACAAAGGCCAATGTTGTAAAAACGACTGACGGAAAGTTTTTGGATATCTGCAAAGAAGTGGCCAAAGATTATCCCGGAATCGAGCTTGACGGCTGGTACATCGATATTATGACCGCTAAGCTGATCGACAAAAAGCGCCGGACAGATTTCCAAGTCCTGGTTCTTCCGAACCTTTACGGAGATATTTTAACGGATGAAGCGGCAGAATTCCAGGGCGGCGTAGGAACGGCCGGCAGCGCTAACCTGGGCAAAAAATACGCGATGTTCGAAGCAATTCACGGCAGTGCTCCCCGCATGGTCAAAGAAGGCCGGGCAAAGTATGCAGATCCCTGCTCCATCATTCGGGCCGCCGTTATGCTGCTCAACCACATCGGATATTCCAAAGAATCCAAGCTTTTGGAACGGGCGCTGGATATCTGCATGTATGAGGAGAAAAAGCTCGTGATTACCGGACGGGAAGACGGCGCAACGGGCGAAGCATTCGCAGATTACGTGATGGAAACAATTCAGAAATTGTCCTAAGAATGAAAGAGAAACAAAAACGCGTCTGCGCTCAGGCAGGCGCGTTTTTTATGCCCTTCTCCGGTAAACTGTTGTCTTACGGGGATATATTCCAAAACCATTGTACCTGATACAAAAGATCCAATGTGGTTCCTATATCGCCATCTTACACTAAATTTCTTGCACCCGACCGGCAGAAATATTCCGCCGGAATGTATTACTGCACACAAGGCAGATTTTTGGGTACCGATTCCAAATTGAACGCGTATTCCGAAATCATCGAACTTTTCAATCCATGCAAAAAGGCCCCACCCTATCTTCTCCCTTGCCTGTATCATCTGCGTCCCGTCAACCTCTCCCGCTGAAAAACATATAGTATTACTGGAAACATCATGCAAAAGGAGGGATTGGAATGGGCCGCTTTCAGAGCGCATTTGCGCAGATCAGGCAGGCAATGGAAGAAACAGAAAAAAACCTGGACCAATTTGCCAATATGCACAGCGCAAAACGGCAGAGAAAAGCACAGCGGAAGCAAAAACGCCGCCCGTTTTTCCACAATTAATTCATTTTCGATTGCGGATCGAGCGCCAGCTATGCTATAATAGGGAAAAAAGTATGAACGCAGCGCATTTCGCTGGAATATACCGATGGAAAAAATCTTGAATATGGACAAAGCAAAGGAGAATGAAAATATGGAACAAAACGATTGGAACATATCCCCCAGCGAATACGACAAAAATGATTTTAAAGAAAATAAAGTGATGGCGGCGCTGGCCTATATTCTCTTTTTTCTGCCGCTGATTGCCTGTCCGAAATCGCTCTATGCACGCTATCATGCCAATCAGGGCTTAATTTTGTTTATTTGCAGTGTATCGGTCTCCATTGTTACCTACTTTTTAGACTGGATTCCAATCATTGGATGGATTGCCAGTACCGTTTTGCGCCTGCTGATCCTGTGTTATCTGATCATCGGCGTATCAAATGCACTGACAGGGAAAAAATCGCCGCTGCCCTTTATCGGAAATTTCCAGATCATTCACTGAATCAACCTTTCAAAACTTTTGCCTGCGGCAAAAGTTTTTGCTTATGACCGAAAGGGATTTTGGGTTGATTCCATCATTGATACAAAGGAGAGTATTCATGTCGAAAATATTAGTTCTGGCGGAAAAGCCATCGGTCGGCCGGGAGCTGGCCCGCGTTTTAGGATGCAAAACCAAAGGAAACGGCTGTCTGAAAGGAGAGCGCTATATTGTCACCTGGGCGCTGGGACATTTGGTCACCCTGGCCCAGCCGGAAAGCTACGGCGCCCAGTACAAAACCTGGAATTTAGAAAGCCTGCCGGTTATGCCGGAAAAAATGGATCTGGAAGTCATTCCGGAAACTGCCAAACAGTACGCCGCCGTCAAAACGCTGCTTCGCTCGCCTGAGGTGGAGTCCCTGGTGATCGCAACCGACGCCGGACGGGAAGGGGAGCTGGTCGCGCGCTGGATTATTGCCAAGGCTGGCTTCCGCAAGCCAATCTCCCGGCTGTGGATCTCCTCCCAGACTGACAAAGCCATCCGGCAGGGCTTTGAATCCCTGCGGGACGGACATGATTATCTCAATCTATATGCGGCCGCCGAAGCGCGGGCAGAAGCCGACTGGCTGGTCGGTCTGAACGTTACCCGCGCACTGACGTGCAAAAACAATGCTCAGCTTTCTGCAGGCCGGGTTCAAACCCCGACGCTTGCTTTAATTGTTGCACGGGAAGAAGAAATTGAGCATTTCAAAAGCCGCGAATACTACCATGTCATGGCCGATTTGGGAAAGTTTTTTGCAACCTATCGAACCAAAAACAACGAAGCGGCAATTTGGGAAAAAACGCAGGCGGACGAAATCCTTTCGAAAATAGAGGGGAAAAGTTTTACCGTTACCAATCTTACTTCTACGGAAAAACGCACGCCTCCTCCCATGCTCTATGATTTGACCGAGCTCCAGCGCGATGCAAACAAGCTCTATTCCTTTTCGGCGAAGCAAACGCTCAACATCATGCAGAAGCTCTACGAGGAACACAAAGCCCTCACCTATCCGCGTACCGACTCGCGCTATCTGACAGAGGACATTGTCCCCACTTTAAACGGCCGCCTGCGCGCGGTTTCTGCCGGAAGTTTTGCTCCCATCGTAAGCGAAATCCTGCGGGAAAAACGTACCATCGCGCGCGCCTGCGTCAACAATGCCAAAGTGAGCGACCATCACGCGATTATCCCGACGGAGCAGCAAGTTAACCTCATGCGCCTTTCTTCGGAAGAATTGAAAATTTATCAGCTGGTCGTCCGCCGGTTTTTGACCTGTTTTTATCCGGACTTCGTCTACCAGCAGCTCAAAGTGGAGCTCACCTGCGAAGGGATGCTATTTGGCGCCGCCGGGAAATCGGTAGTAAACAAGGGCTGGAAAGCCGTCTACGATGCGCCCGACGACGAGGAGGACACGGCAGAACAGGAACAGACTCTTCCATCCTTATCAAAGGGCGATGTTTTCCCCTGTAAGGCGTCCAAGATTAAAACACTGAGGACTTCTCCCCCTGCCCGCTATACAGAGGCGACCCTGCTTTCCGCCATGGAAAACCCTTCAAAATTCATAGAAGACAAAAAAATGAAGGAATTCATCGGCGGCGGTTTGGGCACGCCGGCAACCCGGGCGGATATCATTGAAAAGCTTTTCTCTGCGTTTTACATCGAAAAGCGCGGCAATTCCATCTATCCTACTTCCAAGGGCAGGCAGCTGATTGCCATTGTCCCGCCGGATTTGAAAGAACCTCTGCTCACTGCCAAATGGGAGAAAGAACTCGAAGCGATTGGAAAAGGAACTGCCAAACGGGAAACTTTTCTCCGCGACATCCGCTCCTACACCAAACAGCTGGTACAAAACGTCATAACCAGCGACGCAAAATACGTCCACGATAACGTCAGCAAAACCCCTTGCCCCGTCTGCGGCAAAATGATGCTGAGCGTCAATGGAAAAAAGGGAAAGATGCTCATCTGCCCGGACCGGGAATGCGGGCACCGGCAAAACGTGGTAATGGAGACCAATGCCCGCTGTCCTGTCTGCCACAAGCGGATGGAACTGTTCGGGGACGGTGAGAAAAAGACCTATGTCTGCGCCTGTGGGTTCCGTGAAAAAGCGGATGCCTTCCATCAGCGGATCGGTACTTCCGGCGCGAGCAAAAAGTATGTGCAGAATTATCTCCGCGCCCAAAAGAAGCAGGAAGAACCCGGCGAAAGCGCATTTGCCCTGGCCATGAAAAAAGCAATGGAAGAGAAAAAGAAAGATGAATCATAAAAAGGCTAATGTCCGACAGAATTTCGCTTTGCTCCATATTCACTGCAATTATCCCAAGCATAAAACAAAACTGCGGCTAGTGCATACAAAGGCTGAAATAGAATGAGGCTGTCATAATAAATAATCCAAATTGAAAAAACGCTGTAAAAATGGAACACACCACTTTTACAGCGTTTTCTTTTTTAAAACATTATTTGTACGATCTACTATCTATTTCAAATGATAAAATGGAAAACTTCCAAAATGTACTGCCGGAAAAATTCTTCTTAAACCTGTCCTTTCATAATTTGTATCAATTCTTTCAAAGGAGCATTTCCCTGCACCGATTTGTAATAAATTCCAAACGAGACCGGCTCAACGCCTTCGATTGGTATCCGGGCCATTGCGAGATCCGGAGGGATGAACAGGTCGGGAAGGATAGAGATCCCCAGGCCGGCTTCCACTAAAATCACAACGGCCTCCGCTGATTCGCAAAAGTAAAACTCAGAGGGAGCGCGTCCGCCCATCAGCTGCCCCTGAAGCTGTGCAGCATCGGCCTGTGCTTTCGCCGGATCGAACAGGACAAGCTTTTCATTTTTCAAATCATCCAGTGAAACAAATTGGCGCTGTGACAGCGGATTATCCAACGGACAGATACAAACCACAGGAACTTTTACGATTTCCCGGTAATTGGCGGAAATTTTTTTGGAATCCGGTTCCCGAAAGCCAATTACGGCATCCACATCATCTTCTTCCAGTAATCGGTATAAATGCTGGAATGGTACGACTGAAAGCCGCGGATGAATGTCCGGGTATCGGCACGCAAGTTTTTTCAGAACCGGCGGGAGTAAAAACAGCTGGGCATAGCTGTAACAGCCTAATGACAGGGTTTTAATTTCCTGACCATAAGGATTTTCAAACCTTTTTTTCGCGCGTTCGGAAATAGCCATCATATGCCGTGCGTCATGAAGAAACACCATGCCTTCCGGAGTCATCCTGACCGAACGGGTGGTACGCTTGAACAGTTTTACATTCAGCTCCTTCTCCAGCGAGTGAATCTGCTGTGTAACAGCCGGCTGCGTAACGTGCAGATGTTCAGCGGCCCGGGCAAAATTCAAATTCTCAGCAACAGCCAAAAAACAAGCTAACTGAAACGTATTCATTCCTTTCTCTCCCATCAAATTAATAAGTTTTCATTATTAATAATATCATATTCTTAATTCACATTCAAGCCAAAGCCGGTATAATAGTTAATAGGAAAACCGTTCACGATAAAACAATTCATATTCTCGTGCGGAGAAAGGAGAACCGCCAAATGAAAAACAATGTCATTCTGCTTGTAAGACAGTTAAGCCACTCTTTAGAACAATGCGGAAGAGAGCAGATGAAACGATTGGATATTTCCCCTTCCCAAGGCCTTGCGCTCCATTATCTTCTCTCCCGGACGGGGCATACTGTTTATGCGACAGAGCTTCATGAAAAATTAGGGATTTCAAAATCGGCAATCTCATCGATTTTAAAGGCGTTAAAGAAAAAAGGCTTTTTGGATATGGCGCCTGCTGTGAAAGATGACCGCAGGAAACAAATCATTTTGACAGAAAAGGCCTTTGAAACAGAGAAACAGATCGAGCAAAGCCTAGCCGAACAGCATAACCGCTTATGCAGGAATATCCCAGAGCAGAATCTGAAGATCTCGGAGGCTGTGCTGCTTTCCATGATATCCAATATCAAACAAAAACCATAAGGAGGGAAAAGTATGATCAAAACACTATTTCGATATATCGGCGAATATAAAAAAGCATCTCTGCTGGCTCCCCTTTTTACCAGCCTGGAGGTCTTAATGGAGGTATTAATTCCATTTGTCACAGCTTCCATCATCGATCAGGGCATCGAGGCCGGAAACATCCACAATGTATACTTATATGGGGGGATTATGCTTGTCATGGCCTTCTTCAGCCTGGCATTCGGCGTTTTGGCGGGTAAATACGCCGCCAGGGCTTCGTCCGGCTTTGCCTGTAATCTGCGGGAGGGAATCTATGAAAACGTCCAGACCTTTTCGTTTTCCAACATAGACAAATACAGCACGGCTGGCTTAGTAACCCGTATGACTACCGACGTCACAAACGTCCAAAATTCGTATCAAATGATCCTGCGTATTGCTGTCAGAGCCCCTTTGATGCTCATTTGCAGCATGGTGATGTGTTTTTTCATCAGTGTTAAGCTAAGCTTAATATTTCTAATTGCCATCGTGATTTTATCCGCCGCTTTGCTTCTCATCATGACAAAGACAACAAAGATTTTCAATCAGGTCTTCCGCCAATACGACGATTTGAATGCCAGTGTGCAGGAAAATTTATCCGCAATTCGAGTTGTAAAGGCATATGTCCGGGAAGATTACGAAAACAGCAAGTTCCGGAAAGCGGTGGAGAAACTCTACGGCCTCTTTGTCAAAGCGGAAGGCAACCTGGCATGGAACAATCCCGTCATGATGCTGGTCGTCTATGGATGTATCATTGCTCTTTCCTGGTTCGGCGCCCAGTTCATCGTAGCAGGAAATCTTACAACCGGCGAGCTTACTTCCATGTTCAGCTACGTCATGAGTGTTCTCATGTCGCTTATGAATTACACCCATGAAAAATCCACTGCAAAAAAACGGAAACAATATCAAAAGAGAAAAACCGGTGCAGTAAAAACTGCGCCGGTTCTATTTTTGATATCTCTTTCAAATCCGAACAGCCTCATC
>CALYAR010000105.1 GCA_944393585.1 uncultured Clostridia bacterium | reverse complement strand
TAACAGAGCGGATCGGAGACGCCGGAAAGCGCCTGCACACCGGCCGCAGCCGCAATGACCAGGTTGCGCTGGACATCCGCCTTTACCTGCGGCGGGAGCAGGGGGAAATTTCTGCCCTTCTGACGAAACTGGAAGAAACACTCCTCACCTTAGCAGAACAGAACCTGGATACGATCATGCCGGGATACACCCATTTGCAGCGCGCACAGCCGGTTACGCTTGCGCACTATCTCATGGCATATTTTGAGATGTTTCTGCGTGATTTAAGCCGTCTGTCCGATTGGAGAAAGCGTATGAACGTCATGCCGCTGGGTTCCGGCGCTCTGGCCGCTACCACTTATCCGCTCGACCGAGGCTTTGTCGCAAAGGAGTTAGGATTTGACGCCATCACGCGCAACTCCTTAGACGGCGTATCCGACCGCGACTTTGTTCTCGAGCTGGCCTTCTGCCTCTCGGAAATAATGATGCATTTAAGCCGGTTTTCCGAAGAAATCATTTTGTGGAATTCACACGAATTCTCCTTTGTCGAAATGGATGACGCCTATTCCACAGGTTCCAGCATCATGCCGCAGAAAAAGAATCCGGACATTGCCGAGCTGGTCCGCGGAAAATGCGGCCGCGTTTACGGAGACTTAACCAGCCTGCTGGTTACGATGAAATCCCTGCCGCTGGCCTACAATAAGGACATGCAGGAGGACAAGGAACCGATTTTTGACGCGGTTGATACGGTTAAAATGTGCCTTCCTATTTTTAATGCGATGATCTCCGCAATGAAAGTGAAAAAGCAGAATATGCTTTCCGCTGCAAAGGGCGGTTTTACCAACGCAACGGATGTAGCGGATTACCTGGTACGCAAAGGCCTTCCCTTCCGCGACGCCCATGCGGTTGTCGGCAAAATGGTGAGTTACGCATTAAGCCACAACAAGGATCTCGATCAGTTTACAATGAATGAATTCAAAGACTGCTGCGAACTGTTTGACTCTGACATCTATGAGGCCATCAGTATGGAAACCTGCGTCAATGCGCGCAGCATTCCGGGCGGCCCGGCCAAAGAACAGGTGCTGTCTGCCATCGCAGAAGCGAAACAAAATCTAAAGCAATACCAAGCGGCATACAAAGGAGACGAACATCATGGCAATTGAACTGGTACGAAACTATCTCAAACAATTCGGGCGCGACGGGGACATCCGGGAGCTGGAAACTTCCAGCGCGACCGTCGCACTGGCGGCGGAAGCATTGGGCGTGATTCCCGCCCGCATTGCAAAGACCCTCTCCTTCCGGGCGTCCGACGGAGGCGTATGGCTGATCGTCGCGGCAGGCGATGCGAAAATTGACAATTCCAAATACAAGGCCCAATTCAGTACCAAGGCCGTAATGCTCTCCCCCGATGAGGTTCTGGCAGAAACCGGCCATGCTGTGGGAGGGGTCTGCCCCTTCGGGATTGAAAATCCAAAGGTCTGTGTTTATCTGGATGTCTCTTTGAAACGCTTTGAAACCGTCTTTCCGGCGTGCGGCAGCTCCAATTCTGCGATTGAACTCAACTTGGAAGATTTATATACCTATTCCAAAGCCGTTTCATGGATTGACGTCTGCAAAGGATGGGCAGTGGAATGATTACGTTTCGAATCGCAAAAGGGCTCGACCAGAACCCCGACGCCCACAGAATCCGCAGCGCCGTTTTTGAACAGGAACAGGGGTTTACCATGGAATTTGATGACATCGACGCCTATGCCTATCACATTGGCGTCTACAACGAGGAAACGCCGGTCGCAACCGGCCGGACCTTTCCCAAACCCGGTAAAGCTGACACTTACCTCATTGGCCGGGTCGCTGTCTTAAAAGACTGGCGCGGCAAGCATTTGGGGACCCTGATTTTAGAACAGCTGGAAAAAACCGCACAGAAGCAGGGCGCCGTATGGACAGAACTCTCCGCCCAACTTCAGGCAAAGGGATTTTATGAAAAATTGGGATATCAGGCATTCGGCCATGAATATCAGGACGAATTCTGCCCCCACATTGCCATGAAACGAAAATTGTAATGTTGCTTGAATCCATTCAAAGGAGGAACGGATATGCCGTCGATCACCACGTGTCCAAACTGCAAAGGGATCTTTACTTCCACCGCAAGAGCCTGCCCGCACTGCGGGCAGCCGTTTGACCATTGCCTGGAATGCGGGAGCAGGAATGTCCAAATACAGCAGGATAATCCTCAGAAGATAAAGTGTCTGGACTGCGGCTTTGTTTTTGAAAAATAATAGGTAAGAAAACAGCAGCTGGAGCATGCTCCGGCTGCTGTTTTACTTTGGTATTGCCTCGTTGGTTTCTGTGTTCCACCTTATTTTGTCTTCAAAAGCGCCATGGGACACAGCGCACTCAAAGTCCGGCCTTGTTTTGGAAACCCCCTCGGTAAACTGCAGCACATCCATTCTCTTTCAAAACTCTTATGATTCTCCGGATACTTCAATCATCATACCATTTTGTAATATGGTCGATTTGGTTGCCTCCCGGTCTCCCCATTCTGTACCATCGGAATAGTATACGCTGTAAACATATAAATTTCCTTTTTTGATACTGTCTTCAATGAATTGATAAGTAATGGAAGTCGATTCTCCGGCAGCAATTTTTGTATCGGTATACAAATGATTCTGACTTGTCCACCCTTTTATTTCTTCTCCATAAACATCGAGCGGCACAAAATAGAACCGAATCGCCGAAATCTCTTTCCTGCTATCGTTTTTGATGGAGATGCTCAATTCCGGATAATCAATGATCGATGACCCCATTTCAGCATTCGCTGAAATTCCGCACTCTCCTACAAATTCCTGCTTTTCCGGCACATACACACTTTGATTGGTTTGTTCTGCTTCGTTCGAATTGCCGGCCGTATTGGATACATCCGATGTTACAGCAGTCTGAGAACCGTCTGTCTCCCGAACCGGCGATCCCACCAACGACTGCAAGAATCACAATTGCAAGAATGACCCAAAGCACTGGTTTTTGGTAGAACGGTCTTTCATTTCTTGCCCCGCATTTCAAACAAATAGCCATCTTTTCCGGCAATAGAGCGCCGCAGTTTTTACACATTCTTACTTTACTCATATTCACACCCCTATTTGCATAAAATTAAGTATAGCATATATCAATAAATATAATTTATAAATACTATAGATGCAATTTTATCGTTTTTGAAGTGATATTCTATATTTATAGTTTGATCTTGTTGAAAGAGAGGAAGAATACTATCCATGATAATCGGGGAAAGGATCGCATATCTAAGAAAGCAAAAGGGACTTACAGTCAATCGGCTTGCCAATCTCTCCGGAGTTTCACAGAGCTATTTAAGAGATATTGAACTGGGAAACAAACAGCCTACGGTAGAATACCTCTCATATATCTGTGAGGGGCTTGGTATTTCATTGAAGCATTTTTTCACGAACGAGGAAGAAAATAACGAAATTCTGAGCACGATTGATCGGTTAAACGAAAAACAGCAAAAAGCGCTGTTAAACTTTCTGAAAACATTGACGGATGAAAAATAGAACAAATAAAAAACAAGCTGCCGAAAGAAATGATACTTCTTTAACAGCTTGTTTCAAATTGAAGCTGTGCCTCTCACGATTCAGATGGCACGGCAGGGTAATACTCTTCATATCCTTTTCGGAACCCTCTTACTTCCTCTACAAATCCCATTTTTTCATAGAAGGCGTGTGCCCCCACGCGAAACCCAGACGATACTAATATGGCATATTTGCAGTTGTGCCGGACGGCATACTCATCCAAGGCATGAAAAAGCATTTTTCCGATTCCCATGTTCCGGCATTCTTCCTTTACAATGACATCTTCAATTACGAGAAAATTTTTTCCCCCGCATGCCAGCGAAAGGCAGCAGATTCCCATCGCAGTCCCCAAAACACGCGTCCCGTCGTCGGCCGCTAATACAAAATAATGATCGTCTGATTCTATTCTCCGATAAATCTCCTCAGCACATTTTACCGAGTGTTCCCATGGAACCAACTCTTGATAAAGCGCAATTAATTCCGGCATATCAGCCACAGTACATTTTCGAATTTCCATTTTATCCTCCTGGTCATTTACCAAGTTTCATCATAATAGGCACTCCGGAAATCCCCCTCAATTCGGATCTGATCAATAAGCCTGATAAACCCTTCCATTCCATGCTCCAAAATCCAGCCGGAAACTTCCTGCTTGCTCGCTACATAGTTATTGTGCCGTATCTGGGGATCTGAGACATAAAACTGTTCCGGCGTTTCCAAGGCATCCAAATCCGGCGTGGCCTCCATTTCCGCAGCTGCGCTGCAAGCCTCCAAATCATAAATTTCACGCCAATCGTTTTGAAGAGCGACCCCTTCGTCAAACCACAGCGGTACCGATTGTGAAAAAGAAAAAATTCTGCCTTGATAGAGCCGTCTGTGCAGTTCTGCATGGGTTAGCTCATGTGCCGCCACATCGACATTGAAGCCATCCGGTGAGATCAGCACATAGTTATGTGCGCCGAAAAATACAACAGTCGTGGTAAGAGCCGGATTCCCAGTCCATCCCATTTGGCATAAATCTTTTTCATCATCACTGATGATTATAGTAGGCTTGCCCGTTAGCTTTCCCCAGAAATTTTCGACTCGTTTTTCTGCTTCTTCCAAAACCTTTAAAACATCTTGCTTTGAATGCTGAAAATCCTCATTAACATATACGCCGTCCGTCAATTCAGTATATCCTCTCCACGAGATGGTCCAAAACCATCCGAGCGAGGTAAAGCAAAACACCCAGGTTAAAGCCGCACCCAAACATAGCACTCCCAAAGCGGGGAAAACAAAAGACTTTATTTTCTGCATATTAATAACCTTCATTGTTCCATTTCGCCTTCTGCTGCCGGCTTATTATCATCTTCCAGTAAAGTTTGAAGCATCCGCTGCGGATGATCTAAAAATGCCTTGGTAATTTGATATGGTTCCGTCTCCCGATAATCAATCGTACGTATCGCGCCATGACCCAACTCCAAAATTTCTGCATTTGGGTACGCCATTAAAATAGGAGAATGCGTCGCAATAATAAATTGGGAATGCCGGCAGACCAGCTGATGAATCGCTGCAAGCAAACTAAGCTGGCGGGTAGGAGAAAGCGCCGCTTCCGGCTCATCTAAAAGATAAAGCCCATTTCCGCGAAATCGATGAAGTACCAGGGCCAGAAAACTTTCCCCATGTGATTGTTTATGCAGAGACTTGCCGCCGTATGCCTCCAAAAGGTCATCCGTATTTTCATCGAGCCGGTCCACCTCAGTGGCGACATTGTAAAAGCTTTCAGCCCGCAGAAAATATCCATCCTTTGGTCTCTGCACTCCCTTAGATAGCCGGATCAGCCGATGAAGGCCGGAATGTGTGTCAGCTGATGCAAAGCTAAAATTTCGGGAACCGCCCTCCGGGTTGAAACCAAAATTTACTGCAATTGCTTCCAGCAACGTGGATTTTCCGCTGCCGTTTTCCCCCACTAAAAAAGTGACTGGTTTATGAAATGCAAGTGTACTAAGCTGCCGGATGGATTCGATCTGATCCAAATAGGCATCCTCCGGTTCAGACGTCGGTTTGGTTCGAATGATTCCGCGGATATAAATAACCGCTCCCTCCTTTGCAATTACAATCATTCCATCGCCATCAGGACCCGCGATCCGTTTTAGGGTAAAAAATCCAGCGCATACAAAAAGCCGTCCTCAGCGTTGGACGGCTTTTATTTTTTAAAGAGCAGCCTTTGCCTTTTCTACCAGAGCAGTAAAAGCAGCCGGATCCGCAATTGCAATTTCAGAGAGCATTTTGCGGTTCATATCGATATTTGCCTTTTTCAATCCGTTCATGAACCGGCTGTAGTTCATTCCATTCATTTTAGCAGCCGCACTGATTCTGGTGATCCAGAGTTTGCGGAAATCGCGTTTTTTCTGCTTTCTGCCAATATAGGAATAAGTCAGAGACTTCATCACAGCCTGGTTGGCAGTCCGAAACAGCTTGCTCTTGGCACCAAAGTAGCCTTTTGCAAGCTTTAAAACTTTCTTGCGTCTTTTTCTAGTGCTCAATGCACCTTTTACTCTTGCCATCTATACTTACCTCTCTTTCAAAATCCTCTTATTTGTAGGGAATCATTTTTTTGATTGTCGCTTCGTTCGCCGTGCTTGCGTAAACGGACTGTCTTAAAATACGCTTTCTTTTTGTTGTTTTCCCCGTCAAATTATGTCTGCGATACGCGCTTCCTCTTTTTACTTTTCCGGATTTTGTAAGAGAAAATCTCTTCGCTGAAGCCGAATGCGTCTTAATTTTAGGCATTGGTAACACTCCTTCCGATTGATACAATTCTTCTATATTAAGTATGAAAAGCCTCATTGGCGAAGCCTACTTAACCATTCTTATTTCGGAGATATCATGATAAACATGCTTCGGCCTTCCAGCTTCGCACTTTTGTCCGCCGTACCATATTCTCCTACTCCTTCTACAAACTTGTCAAGCAGTTCCTTCCCCAGTGCAGAATGCTTAATCTCTCTTCCCCTGAAACGTACGCTGACCTTTACTTTATCACCATGTTTCAGAAATTTCACTGCGCTGGCAAGCTTGGTCTCAAAATCATGTGTGTCAATAGCAGGTGATAAACGCACTTCCTTGATATCGATGACTTTTTGATTCTTTCTGTTCTCTTTTTCCTTTTTCGCAAGCTCAAAACGATACTTTCCATAATCCATGATTTTGCATACTTTTGGATCAGCCTGCGGCGCGATCATCACGAGGTCAAGGTTTTTCTGGACCGCCAGCTCCAGGGCATCTTTGGAATCCATAATGCCAAGCTGCTCTCCATCTTCTCCTATCACTCTGATTTGTTTATCACGAATCTGTTCGTTAATTAACAAGTCCTTGCTACTGATAATACTCACCTTCCCATCTCAAATTCAAAAAATAAACGCGGACAGCATCACACTATCCGCGCTATAAACACAATACTACCACAGAGTATTTTTTGTTTATTTACCGTGATCCCAATTCGGTACGGTGAGAACGAATAGGTTCTGCTTGTTTTACGTAAATAAGAATACCACACAAATACCTCTCTGTCAAGAGTTAGTTTTATTTATATTAGTTAGATTTGTAGGTTTACAATACATATGTTACAACTGAATAATTAAAAAGACGGAAATACATTTTCTGTGTTATAGTTTTAGCGACCAAACCAAACCATACAAGAAAGGATGTATTTCCGCATGGCCAGTAT
>CALYAR010000104.1 GCA_944393585.1 uncultured Clostridia bacterium | reverse complement strand
CCACGAATAAATCCTGGAATCCGCATTTGTGATAACACCGAATTGCCCTTGCATTATGAACCTTCGGGTCGATCAGCAGAACATCCGCATGATATTTCTCAAACAATGCCTTCATCAGCACCTTCAGGCACTCTGTTCCGACTCCGCGGCTGCGCCAGTCCACCTCTCCTATGAAAAGATCGATTCCATACGCCGCATCCTGCCGGCCGACAAACTGATCATACTGGGTTTGAGGCACTTCGTAACAGGAGGCATTCAACATGCAGAACTGGCAGTACCCAATCGTTTTTTGACCGTATTCCATCATACATTGTTCCACCTGTTCCCGCACATGCTCCTGGTATTGCTCTACGACTCTTTCGTATGTGAACCGTTCCGTCAGTCCCTCCCAGTATTTCATGGTTTCCGGGTCTGTCATCCATTTTAAAAATAATTGCAGGTCCTGCTCGTTTTGCTGCATTTTCCGGATTGTAACCGCTCCCTCCTGCGCAATCATATACATCCTCCTTTTCGGTCCGAAGTCTCATAGAAA
Source organism: uncultured Clostridia bacterium (assembly GCA_944393585.1). Taxonomy (GTDB): domain Bacteria; phylum Bacillota; class Clostridia; order CALYAR01; family CALYAR01; genus CALYAR01. The sequence continues at coordinate 19,909 of CALYAR010000104.1, read as the reverse complement.
CGGGCAGAGCGTACCCCTGTCCGCCGCCGTACGGACGCTGGCATACACGGCCGCCGCATCCGGCATATACATGGTATAATCCGCTTAGGAATCCAAATCCAAAATCTGCTGGTATTCCGATGTGCCCTGCAGTTCCTTTTCAAACGGAGCACGGCGGCTCGGACAGTCGAGCAGCGGGCAGTACCGGCAGTTTTCATAATGGCTTTCCGAGGAAAAGAAAAATCCGGATACGGATTTGGACGGCAGCAGCAGACAGGACTCTGTCAACGCAACCCCGATATCCGGCGTTACGCCGCCCAGCAGCCGAAAAAGCGGGCGCTGCTGCGGAAGCGGCCATGCCGGCAGCGAACCGGGGCTCATCGCAGAAAATGACCCGTTCGGGAAATATTTTGCCGCCTCCGCTTTGAGCGACTGCAGTGCCAGTGCCAATAGCTGCATCTTGATGGCATCCGCCCAATACTGGGTTACGAAATCGTTCTGATAAGCCTGCGACCATTCCTCCGCTTCCGTGCCGCAGGTCGCCACATAGGGAAGGATCCGGTTAGCATGCTCCAGATTTTTGCTGACCAAGGAGGAATCAAAGCGCACACCGTCCGCCGTAACCGACTGCGCGTCCCGCGCTTCAATCTGCGCAATTCCAAACAGCGCCTTCGGCTGTGCAGCGGCAAGCGCTTCCTCCCGCATGCGGGCAATCTCTTTTACATCCTCCGGATCGGGGTCTTCGTCCATCCTCACTGCACGAAGCAGGGAACCCAATGAAAAATCAGGGTGTTCTATCCGTACAATCTGCTTTTCTATCATCGTCATTTCCTCCTATATTACATCACCTTGAGCCCGTTTACCACCAGGCGGAACCGCCAGCCAAAATAATCCGCCGCACGCTTGCAGAGGATCATGCGGCCCAAAAAAATCTCAAAATAATCCATGACCGGGCAAAGCTCCGTGTCAATCGTCAAATCCAGCACGATGCGCTTTTCCTCCTTTTCCAGATGGAAATCCGCCTGTTCCACGGAATAGTTGACACGGTCATGGATGTCAAAATTGGCAATGTTCCGGTTGCGGACGCGGCTTCGGCGCACGTCTGTCTTATCCGCCAGGATAAGTGCCGCAGCAATAGCGCTGACCGGTACGGCGGAGGATTCGTCATGATTGCCGATGGCGGCAATAATCATGGCAATCTCTTCCGGCGGCATCCCCCGTTCATTGAGCAGATGAAATGCCATCAGCGCACCGCTCTGGGCGTGATCCACCCGGTTGATGCAGTTGCCGATGTCGTGCAGGTAGCCTGCGATCTGCGCCAGTTCAATTTCCCGCTCTGCTGCGCCCATTGTGCGCAGAATCTCCGCCGCCACATGGGCCGTGCGCGTTACATGGGGAAACGAGTGCTCCGTGTAGCCATATGCTTTCATCGCCGCGTCCGCCTGCTCAATATAGGTCGACACAGCGGGATCGTTTTTGATGTCTTCCATTCGTATTTTTGCCATTTGGAAATCCCCCTCTCTCTTTCTTACCAGTATAAAGCAAAATTCATCATTTGAACAGAGCCTTTTTCCGCCAGGCACAAAAAGCAGGGGCAGAATCTTTGCGGCACTGCCGCCTTTTCATCGGCTACTGCGGTCAATTCATTTCCATTTTACCGAATTGTTACCTGTTTCCCTTTTTGCTGTGCCAATTTTGGAAACGGCGCGCCTCCTCCAAAGGTATATACAACACAATCGGACCGATTTACCATCCATCTTTCGTTTTAGGACCGCATATTGGGGATTCAGGCGGGAAAAGTTTTCTTCTGCCACATACAAAATCCCCCGATTGCTCAACATAAACACAAGATAATTAAAAAAAAGCCTTTTCCCTCTCTGCGGGATTTGGTATAATGAATCAAGAAGCAAAAGAGGTGGATTCGCTATGCCGGCATTTGCCGCTCATTCCCTATTTGGAGCAGACGTTTTACAAAAAATTTCCCCTTCTCTGGCTCAGGCAGTCTGCCGGAGCAGGGCCGCGTTTGACTATGGGCTGTTTGGCCCCGATGTTTTGTTTTTTTCCGACACAGTCTGGAAAAAGAACCGCTCGCTCAATACGCTCGGCGTGCGGCTGCATCAGCAGCAAATCAAAGAGCAGTTTGCCTGTCTGTTCGACTGGCTGTTTTCCCTGAGCGGCGGCCGGGAGGCCGCGTTTTCCTATGCGGCGGGATATTTATGCCATTACCGGCTGGATTCCATCGTCCACCCTTATGTATATGCGCTCTGTGAGGAGGCGCGGAAGTCGGGAGAAAATCCTCACACCGCCCACAACCGGATTGAGAGCGATTTTGATTCACTTCTATGGACTGCCCGCGCTCAAAAACCGATCCGAGCTTACCGCGTCCGTCCCGCTGCTTCCCATCATTCCATTCAGGCTGCCCGTCGTGCTGCAGCAAAGCTATACCGGCAGATCGGTGCGGCTGTATACGGCATGTCCATCCGCGAGGGCGCGGTCGTCCGCGCCTTTGGGGAAATGGAATTTGCCTCCCGGCGCATGTTTTCCCAAAGCCGGATCACGGCGGTGCTTTGCTCTGCTGCCGACCGGCTTACAAAAGCAGGGGCAGGCGCATTTCTGCGTGCTTCTTCCCCCGATCCGTCTGTACTGAACAAAGCGCGGCGGGAATGGATCAATCCCTTCACCGGCAGCCGGCAGACGCAGAGTTATTTTGATTTGGAAGAAGAAGCCGCCCGCCTTGCCGCGCAGGACATCGCCGGCTTGTATCAGCGGCAGCGGATGGAGCCGGAGCTCACCTTCAGCGGAGCGCCGCTGCAAAGAACCGGACCGGGATAATCCGCTTTGGAAATCACAATAATTGGAAAGGAGAACTTATTGCATGAAAGTCTTATTACTCAACGGAAGTCCGCACAAAAACGGCTGCACCGCAGCAGCTTTGCAGGAAATTGCAGATCAACTGGAAAAAGAATCCATTTCCGCCGAAATTCTGTGGCTGGGAAACGGCCCTGTGCGGGATTGCATCGCCTGCAGAAAATGCGCCGAACTTGAGAACGCGTGCATCTTTGGAGATGACCTGGTCAATGAACTCATCCGAAAGGCAGAGAAGGCGGACGGCTTTGTCTTTGGCACACCGGTTTACTATTCCCATCCGAGCGGACGGATTTTGTCCATCTTAGACCGGGCGTTTTATGCCGGAGGCAGCGCCTTTTCCTTTAAGCCCGGCGCGGCAGTTGCCTCTGCACGAAGGGCCGGAACAACTTCGTCCGTCGATGTTTTAAACAAATACTTTACCATTGCAAAAATGCCGGTCGTCTCTTCCTCCTACTGGAATGTTGTGCATGGGAACACGCCCGACGAGGTACGGCAGGATCTGGAGGGCATGCAGATTATGCGCAACCTGGGCCGGAATATGGCCTGGCTGCTCCGCTGTCTTAAATGCGGAAAAGAGCAGGGCATAAAGCCGCCTGAAAATGAAGCAGGATTTCGAACCAATTTTATCCGGTAAACCGAACGATTGAATCAAATTCCATGATCGATTCCATATAGAAAGGAAAGAAATAACAATGAAACATCCTCTGTATAATCCTGGAACGAAGGGAAAAACACTGCTTGCGATTGGCGACAGTCTTACCGCCGCCTCGGAAAATTACGGTGGAGATTATGGCAATCCCAGTTTTCTGACCGTTTTACAGGCAGAATTAGAGCTGGCCGGAACGATAAACGCCGGAATTGGTTCCACCTGCCTCGCACGCTCATCGCCCAACAACTTTATCGACCGTTATGAACGGGGAGAAATTGATTTTTCCAAAGCTGATCTTTGTTATTTCTGGTATGGCCACAACGACCAGTGCCAGAAGATTCTGCTCGGGACTCCGGATTCGACCGACGTTACAACGTGGCGGGGCGCAATTCGCTATACCATGACCGAGCTGTCGCAAAAGTATGAAGGGCGCGCGCTTTTTGTCACGCCCCTGTCGGTTGGGGAAGGCCTTTATCCGCATCCGGAACAGGCAACCCTGCGCGATTTCCGCGATTCGCTCATTGAGCTCTGCATTGAATTCGGCTTCCCCTATCTGGATGTATATGGGGCTTGTCAAATCAACCGCACCAACTGCGATCCCAAATATGGCTTTACCCGCGACGGTATCCATATGACCCAGAAAGGCTACAGCCGCCTTTTGGATTTGTTTGTTCCCGCTCTGCGTTCGCTTTGCGGAGAATAATACATAAATTCTTATTTTTCTGTGTCCTGCCATGGATAAGGGGCGGTGTGATAAGAAAGCTTTGGGTACATTGTACGCGCCCGCATGCGGCAGATATCCTTCTGCCGTTTCTTAAAACGCCGCCCTGAATCAGTAATATTTTACATTTTGAACGAATAAAAAAACACGCCGATCAGTTTACCGACTGGCCGCACAGTTTATCTTCAAATCATTCCAGGTTTTTCAATCCATCGAACAGCTCATGATAAGACTTTTGCTGACTGCATCTTCCAAACGATAAATTCTTGTTTTCGCCAAATTCAAGCAGGAAACACTTTGCAAATTCTTCCACGGTTTGTTCCAGTGCCGTAAAAAATTGTGTATATGCAAAATCGTATTCTGCTGTACCTTCTTTGAAATTGCTTGTAATCAACGATTCCGTCACCTGATCGAGAGGATACATTTTCAAATGAAGCAGTTCATGTATGATAATTTCTTCCAGATTTTCCTGTTTGGGATTGACCATATTCAGCAATACAATTGCTTTTCTGTCATCGCAGTCAATTTTGATATCGCCGGTTTTTCTCCAATCCCTGTCTTCCACAAACTGCAGCCGAACATCCCAGGCAGGAGTAATCCTTAATTTACTGCTCCACTTTTCCAATAATGAAATCAGTTCTGCTTTTTCCATAGCTGCCTCCTATTTTCGTGTTTTAAACATATTTCCCCTGCAAATAGAACAGAGCGATCAATCAGCACTTGTTTTGTGCGCATATCACAATTCGGTCATGAAAACCGCTGTCTATCGAACAGACAGCCACCTGTTTCACTCATGCATCCTTTGCCGCTGATGTTAATCCACAATCTGTGGATAAGTCTACATCTATCCACAGGGCAGCATCGATTTTTTCGCCGTCGGGGCGCCCTTTTCTTTTCTCTTCTATCCTATTCTTTTCTCTTCTTTTCTTTTCTTTGTGTTGAGGGGTATGCAGTTTCAAAGAAAAAGGCTGCAAAATCCCAGAATCCGTTATCCATTCAGTCCAAAATGCAAACATTGCTGGGAAGTTCTTCCATGCCCACCAAAAGATAATCCCTGTACAGCACGACTTTTTTCCGCCGCGATACGGCTTCCAAATACCGCTGCTGTATCCCGTGCGAAGTTAAAATCCTATGTTCCTTCAGCATGAGTTGGGAAAAGATTCCGCGTTCTGCTGCTGAATCCACGATTTTTTTCAACAGCTTTGTATCAATACCAAGCTGACGGGATAACAAAAGCAGTACTTCATTTCCCCAGGGACAAAAATAGCCTTCGCCTCCATAAATTTTCTGAAACAGCTTAACGATAACGGCAAACCCTACAAGACCATATTCCGCTTCGATCAGATCGACCTTATCATCCATGTTGCATACCAGAGGGAAATAGGGAAGTCCAGAATTTTTTGCCATGATCCTTCCTCCTTTTTTCGATTTTGGAAAAATCATAGCACAAACACGAAGCGCACGACTGCAAAACGCCTCTGGATGAACAAAAAGGCATGGCTCTTTCAAGCTCCATGCCTTTTGGGATCATTATTATCATTTTAGTTCCAGAATCTTTTGTAAAAACCGTTCGATCAGAGGCGCTTTTTTAGCGGAATACTCCAGCAGTGCAGTCGTTCCGCTCTCTGCGATCTGCCTTTTGAGCTGGGAATATTCTGCCGCGGCATCTGGATTATGCCGTAAAAACTCCCGGAAAGCCAGATCCATCTTCCAAATCGTGCCATTGTACTGCACCACATGCAAATTAGAATGGGGAACCGTCCGCTTCACAAAATAGAGCCGGTCTGCTACGCTTGCGTCTTTCTGATATGTGTATCCCGCCGACACAATTTCCGCTATAAAGGAATCCTCCGGCGGAAATGATTCTGTCCCAACTAAAATATCGATGATCGGTTTGGCCCACATTCCGTTTACCGAAGTGCTGCCGATGTGTTCTATAGAAAAACCGCCGCCCGAAATTGCTTTTTGTATTTTCTCCGCTTCGCGGCGGTAACAGAGCGGCCAGCTGGGGTCATATTCTACCACGCTGACCGTTTCATTGACCTGCATTTTCCTCTTCCTCGATTGCCGCCGTCTGGGTATTAATCGCGCGGATCACGGCCGGATCGAACTTCGGCCGCCGGTCATAGGTATACAAACCGTTGATCTCCTGCTCGACGTCCGTCAGCTGGGTATAGCAGAACGCGCACATATTCCGGTTTTGAAGCAGTGCTGTGGTAAGCCCACGATAACGTTCCAAAAATTCCGCCTCACTCTTGGGCGCATCACCGTAGCCCCATCCGCTTCCCTTTTTGTCAAAATCCCATTTGATCCCGCCGTACTCGCTCACAAAGGTCATCTCTCTGCCATAGGTTCCACGGTCGGAATCCTGTACTACTCCGCCCTCCGTCATGAGTGCATCGTATTTTTTCCGGAAAATATCCGGGTTTTGTTCATAGTCGTGCAGATCGACCAGATCGGTTGCGTCGGTATGGTGCCATCCGCTGGAATCAATGCAGGGACGGGTGGGGTCCAGCGCTTTGGTAAGATGGCAGAGAAAACGCAGCACCGAGCGGTCCGTATCCTTCTGCGTCTCATTGAAGGGGCACCAGCCAATCAGCGCGGGATGGCTGTAGTCCCGTTCCACTGCTTCCACCCATTCCGGCGCAAAATTGCCGATTCCCTCTTTTCCGGAAATGTCAAGACCCCAGTTGCCATGTTCGCCCCAGACAAGGTAGCCCAGCCGGTCGGCATGATACAAATAACGCTCTTCAAAAATTTTCTGGTGCAGGCGCGCCCCGTTGAAGCCCATATCCATGGAAAGCTCAATATCGCGCCGGAGCGCATCATCCGAGGGTGCGGTGTAAATCCCGTCCGGATAAAAGCCCTGATCCAGAACCAGACGCTGGAATACCGGCTTTCCATTGAGCAAAAGCTTTCCGTCCGCATAGGAAATGCTCCGCATACCGAAATAGCTGTCGACACAGTCCTCCCCCAGGATTACCCGAAGCTCGTACAGTCTGCCGCATCCGGTCTCCCATAGATGGAGCTCATCAAGGTCAATCTTGAGCTTGGCCAGGTTCCCTTCGACGGATGCACAAGCCTTTCCGACCTGCTTTCCCTCGTAAAATGCCTGTGCCGTCACCGTCAGGCCATGCGCATCTTCCGTCACCAGGTCAAGATACAGCGCGCAGCCGGAAACGTCCGGCGTCTGGCGGAGCTTTTTAATGTAGGCATAGGGCACATTCTCCAGCCATACGCTCTGCCAGATTCCCGTGGTTCGCGTATAGTCGCAGTCATGCGAATAAAACTGGGAGCTCTGCTTGCCGCGGGGCTGTCTTCCGCTCCGCACATCGTCGCGGGCATTGACGGTGATGATGTTTTCCCCGTCCTGCAAAAGCCCGGTGATGTCAAACGAAAACGAGCTGTATCCGCCGATGTGCGTACCGGCCGGCTTGCCGTTGACCCATACGTCCGTTTCGTAGTCGCAGGCGCCGAAGTGCAGAATGGTCTTTCCCCCCTGCCAGGGCAGCGTTACTTTTTTCAAATACCACACCGACTGCATGAAATCCTTGTTTCCAATTCCCGACAGCTCGCTTTCCGGACAGAACGGAACCAGGATTTCCTGCGAAAGGCTTTTCCGCTCGTAAAACCTGCGTTCCTTTCCGCTCATGCCTGCATCCATTTCAAATTCCCAAGGGCCGTTTAAGCTCAGATAGCTGTCTCTGCGAAGCTGCGGGCGCGGATACTCCGGCCGCGGAATACTGACTTGATTCATGTTTTACCCTCCTCCATTGTATCGGAAACGGGCCGGCCTGATTTTCCGTTGGATTTTCTGTCATGAAATTCTTTCCCCAACCGAATGCAAAGCCGCCCGAACCGCTTCTGCCTGAAATTAAAATTATTTTATTGAACTATCCGATTGACATCTGCACAGGTTTTCCCCTGCTTTCTATTTTTTGTTTGGAAAATCCTGTTTTTCAGCCGCTCTGCTTCTGACTATGCAGAGCTCATTGAAGGACAAATTGGCCGTATCCATATAGATTCCGACATAAAAAGAAACCAGATAAAAAATCAATGCGGCAATCCCATAGAGCACACTCATCCACCAGTTAGGCTGCACCGCGGCGGTAAAAATGTTGCCGCTGACCGCCCCGTCAAAGAAATACACGCCGATGATCCAGCCAATCCAAGTAAGCCGAAGCAAAAACAGCGGCTTAAAATGCAAAAATGCCGTCTGGAAGGACTTGCGGATCACTCCAAATGCACTCAGTTCCGGCTCTCCCGCCAAATAATTCTTCGCCGGCGACAAAAACAATTCTAAAATGGACGCTCCCAGCACCGCCAAAAGCAGAAAAACGCTTTCAAGGTATTCGCCCGCCTCCGGATTATCGATAAATCCGGCAAACCACTGCGCCCCGCGGGAGACGGGAAAGGACAGCAAGTAACACAGACCAGCATAGACTCCATACAAACCCAGGCTTGCGAGCACATAAACAATGGCCTTCCCATAAAGGCGAGGGGAACAAATCCACCGAAACACCACTGTTTTCCTGCACGGCCTGCCGCACACTTCTCCCAAGAGATAAGCAGCCTGCCCTATGGAAAGGGGCAGATAAATAAGCAGCCCTGCCGCCCCGATGATAAGCCACTTGGCCGGCTCCGGCACGGGTATTGCAGAGCGGAAGGCAAAGAGCAGCTCGAGCAGGATGAGCGGCAGGCTGACCAGAAGAATGGCCCCGGCATGGTCTGTGATCACCATTTTTGCATCCTTTTTGAGGATCCGCCGCTCCGCAGTTCCCAATTCAATCATTCCAGCCTTCCCTCCTTCCGGCGGACCTCATAGCACAAAAGGGCCGCGGCAACCGCCGCATTCAGCGACTCCGCCTGTCCCAGGATCGGAATGATGACCTTCTGGGTACAAAGCTCCCGCACCCGTTTGCTGATCCCGTTGGCTTCATTGCCGATCACCACAGCAACCGGAGGAGCCAGCTCCGCTTTGGTGTAGCCGACGCTGTCCGGATCGAGTATTCCGCCCGCAACCGCATACCGGAGCTTTCTGAGCTTTTCCAGGCATCCGCTCTCCATTTTGGTATATACCTTCACATGAAAAAACGATCCCGCCGCAGAACGTACTGTCTTTCCGGAATACACATCGGCGCACTCCGGAGAAAAAAGCACCCCGTCTGCATTCACCGCATCCGCAATTCGGATGATGGTTCCCGCATTGCCGGGATCGGACACGCCGTCGCAGTAGAGATAAAAACCCCGCTCCTTCGGAAGCCATTCCTCCTGCGGGATGCGGGCACAGAGCAAAATTCCCTGCGCCGTCTCCGTCTCAGAAAGGGAAGCAAACACATCATCCGGCATAGCATAAAGGGGGAACGGTTTGTTCTCAAACAGCTTCTCCGCCAGTCCCATCTGGCTGTAAGCCGCTGCCGCACAGACGATCTGTGCTCCGGCTGCCACAGCGTCGGAGACCGGCTTCACCCCTTCAACGACGAACTCGCCGTATTCGCGCCGGTATTTTGCCATTTGCAGCGAACGGATCCGTTTTATAATTTGATTTTTTCTGGAAGTAATGTTGTGTATCATTTATCTTAGTTTATTCAGATCATCGTTCGAAGCCAGCACGATCAGCATATCATCCGCTTCGAACCGTTCCTGCGGGCTGGGTGATACGTTAATATGGCCCCCATTTTTCACCGCCATGATGTTGACACCGAACCGGGCGCGGACATTGAGCTCGTTAATGCTCTTTCCGATCCATCCTTCCGGACAGCTGATTTCTGCAATACTATAATCCGGAGAAAGCTCCATATAGTCCACAAAATTGTTCAGCGCCAGATTGTGCGCCAGCCGGACGCCGCTGTCATGCTCCGGGAATATGACATTGTCTGCCCCAATCTTCTCCAGCACTTTTGCATGGCGCTCGCTCTGCACCTTGGCAATCACATAGGGCACGCCCATTTCCTTGAGCATTACGGTTACCAGCACGCTCGACTGGAAATCCGCACCGATTGCGACAACTGCCGCATCAAAATTGCGGACTCCCAGCGACACCAATGTATCTTCATCGCAGCAATCGCCGATAACCGCATGGGTACAATACTTTGTCATGCTCTGGATCACGTCTTCATTGCGGTCGATGAGCAGGACCTCATGTCCCAGCGAATACAGTGTTGTGGCAACGCTGGTACCAAACCTTCCTGCACCTAAAATAACAAACGAACGATTTTTATTGTTTTCCATTGTTTCCTCCCGGGGGAAATCCCCTTGTATTTTTCTTATATTTTTAAATCATGCCGCTCTCTTTTCTACATAAAAGCGGCACCCTGCCTGCAAACCTCAGCCCCTTTCACACGGAAAGGGCGCTTTTTTGAAAAAGCTTATATCATTATACCATAAACAATTTACAAAAAAAGCCCTATTCCGCAAATGGAACAAAATATTCTGGTCATTCGCGGAAAGAGCTCCCCTGTTTAAATCATGATCCGATCTTCCGGATAACGGATTTTCGGCTGTGTCTGATTGTTTTTCAGCGAGATCGAAACGGCTATGGTAAATACGCCGACACGGCCCATGAACATAATGCAGATCAGCACCACTTTGGAGGCCAGTCCAAGCGACGGAGTAATCCCCAGCGTTAAGCCAACGGTTCCCAAAGCCGACGCTACCTCAAATACGCTTTCCCGAATGGAAATATCTTCAAAAGCGCATAAAAGCAACGTTCCTGTGAACAAAATCACAATTGCAAAAATGAATACCATCATGGCCCGAAAAACGGCGTTCTTTCCCAGACGTTTTCCCATCAGATTCACATCGTCATTGTTGCGCACGGTGGATAAAATGGTGAAAAATAATACCCCGATCACCGTCACCTTTACGCCGCCGGCTGTTGAACCCGGCGCACCGCCGATGAACATCAGGATTGTCATAACAAGGATGGAGGCATTGCGCATCTGCGCCAGATCCACTGTGTTAAAGCCCGCGGTACGGCAGGTCACCGACTGGAACAGTGAGGCCAGGATTTTTTCTTCCCAGGTTTTCCCAGACAAAGTGCCGGGATTGTCATATTCAAACAGCAGGATCAGAAGCGCACCGCCGACAATCAGAATCACAGTAATGGTCAAAACCAGCCGGGTGTTAATGTTAAGATCCCGGGACCCCTTGGATCGGTACAGGTTTTCCCATACCATAAAGCCAAGACCGCCGATGACAATCAAGCTCATGATCGTCAGATTAACGACCCAGTCGTCTGCATACGCCGTCAGTGAGGAAAATTGTCCGGACTGTCCGCCCATGAGATCGATTCCGGCATTGCAGAATGCGGATATCGAATGAAAGACCGCATAGTAAAGGCCGGTCGAAAACCCAAAATCGGGTATAAATTTTACTGCCAAAATCAGAATTCCGGCGCCTTCCACTGCCAGCGTACCGATTAAAATATGCTGTGTCAGGCTGACAACCCCCTGAGCGGAATCCTTTCCCAGACTTTCTGAAATCAAAAGCCGCTCATTGTACGATATTTTCCTGCGGATAGCGAGAGAGAACAGCGTTGCCAATGTCATAAATCCCAGTCCGCCGATCTGGATCAGGCAAAGGATGACGATCTGCCCGAACAGCGACCAATGGGTATAAGTATCGTATACCACCAATCCTGTCACGCAGGTTGACGTGGTCGCGGTAAACAAAGCGTCGATAAAGCTGGTAACCGTCCGCTCTCTTGACGCAATCGGAAGCATCAGAAGAACGCTTCCAAACAGGATCACGCTCAAGAATCCAATGACAATAATCTGTGACTTGGTAATCTTCCATTTACCAGCCGCATTTTTTTTAATCATGTTATTTTACACCGTCCATATTAGATAAAGGATTTTATATCAAGGCTGGGCTATTAAAAGCCCGAAGCTCTATTTTTTCTTTATTCTAACACAAAAAATGCACTATGTATACAACATAGTGCATTTTATTTTTCACATCAGGAACCCCAAAAGGCGAGGGATTATCTGTGGTTTTCAAAACAGTTGCTGCAATAAACGGGGCGGTCGTTTCTCGGTTTGAACGGAACCTTCGCCTCTGCGCCGCAGTCTGCACAAATTACATCGTACATCTCTCTGGCTTGTTTGGACGCAGCTTTTTTCGCTGTTCTGCACTCTTTGCAGCGAGCCGGTTCATTCTGGAAGCCTTTTTCTGCATAGAACTCCTGCTCGCCTGCTGTAAAGATAAACTCTTTCCCGCAATCTTTACACACTAATGTTTTGTCTTCGTACATAATGATATCCCTCACTTTGAATAAAAAATATAAATTACTACCTCTCCAGACGGAATCGCACCGCCGTCTCCCGGCTTTCACCGGGCGCTTTCTTTAAGCTATGAGAGAATATCCGCTGCTTTATTGTTTATCCAGCTTATTTGTCAGCTTTTTCTTAATTCTTTGAAGCGCATTATCAATAGATTTTAATTCTTTATTCAAAGTGTCCGCAATCTCTTGATATGTCCTGCCCTGCAAATAGAGTGTCAGCACTTTCCACTCAAATTTGCTCAACAAATTCCCAATGTCTTTCTCAATTCTGGCATAATTTTCCTTGTCAATCACGACTTTCTCCGGATCACTGTCCGCATCCTCGCAGACAATATCCACCAGTGTACGCTCTGATTCCTCTTCATAAACGGGTTTACTTAATGAAATATAAGAATTCAATGGAATATGTTTCTGACGCGTCGCTGTTTTAACGGCCGTTATAACCTGCCGAACGATGCAAACTTCAGCAAACGCCTGGAATGAAACCTTCCTGTCGTCCCGATAGTCCCGGATCGCCTTATACAGCCCAATCATTCCTTCCTGAATGATATCCTCCGGGTCTGCTCCGATCAAAAAATAACCGCGCACTCTCGCTTTTACTAAATTTTTATATCGATCCATCAATGTCTCCGCCGCTGTATCGTTTCCACTCCGATACGCCGTTATGAGCTCCTGATCGGACAACTGGGTCAAATCCATTTTCCCTTCCTTTTTTTCCACTTCACCCAAACTCATAACCTCCGTGAAACACCGGTTCGTGATTACAAGCTCAAGTATAAATCAAAAAACTTCCTTTGTCAAGCTAAAACCAAATTTATTCAAAATATTTTTGTTTGCAGATTTTTTGCACATTTTTTTCGTATATCTTGCACAAAATTCACTTACATATTTTGGACGATATCACTATATCCCTGGAACTCTTTTGTCGGCAGCGGTCTGAACCAGGCGAATTTTTTGCGTTTTTGCCGAACGATTGATCCCAAGAAAATGGCTGTCTTAAATCAAAGAAAAATAAAAAGCCTTCTCTTCCCATACATGAATTCACATATGGTCTGAAAAAGGCTTTTTCAGCGCTCAAATTTTTCTGCCGGCCCACCGGAAAAATATTGATTTGAAATCCGGATACAGGGCGGGCAAAGATGAACATGCCGCTATTCTTCCGAGTGCTTGCTTTTCTTTTTTTCTTTTCCGTTTTCTTCTTTTTCTTCGTCCGGTTCTGTTACAGCCGGGGGATGGATGTAGATTTTCACTCGTTCCACCCGCTTGTCATGGACCGATTCAATCTTTATGGTTAAATTCTCAAATTCTACCGTACCGGTGTACCCGTCTGCCGGGATATGCCCCAGCAAATTGATTACCAGGCCGCCTACGGTGTCATAATCTTCTGTTTCTTCATCCAGCTCAAGGTCCAGCTCATCATTGAGCTCTTCAATGGTAACCGTCCCTTTGGCCAGATAAGTCATCGCATCTATTTTCCGGACATCCGGGTCGTCAACGTCGTATTCATCTTCGATGTTGCCCATGACTTCTTCCACTAAGTCCTCAATCGTGGCAATTCCCGAAAAACCGCCGTACTCATCAATTAAAATTGCCATATGGCGTTTGGAAGCCTGAAGCTCTTCAAACAGCTCGTTGATATTTTTCCGCTCCGGCACAAAATAGGCAGGGCGCAGGATCTTGCGGACGTCAACCTGATCGAAACCAACCTTATAGGCTTCGCGCATAAAATCCCGAATATACAAAATACCGATGATGTTGTCGACATCCTCTTCGTAGACCGGAATACGGGAATATTTTTCATTGACCAATTCGTCTACGTATTCCGACAACGGCTTTTCAATGTTGATCATAAACACATCGGTCCGGGGCGTCATGACTTCTTCCGCAATGATATCGTTGAATTCAAATACTCCGTCGATCATCTCGCGCTCGGAACCGCGGATCACGCCGGTTTCCTCGCCTTCTTCCACCAAAGACCGGATCTCCTCTTCCGAGACCTTTTCATCCAGGTTTTCGCCTTTCATACCAAACAGTCTCAGCACTAAATTTGTCGACACAGACAAGAGCTTTACAAACGGCTTCGCGACTACCTTACAGACAGCAACGGGACGTGCAGCAAACAGCGCCACCGCTTCTGATTTTTGCAAAGCAATTCGTTTCGGCACCAGTTCACCCAGCACCAAAGTAAAATACGATAAAATCAAGGTAATGATTACAACGGCGATTTCCGTTCCCCACGGAATGCCGAAGCGTTCCAAAAAGCGGCCCAATTCATCCGACATACCGGTTGCAGCCGACGCACTGGAAAAGAATCCAGCCAATGTAATGGCCACCTGAATGGTAGATAGAAACGCGGTCTGTTCTTCAATCAGACTCTCCAAAACTTTAGCGCGCTTGTTGCCTTCTTCCGCTAAATTTCTGATTTTTGTCTTATTGACCGAAACAACCGCCATCTCTGTTGCGGCAAAAAATGCGTTTACTAATGTAAGTACGGCAACTAAAATTAATTGAGGCAAAAAATTCGCAGGTCCAGGGTCATCCATGTTTTACGTTCTTCCTTTCTTTTCTTTCCATTTTTCGTATACCGAAAAAAGTATACGGTTTGTATTCTAACATAGTCTCGCTGTTTTTTCAACTGTTTTTTTGCAATCTCACACAAGAGGAAAAAACTTGAAATGATTGATTTGCTTTTCTGCTTTCCTGTCTGCCATAGAAAACAGAAAAAAAGACGCAGTGCAGATACACAATCTGCGCCGCGCCTTTTCTGTTTTTCTTTATATTTCCGGAATTTCGATTTGAACTTCCCTGCCAAGCTCCGCCGATTTTACAATCCCGTCGATGATTGCCTGGTTGTAGATAATTTCGCTCGTTGGCACCGGAGCTTTGCCGTTGGTAAAGATCGCCTGCACAAAGCTGCGCAGTTTTTCATAGAAGAAGCCTTTGAAGTCTTCCGGATATTTGATCAGGGGGATCTCGTACTGAACCGGCTGGCCCGAAACCTGCTTAAACACGGTCAGCGGGCGGTCAAATTCACCATTCCAGCATTCGGTAGACGGGATTTTCAGCCCGCCTTTGGTTCCCAAAATCAGCGCGTCTCCGCATGTATCCATATTCATTGCCCATGAAATGCGGAAATCCAATACAATGCCGCCTTCCAGCCGGATAAATGCGGCAGAAAAATCGTCTACGCCGAATACCTTTGCATATTCCGGATGATCGGCATAGTAATCCGGGTCCGTTCCGAAATAGTTGGAAGTATATCCGGAAACGGTCAGCGGCTTCGGATAGCCAACGGCTCCCAGCAGCATATCAAGCGAATAAGAGCCGATGTCCCCTACTGCGCCGATTCCGCCCGTTTCCTTTTCGATGAAGCTGGTACCGTAAGGGGTCGGGATCCCGCGCCGCCGGCCGCCGCCGGCCTGCAGATAGTATACTTTGCCCAGTTCTCCGGATTCGACAATCTTGCGGATCATCTGCATATTGGCGCTCATGCGCGGCTGGAACCCAATGGTAAGGATCTTCCCGCTCTTCTTCTCCGCCTTCATAACCTGCACCGCTTCCTCCAGGGTAACGGTAAACGGCTTCTCCAGCAAAACGTTGACGCCGTGCTCCAGCGCGTAAATGGCCGGGGCCGCATGCTGGCAGTTGTATGTACAAATGGATACTGCGTCGAGCTGTTCCTGATCGATCATTTCCTTATGGCTGGGGTAGAAGCGGACGTTCGAGATGCCGAGCCGTTCGCAGAAGGCCTCAGCCTTTCCCGGAACCAGGTCAGCTGCCGCTACGATCTCCACATCGGGCATCCGCATGTATTCCACTGCATGCGCTTCGGCAATCCATCCGGTTCCAATGATACCAACTTTCAATTTTCTGTCGCCGACAAACGCTTTCACTTCTGTTTGCTCCTGAAATCTGTTTAAAATATCTCCCATTTCAATACTCCCTTCGTTAATATACCTTTTTTATGTTATCCAGACTGATCTTGGCGCATTCCATGCTTGTATGGCCCATAGAAGGATTATCCTGTTCGACAACTACCAGTTCAGCTCCGGCGTCTTCCGCTGCTTTGAGAATTTCCAGCACATTCTGAACGCCGCATCCCACCGGACGGAACTCAAATTTTTCCGAAGCTTCCGCTTCCGTTTTAATCGGGTTGCTCGCAATCAGATCATACATATTGTCGCACTTGCTTCCAACGTAGTCTTTTAAGTGAACCACCGGCGCTCTTTGGGTATACTTGCGGACAAATTCAGCAGGATTCTCTCCGCCGACCGAAGCCCAGCACGTGTCGATCTCGGTTTGAATCTCATCGGCCGTCGTATCGGAATAGAAAATGTCCAGCTTATATACGCCGTCAATTTTTTCAAATTCAAAATCATGATTATGGTAAAGCAGACGAATGTTGTGCTTTTTGCACTCTGCCGAAATTTTTCTTACATCTTCCAAAAAGTTTTGATATCCGTCTCTGCCGGGAATGTCCTTCGCCTGATCCGACCACGGAATTGCGATAAACCGGCAGCCGATTTCTGCATAAGCGCCGATGACGCCGGGCAGATCCGCTATCATTTCCGGCCGCGGCACATGAGCGGAATACGGTATGATTTCCAATTCTGCGCACCATTGTTTCAGCTGTTTGGGAGACTGGCCGTACAGGCCGGCAAACTCCACTCCGTCGTATCCCATGGCTTTGACTGCTTTTAATGTATTGTAGACATCTTGTTCCATCGCATCACGGACTGAATATAACTGCAATGCAATCGGTAATTTTCCCATATCCTTCTTCCTCCCTGAAAAATACTTGATTTTTCATATTATTTCACTTGTATTATAATAAAGCGCCTGTTATAATACAAGATAAATCAATGGAATCATGAGACAAAAAATGCTTTTTTGGAGCAGCTATGAATGTTTTTTATGAAATACGAAACGGTAAATCCAAATTATCCTATTATAAAAGCCTCACCTTTCCCGCCCATCTGCACAAGGAAATAGAAATTGTCTATTTGTTTTCCGGGCAGACGGAAATTTGCGTGGACGGAGTTTCCTTTATCCTGTCCGAGGGCGAAGCTTCCATTATATTCTCCAATCAGATTCACAGCTACCACGACATTACCGAGGTTCGTGCGGCCATATCCATATTCAATCCGGACGATTTTCCCGAATTTTATGCGGTCTACAAAAACCGGATTCCCGTTTCCAATCAGATTCCCAGAGCACAGCTCGAACAGATTCATTTTGCCCAGCAGCTCCGCTTCATTTTTCAGGACTATGAAAAGAGCGACCCGCTCATCCAGGCAGGCTACACCCTTCTATTTAACGGAAAACTGTTAAGCCAGTGCCGTTTTGCGGAAAAAAAGATGGATTACGGGACAGCGGTTCGGGACGTTTTAACTTACTGCAATGAGAATTACAAATCCAATTTAACATTGAATCAGCTTTCGAAAGAACTTGGGCTGAGCAAAAGCTATCTGTCGCATTTATTCGGTTCCAGCCTGAAGGTTAATTTCCGTGATTTTATCAACAGTATGCGCATCAAGGAGGCCATGCATCTCATTGAAACGACAGACCTCACCATAACCGAAATCGCATACGAAACCGGATATGCAAATACCAGAACGTTTAACCGCGTATTTTTAAAATGGACCGGCACAACGCCAAGGGAACATAAAAATCTTTTAAAAAAACAGCAGGACAATCCGTCTGCCCCGCTGTTATGATTGAATTTCCCCTATAGGCTTCCGTCAGCAGACATGCCGGCCTGCAAAATAAGCCAGCATGAAAATCCCCTGCAAAATCCCGAACGCGGTCAGCATAAAATGGCCCAAAGCCGGCCTTTTTTGGCTTCCCATTGCCAAAAGCACCGGAAGCGGAAACGCGCAGGCGATGTAGCGGCCGCAGCTGAGCGGATTGGTGAGCGAAAAGTTGAGATACACGCAGATGACAAAATAAATCATCCAGACCGGGTGCAGCCGCCGCACTCCATAGAGCAGGAAAATCAGGCAGAAGGCGAAGAGCACAATTTGAGGCCCCCAAGTCGTAAAGGAGACGAATTCATAGCCTTGCGACGGATTCCACAGAGCGCCCCACAAGCCGCGCAGGCTCCGGACAAACAGCTGTGTTCCCTGATTCCAGTGCTCTTTCTGATAAACCAGAAACCGGAAGGGGTCACCCTCCACGGCATAGTTTAACAGCAGATAGGCCAAGGTGCCGAGCCCGATCAAGCCCATCCAGATGAGCTTGCCGTAAAAATCCTGCCACAGCCCCCGAACGTCCCGGTTTTGGATCTTGCGGATGGGATGTTCGCTCATGCAATACTCTGCAAACGCGACCACAGCCAGCAACACGCCCTGCATCCGGGTTAAGGCTGCCAGTGCCCCCAGCACGCCGGCCAGCGGATAGCGGTGCTTTCGAATCATATAAAAACATGCCACCGACAAAAGCAAAAACAGGCTTTCCGTATGAATGGAAGCGAAAAAGAAGGAAAACGGATATGCCGTGAGAAACGCCACGCTGAGCCAGCCCATTTTTTTGCCGAACTCTTCGGTCACCAGCCGGAAAAACACACAGCAGCTTCCGATATAGCACAGGCTGGAAATGATGTGCCCGCACAGGGCGTAATTGGGGATCAGCAAATGCAGCAAGCGCATGAGCCACGGATAGAGCGGGAAGAAAACCAGCGTCAAATGCTGGCCGTTTTCCACATTCCCAAAATAGCCCAGCTCGGCCAGGCGGAGGTAATGGATGACGTCGTAATGCTGCCAGGCGTTACAAAAGCTCTGCCACGATACGCCGTCTTTGAAGATTCCGCTGTACAGAAGGCTTGCGCCATACGTTATAAACAGAATACCCAATGCCCAAAGCGCCACCTTGGCGCTGTCTTTTTTTGTGACGGTCTCCCCCGCAAGCGCCAAAGGCTTCGCCAAGGATAAGCGGATCTGCCCGAATTTCAGGCGTTTCCCGCCCACACAGCGGATGACGAGCACGGCCAGCACGGCCGCCGTTGCGATGCAGCAAAGAACCAGGAAAAGGTTGAATAACATAAGCTTCCCCCTTATTAGTTTCTAGCTGTTATTTTACAGGAAACGGAACAATTTGGCAAGCGGGCGTTTGACAAGACAGTTCGGCGCTTGCCGTCTGCAGCTCTTGCAGGACCCGCGGGCGTTGAAATCTTTTTCTCTCAAAACACTTATAAAACACATGGAAAAGCCCCGCGAAAGCGGGGCTTTTTTCGTCCATATGAATTGATTTCCTGCAGGGCAGGGCCGGGGCCGTCACACCGACGGGACGGCCCGACGTGCAGATTAGAGATGAGGGGTATGAACTACCCGTCTGCACACTGCCTCTGAGAAAACTAAAAAAGCCGCGTAAGGTGTTTGTTTCAAACAAACCATACGCAGCTAACAATTCA
>CALYAR010000103.1 GCA_944393585.1 uncultured Clostridia bacterium | reverse complement strand
GGTGCTCCCGCCTTCTGGTACAGCACCGAAGCGAATTCCTGCCGCGTGAGCACATCGTGCGGGCGGAAGGTTCCGTCCCCGCAGCCTTTGATAAAGCCCTGCTCTGCGGCCCAGCTGACCGCAGCGGCATACTCTCCCGATACATCCGAAAACGGCGGAAGCGCAGATACTTCCGGCCTTCCGGCCGCTTCGTACAGCAATTGCACTGCCTGTTCCCTTGTAACGGCCGCTTCCGGAGATGACAAAAAGCTGTCGTCAATCTGCACTTTCTCCGCCCACAGCTTTGCATCCTCCGCCCACTGCGGCCACTGCGCATCAGCGCGCGCGGGAACAGAGGAAAATAACAAACCAACAGTTAAACCTAAAGCCAATAATTTTTTCATGTTACACCATCCTTAAAGCAGACTAATCAGTCTAAATTATAGTATCACACTTTACTGAAAGCCGTCAATTCTTTCGACAAACTGTAATCAATTTGTTATACTATACTTATGAATTAGGAGGGATACAAAATGAGACAAGAGGAACGAAACCGCAGAAGCCGGGAAAATATTTTAACCCATGCGTTTGCAGAATTTGCCGAACATGGATATTCCGCCGCTTCCACCAACGCAATTTGTTCCAGCGGAAATATATCAAAGGGAATCTTATATCACTATTACAAAGGCAAAGACGCTCTCTATATAGCCTGTGTCCAGCGCTGTTTTCAGGATCTGACAGAGTATCTCAAGGCCCATATTGATCTAAACCGGATTACGCCGGAATCGTATTTTGACGTGCGGCTGGAATTTTTCCGCCAGCATCCTTACCATTTGAAATTGTTCTGCGCCGCCGTCATTACGAAAATCCCGCATCTTGACAAAGAAATCCGTGCCTGCCGCGCGGCATTTGACGAATGGAACGACGCTTGTCTTGCGGCGATTTTAAGTCAGCACCGCCTGGCCGGCGGCCTGACCCTGCAGGACGCTGTGGATCAATTAAGGCTGTTTGAGGATTTTGTCCATGTTTCTCTCGCCGCCGCAGAATCTCCCGAAAGTCGAACTAACCGGCATGAAGAAATCTGCCGCCGTGCCCTGCACGTTCTGCTCTACGGACTGATCGAACGCTGAATCCCCTGTTTATTTCTATAAAATGAAAAGGGCCCGCTGTCAAAACAAATGAGTGAAAGCCGTTTGAAAATGCGTTTTACGCAGTTTTGACTTTTCACCCAACTGTTTTGCAGCAGGCCTTATATGATTTTTTTATTATCGAAAATATTCAACGCCCGCTTCAAAAATGTGCTGGTCTGTTTCGCCTGTAATATTCTTAAACACATTCACGCCGGCGCGTTCGCTGTGACCCATTTTGCCCAGAATACGCCCGTCGGGACTGGTAATGCCTTCGATGGCCATCACCGAGCCGTTGGGGTTCACTTCCGTCTCATAAGACGGCTTTCCGTCCGCATCCGTATACTGGAACGCAATCTGGCCATTGTCCGCAAGCGTTTTGATCCACTCGTCATTGGCAATAAAGCGCCCTTCCCCATGCGAAACCGCAACGGCATGGACGTCGCCCACCGAAACGCGGGAAAGCCACGGCGACTTGTTCGAAGCCACGCGGGTGTTTACGATTCGGGATACGTGGCGGCCGATGGTGTTAAACGTCAGCGTGGGATCGGTCGGCAGGGTCTCGCGGATTTCGCCGTAGGGCAGAAGCCCCAGCTTGATCAGTGCCTGGAAACCGTTGCAGATGCCGAGCATAAGCCCGTCCCGCTTTTGCAGAAGATCCGCCACTGCCTCCGAAACCGCCGGGTTGCGGAACGCGGCCGTGATGAATTTGCCGGAACCGTCCGGCTCGTCCCCGCCGGAGAAGCCGCCGGGAATCATGATAATCTGCGCGGCGGCAATTTTCTCTGCCATCATCTGCATGGTTTCCGTCACGTCTGCCGGCGTGAGGTTTTTCAGCACAAAGATATCGCAGTCAGCCCCTGCCGCGCGGAATTTGCGCATCGTATCGTATTCGCAGGTGGTACCCGGAAAGACAGGAATGAACACCCGCGGCCTTGCCGTCTTATTCCGGCAGACGTATAAGCTCTTTGCCTCATAGGAGAATGTGGGAATATCTTCTTTCGCCGCCGGAACGCGCGTGGGATAGATTTTCTCCAGCGGGCTTTCATAGGTGCTCCACAGCTCGTCCATGGTAAAGGCCGCCGTACCGATTCGGATCATGCCGTCCGCATTCGCTGTTCCGAGTGCAAATCCGTCCAGCCCTTTCGCGTCGTCAGCACTTGCCAGTTCGAGTACAATGTTCCCGTAATCCGGCGTAAACAAAGAGGCCGGATCTACGCTGTCACCGATCGTGAAGCCAATGCGGTTTCCGACTGCCATCTTGGACAGCGTCTCACAGATTCCGCCGCGGCGTACAGCCGAAGCCGCGCGCACCTTTCCTGCTGCGATGAGATCTGAAAGTACCTGGTACTGCTTTTTCGCATGTTCGTAATCCGGCAGGTCATATTCGTCCCGGCGCACGGTCAGTACGAACAGGGCGCTGTCCGTGGCTTTGAGCTCATTGGAAATGACCTTCGAAGCCTTGACCGGCGCAATGGCAAACGACACCAGCGTCGGCGGAACATCCAGATCGTTGAAGCTGCCGCTCATGCTGTCCTTTCCGCCGATGGCGGCAATGTTGAAGCCGAGCTGAGCGGTAAAGCCGCCGAGCAGGGCGGCAAAGGGCTTGCCCCAGCGTTTGGGGTCGGCGCCCAGTTTTTCAAAGTACTCCTGGAAGGTTAAATACATATCCTCCACCCGTGCGCCGGTAGCCGCCAGTTTTGCCACGGATTCCAGCACTGCGTACTGCGCGCCGTGGAACGGGCTGTAGGAGGACAGGTCCGGATCAAATCCATACGCCATTGCGCTGGCCGTATCCGTCTCGCCCGTGAGGACGGGGAGCTTTGCTACCATCGCCTCGTTCGGGGTCATCTGATATGCTCCGCCGAATGGCATCAAAACCGTGTTCGCGCCGATGGTCGAGTCGAATCGCTCCGACAGTCCCTTCTGCGAGCAGGAATTGAGATTTCCCAGCGTAGAAAGCCACTGCTGTTTCACGTCCGAAACGGCGGGCTTTGCAAAATAATTCTTTGTCTCATCCGGAAGTTCTACTGCAACGTCCGCATTTTTTGTCGCGCCGTTGGTATTTAAAAATTCCCGGGAAATATCGCAGATCGTTTTGCCGCGCCAGCGCATGGTAAGCCGTGCATCGGCAGTGACGTCGGCCACATAGGTAGCTTCCAGGTTTTCCTCTTTGGCATAGGCCAAAAATGCCTCATAGTCCTTTTTGCGGATGACGACTGCCATACGTTCCTGCGATTCGCTGATCGCGAGCTCCGTCCCGTCGAGGCCTTCGTATTTTTTGGGTACGCGGTCGAGGTCGATGGAGAGCCCGTCCGCCAGCTCGCCGATGGCGACGGAAACGCCGCCCGCGCCGAAGTCATTGCAGCGGCGGATCATGCGCGTCACTTCCGGATTGCGGAACAGACGCTGGAGCTTCCGTTCAATCGGCGGGTTGCCCTTCTGCACTTCAGCGCCGCACTGAAGCACGGAGTTTTCGTCATGCGCTTTGGAAGAGCCGGTCGCCCCGCCGCAGCCGTCACGGCCGGTGCGCCCGCCGAGCAGGATCACGATATCCCCCGGCTCCGGCGTCTCGCGGACCACTGCGTCCTCGCGCACTGCGCCCACGACCGCGCCGATCTCCATACGTTTTGCCACATAGCCCTCGTGGTAGATCTCCGCTACCTGCCCGGTTGCCAGACCAATCTGGTTGCCGTAGGAGCTGTAGCCCGCCGCCGCCGTCTTGCTGATCTTGCGCTGCATGAGCTTGCCGGGCAGGGTCTCTGCCATGGAAGCGCGCACGTCGCCGCTTCCCGTCACACGCATCGCCTGGTAAACGTAAGCGCGGCCGGACAGCGGATCGCGGATCGCGCCGCCCAGACATGTCGCCGCTCCTCCAAACGGTTCGATCTCCGTCGGGTGGTTGTGCGTCTCATTTTTGAACAGGAGCAGCCATTTTTCTATCTTTCCATCCACATCTACATCCACATGGATGCTGCATGCGTTAATTTCCTCCGATTCATCCAGCTTCGTCAAAACGCCGTCTTTTTTCAGCTTCTTCATTGCCATGGTTGCAATGTTCATCAGGCACGTATCCCGGTCCGCATTGCCCACTTCAGCTTTCGCAGACAGGTATGCCTGATAGGCGTTTCGAATCGGCTGCGCGTACTTGCCGTCCGGGATCGTGATTTCATTCAAACGGGTTGCGAAGGTGGTGTGGCGGCAATGATCCGACCAATAGGTGTCAATCATGCGCATTTCGGTCACCGTAGGATCGCGGCGCTCTACATTCTGAAAGTAGTCCTGGCAGAAGAGCAGGTCGTCCAAATCCATGGCAAAGCCCATTTGACGGGCAAACGCTTCCATTTCGCCGCGGCTTTTGGAGATGAAGCCCTCTACGGTTGCCACATCGTCCGGCACAGCCGCCTCTTCTGCAAGAGAGGCCGGTTTTTCCAGGCTCGCCTCACGCGATTCCACCGGGTTTATGATATAGCGTTTGACTTTTTCCAAATCCTCCTCCGACAGCGCGCCGGAAAGCAGATACACCTTGGCATAGCGGACACGGGGACGCGCCTTCTGCGTAATAATGGAAATACATTCCTCCGCAGAATCCGCCCGCGCGTCAAACTGGCCGGGCAGAAATTCGGTTGCAAAGCACCAGTCTCCCGCTTCCGGCGAAAGCGTCTCTTCCCAGCAGGTATCGACCGGCGCTTCGGAAAACACCAGCTTTTTTGCAGTTTCAAATTCTTCGTCGCTGAGCCCCTCAACGTCGTAACGGTTGACAAGCCGGACTCCGGTTAAAGCGTCCAGCTGCAAATTTTCTTTTAAATCGGCTAAAAGCGCATCCGCTTCTACGCGGAAGCCCTCTTTCTTTTCTACAAAGACTCGCCTGACTTGATTCACAGGATCATTCCTCCCTCTGTTTGTTCCATTCCATCGCCTCATGCTCATGCAAAAAGCCCGTCAAAAAACAGGCCTCTGCATGCAGATTCAGTACGCTTCGTTTGCAAAGCAAACATATTAAAGCACAGACACGCCGCCCTTATTTTACGCCGATGTCCGTGCGGTAGTGCATCTTTTCAAAGTGGATTTTTTTGACTGCTTTGTACGCATTTGCAATCGCCTTATCCAGATTTTCCCCCATGGCAGTGACCCCGAGCACACGGCCGCCCGCCGTAATAAATCTTCCTTCCGCATCGAGCTTTGTTCCGGCATGGAATAAAATTGCACCCAGCTTTTCCGCTTCTTCCAAGCCGGTAATGGGATATCCCGTTTCATACTGCTCCGGATAGCCGCCGGAGGCCAGCACGACGCAGACTGCCGCTTCGTCGTTCCATTTTATGTCGAGTTCAGACAGGCGGCCGTCGATGACCGCATCAAAGATATCGAGCAAATCGGTTTTCAGCCGCGGCAGGACAACCTGCGCTTCCGGATCGCCGAACCGGGAATTGTATTCGATTACCTTGACTCCCTGTTCCGTCATAATGAGCCCAAAGTACAAAACGCCGCGGAAGGTGCGTCCTTCTGCATTCATGGCCTGCATCGTCGGAAGAAAGATATTGCGCATACATTCTTCTGCAATTTCCTTTGTGTAGAGCCGGCTGGGCGAAAACGTCCCCATTCCGCCGGTGTTTAGGCCTTCGTCGCCGTCGTAGGCACGTTTGTGATCCTGCGCGGAGACCATCGGAACGATGGTTTTTCCGTCCGTAAACGCCAGCACGCTCACTTCCTGGCCGGTTAAAAATTCCTCGATTACCACGCGGCTTCCCGCCTCGCCGAATTTGCGGTCCTCCATAATTTCTTCCACCGCTTCAAAGGCCTCTTTTTCCGACTGTGCAATGATAACGCCCTTGCCCAGCGCAAGGCCCTCTGCCTTGATAACTGCCGGATAGGTGTTTCGGCTGCGCAGATAGGACTTCGCCGCCATGCTGTCGTCAAATACTTCGTAGGCCGCGGTTGGAATCCCGTATTTTTTCATGAGGTTTTTGGCAAAGACTTTGCTCCCCTCGATTTCCGCGGCCGCCTTGACCGGGCCGAATGCGCGCAGTCCGCGCCCGGTGAAATAATCCACTGCGCCCAGGCAGAGCGGATCGTCCGGCGCGACCATAATCAGATCGATTTTTTCCTCCTGTGCAAAGTCTGCCAGCTTCTCAAATTCCAGCACCTTGATCGGAACGCATTCCGCCAGTTTGGAAATTCCGGCATTGCCGGGGGCACAGTAAATTTTGGATATGCGCGGCGATTTGGAAATAGCCCATACAATGGCATGTTCCCGTCCGCCGGAACCGACTACTAAAACCTTCATACTGTTTCTTCCTCTCTTACAGCAGTTTGGCTGTCCCATATATTTAAAATCTTCATGGTGACATGAAAAGCAGGAAAACTCAAACCGCTTTATTGCCTTTTGGGTTTATTAATGGTGGAACAGCCGGGCACCCGTAAATGCCATTGCAATTCCATACTTGTCGCAGACTTCAATTACGTTATCGTCGCGCACCGAGCCGCCCGGCTGCGCAATGTATTCCACGCCGCTGCGGTGCGCCCGCTCTACATTGTCGCCGAAGGGGAAGAAGGCATCCGACCCCAGGGCGACGCCCTTTAAGGTATCCAGATGGGCCCTGCGTTCCTCGCGTGTGAACACAGAGGGCTTTTCGGCAAAGAACTGCTGCCATACTCCGTCCGCCAACACGTCCATGTAGTCGTCGGAAATATAGACGTCGATGGTATTGTCCCGATCCGCTCTGCGGATTCCGGGCACAAACTTCAGATTCAAAACCTTTTCATGCTGGCGCAGGTACCAGTTGTCCGCTTTCGAACCCGCCAGGCGCGTGCAGTGAATCCGTGACTGCTGTCCCGCCCCGATTCCGATGGCCTGTCCGTCTTTGACGTAACAGACGGAATTGGACTGGGTGTATTTTAAGGTGATAAGCGCGATGACGAGATCGCGTTTTGCAGAATCCGAAAGCTCTTTCTGCCTTGTTACGATGTTATTCAGACAGCTTTCGTCGATTTTGAGCTCATTTCGGCCCTGCTCAAAGGTTACGCCGTATACGTCCTTCTGCTCAATCGGTGCAGGGACATAATCCGGATCAATCTGGATGATATTGTATGCCCCGCCCTTTTTGGATTTTAAAATTTCCAAAGCTTCCGCGCTGTAAGACGGCGCAATCACACCATCGGACACTTCCCGATGGATCAGTTTTGCAGTCGCTTCGTCGCATTCGCAGGAAAGCGCAATGAAATCGCCGAACGAGGACATACGGTCCGCTCCTCTGGCCCGCGCATACGCGCTCGCAATCGGGGAAAGTTCTCCCTTTCCGGTAAAATAGATTTTCCGCATGGTGTCGTCCAGCTCAACGCCGACCGCCGCTCCGGCCGGGCTGACGTGCTTAAACGACGTCGCCGCAGGAAGCCCTATCGCTTGGGTTAATTCGCGCACGAGCTGCCATCCGTTTAATGCGTCAAGAAAATTGATGTAGCCGGGACGGCCGTTTAATACCGTTACAGGAAGATCCCGCCCGTCCTTCATAAAAATACGCGACGGCTTCTGATTGGGGTTGCAGCCGTATTTCAAAAACAATTCATTTGCCATGAGTTTACACACATCCTTTGTCAATATAACAGAAAAAGCAATATCACCTTTTCTTTTTTCTGCGCCAAAACAAACGTATCCATTGTACCACGAAACCCGCCGTCCTACAAGCCTTGCTGCCGGGAACCGTGAAAAGGTAAGCAGGACCGGAAGCCGCTCAACATTCCAGCGATTCCAATGCTTTTGCCACGTCGTTCCGAAATCCGTCCATTGTATAGCCCGTCTTTAGCTGGTTCCAAAAATGCTCCGGATCGGCATGATCCGAGGCAATCCCCCTCTGATGCCCTTCCGTGTGGGAGAGGATGACTCCGTCCTTTTGCGGGTCCAGCTGGAATTTTCTGCAAAGAAAGGCAAACAGTTCTACCGCAGCTCGATAGGTTCGCTCCGCCATAGCCCTGGCAGCAGACAGATCGGAGCAGGTAAACGCAAACTGGCTGGTATAGGTCAGGCAGGCGGGTTCGCACATTTCGATTCCGATGTGCGTACCGTTAGAGGAACCGCCGCCGTGCCGCCCTCTGTGATTCCAGGGAAGAGTTTGGTACACCACGCCCGTATCGCCGTCAATGAACGCATGAACGCAGGCTCTCTCGTAAGATTCCGCATTCCATTCTTCCGCAAATTCCTCTGCCGAAGGCCGGGGACAGCCCACAGAGTGCAGCATCAATCCCCTGACGGAAATTTTCTCTCCCGTCTGATAACACGGGTTTTTGGTTAAAATGGACGCAACAATCTTCACTCATATGCCGCCTCTCTTTCGTCTTGCCCAAAACTGCATGTTGTTTCTTATCTTCATTATACCACGCCGATTCTTTGGAAACAACCAAAAACTTTCATGATCTATGCGTTCTCTGCCAAATTCCCTTGTTTTATTCTGTTTTTCATGCAAATAAATAAACTGGGTGGTTTGGTATATCCATTTTACCTAAATTTAATATTACAAAAATGTAAATATATAGTTAAAATTTCCATATCATACTTGACATGGAGTGCACTCCAGGTAATATAATAGAAGAAATGACAGATTTTATCGATTTTTTCGATGGATCAACAAAAAATTCCCCGCCAAAACCGGCGGTCACAGGAGAAATACAAATGAAAACCAATGATATTATTACGGAAATACAAAAATCCTTTGTGGGCAATCCGCAGATCATTCAAAAGGTGCTCTATGCCCTCCTGGCCGGGGGACATGTCCTGTTGGAGGATATTCCCGGCGTAGGCAAAACCACGCTCGCCATGGCGTTTGCCAAAGCTCTCAATCTTCGCTGCAACCGGATGCAGTTTACGCCCGACGTCATGCCGTCGGATATCACCGGCTATACCATGCTGCGGCCGGAAGACCGGTCCATGGTGTACCAGCCCGGCGCAGTGATGTGCAACCTTCTGCTTGCCGACGAGATCAACCGCGCTTCTGCGCGCACGCAGTCGGCACTGCTTGAGGCCATGGAAGAATATACCGTTACAGTGGACGGAGTAACGCACCCGCTTCCGACCCCCTTCATGGTCATTGCCACCCAGAATCCTGTCGGCTCCTCCGGAACGCAGCTTTTGCCGGAATCGCAGACCGACCGCTTCATGATCCGGCTGTCCATCGGTTATCCAGATGCGGCAATGGAACGGAAAATGCTGCTTCAGAAGTTCGGCGCTTCTTCTGCGGGAGTAATCCAGCAGGCGGCCGACGCCGAAGCCCTGCTCGAAATGCAGAAGCAGGTTTCTGAGGTTTTCCTGCACGATTCGATTTACCAATATGTCTTAGACCTGGTCCGCGCTACACGGTCACATGAAAAGGTAGCGCAGGGGGCAAGTCCCCGCTGCAGCGTTGCGCTGACCGCACTGTCGCAGGCTGCTGCATATGTGGCAGGCAGGGATTATGTCATTCCCCAGGACGTGCAGTCGGTTTATATAGACTGCGTGGCGCACCGGCTGATCTTAACGCCGCAGGCAAAGCGGGAAAAGGCTGCGCCGGAGGAAATCCTCACGCAGCTTCTGCACTCCATTTCTCCGCCCAAACTGGGGGCACGCTCATGAGACAGGTTTGGCTTTGGCTGAGGCGGGCCTGCTATGCAGGCATTTTCCTTGCCGCCGGCTTTTACTATATTTATGTCACTTCCTACTTATCCTGGATTTTATTTTTAGCCGCTGTCCTGCTGCCGGTGGGCAGTTACCTTTTGAGCTTGATTCTGCTTCGGGCCAGACGGATCACGCTGCTCTGCCGCCCGAATCTGGGAAATGTATCAGACGGCTTTTCGATGGCGCTTTCTTACCCGGCGCCTCTTCTTCCGACTATGGTGCGGGTCCGGCTGCAAATCCGGAATCTCTTTACCGGCGAGATAAAAAGTCAATGGCTTCTTCTCACGCCGGATGAGAATGGCACAATCGAGCTGGGTCAATATACCTCTCCTTCAATGGGAGTGATGGAATGCCGGCTGGTTAAGGCTGTTGCATGGGATTTTCTGCGCTTTTTTCCAATCCGGATTCCCGTCTCTAAGCCGGTTCGAGTACTTTTAACTCCAGCGGCAATCCCCTTTCCGGAAGACAAAGCCGATGATATTCGTACCAATGGGATGGCAGAACCCATTTTTGTGAAAGACGGGAATGGGGAACGGGAATGGAAAGATATCCGAGAGTACCGCGAAGGCGATTTGCTGCGTGATATTCACTGGAAGCTCACGTCCCGCAGAGATCAGGTGATCGTACGGGAATTTGAAGAAACCGGAAGCGCTGCCATTTGGGTATTCCTCGAATGGGCCGGACCAGCGCCGCAGCTGGAAAGAAAACTGGGAAAGGCATTCGGCCTGCTGCGTACGCTTCACCAGCTCGGCTTTCGCTGCCGGTTTCAAATTATTCGCGCCCGCTCGGACGAATTTCCCGCTGTACAGGATGCGGCTGAACTGGAGGCGCTGTTGTGGGAGCTTTTGGGGCAGTCCTGCCCGGCAGAAGAGGCTGCCGTCCCTGCTTTGCCGGTGATTCCGGAGGGATCGCTGGTTGTAGAGGCAGAGGCAGTTACCCTTTACCAAAACGGCGGCTCAGAGGAGGTAGTAGCATGAAAGAAAACATTCGGCAAATCCTTACCTCCAAAATCTTCTACCTGCTCGTTCTGCTTTCCGGCCTTTACGGCATGTTAAGCGCATTTTTAAACCAGTATCAGCTGCCCGGAGCCACACACATTCTGCTGCTCTCTCTGCTGGCCGCTGCTCTGTTTACGTCCATTTCCTTTTTGCCGCAGAAATCGCGCAAATGGGTTTGGATTGCGGTCTTTGTACTTTGGACATTTCTAGGGATACGGTTTTATCAGCAAATTGCGTGGGGCTTATACCGCTGCTGGGAATACCTGATCCCTACATTAGTTCAGCATTTTCCTGTAGCGGTTCTTGATTATCCTCCGCTTAGGATGTCGGAGTATGATATTGTCATGTATTCCTTCCTCTATCTGCTGCTTCCCTATCTTGCGCTTCTCAGCTGGGTTGTTACGAATTGGAAAAGTGCATGGCTGAGTCTCCTGCTCACCATTCCCATTGTCGCATTTTCCTGGAATATATACACAGCAATTCCTGTCCATTCTCTTGCATTCTGCGTTTTATTTTGGACCGCTATGGTGCTTCAATCCGGAATTCTGCGTAAATTTCGGTCCAAATCTCCCGTGCCCCTCGGTGCGGTCTTTGCCTGCGCCTGTGTCATCGCGATCCTGGTATCCGCCGTGTCGCCGCAATCCTATATTCCATGGGAGGGAGCGCCCGTACTGCGCGGGCAGATCGATCGGGCCGTCTCCAACATTCGCTGGGACACAGACCTTTTTCAGGGAAGTCCCATGCTTCCGGGCGGCGGTTCGCTGGCCAACAGCTCCGGCGAAGTGAATTTAAATCATGCCTGGTATTCCGGCAATTCCAGCCGGGATGTCCTGCGTGTCTACAGCGAGACTCCTTCAACGCTGTATCTTCGGGCTTATTCCGCTTCGGTTTATACGGGAAACCGGTGGCTTCAGCCGGATTCGGACCAATATCCGTCTGAAGGCTTCGGGTTTGAACCGCTCACGTTCCTGTCCAATCAAATTTTAGAAGACAGCGACTCGAGCGAGGTGATCATTGAGCCGCTGATTGGAAACTCCAATTTCCTGTTTACGCCCTATCTCATTACGGGTATGGAAGCCGAACCCGCTCCCCGCTGGGAGAGAGACGCATATCTTTCCGGCGACGGACAGCAGAGCTATTCGTTCCAGACTCTGGCGCCCTCTACCGACCGTTATCTGATATCCGGCAGTCACACGACTCTCTGGTATCCCAGCTTCACCCCCCGCAACGCCACCCTGTACAGGATTCCCTACGGAGAGGAAGATTACGATTTTACCGTCATTTCGGGATACGGCCCCTGGTATGACGGAAATCCCAATCAGACCGTTATGTCCATTCTCGATTTTTTCTACAACCCAACTGAAGAGGTGGACACTTTCTCGCTGTTTTATTCCGATTCGGAACCGGACTGGGAGTACATGCGGTATATTATGGAGGAATACACCCAGCTTCCCGATGGATTGAAGGAAACAATGCTGCAATGGTGGAGGAGTGTTTCTCCCTCCGCACAGGAAAGCGAAACGCTTGACTGGGAGAGAATTTACGGGACGTCCGGCGGAATCGTCCCCTACTGGAAATGGGCCTATGCGGCAAGCCTCGTCGCGCAGGAGGCCCGTGAAGCCGGTACCTATACCACCACTCCCGACCCCCAGCCATATAACCGTGATTTCGTAGAATATTTTTTAACGGAGGGCAAAGAAGGCGACTGCGTATATTTTGCCAGTGCGGCAACCGTTATGCTCCGCGCCCTGGGCATTCCTGCCCGCTATGTAGAAGGCTATGTTGTGGGAGAATCCCTCTTCGGCGCTGACGGCTGGGCAACGGTTCCTTCGCAGAATGCGCATGCCTGGGCGGAAATCTGGGTTCCCGGCACGGGCTGGGTCCCCGTCGAAGCAACTCCAGGCGGTGCGTCCGCCGCGCCGCTGGAAGAGGACTCATCCTCGAATGCGCCGGAAGAGACGCAGGAGCCCCTCCCGACGGAAACGCCGGAGGTAAGCCTGACCCCCACGCCCACTCCTATAGAATCACCGGATTTGGAAAGCCCGGAGCCCAGCAGTTCCGTTTCTTCCCCGGAAGCTCCTTCTGCGGAAGATGAAGCCGAGCCTTTTGTATTATCTCCAATCGTCATTTATATTTTCCTGGCGGTTTGCCTGCTTGCCTCGCCTTTCCTCATCCGTCTGCTTGCCGTATACAGGCGTAAAAAACGCTTCGGTCAGCCCAATCCCAATCAAGCCGCTCTGGCGCTCTACAGCGATATGGTCAAACTGACAGGGTACAGCGGCCTTAAGATTTCAGAAGATATTTATGAGCTTGCACTCAAGGCACAGTTCAGCAATCATGAAATCTCAGCTTCGGAGCGCAGTGAGCTGGAAGCGGAGTACCAGCGCCTCCGAATGGAAACGAAAAGCAGGCTCTCTCTGCGGAAAAAGATACTGTTCTGGCTGAACGGATTCTAAATGATATATTGTCAAATTAGAAGGAAACAATTTGTTGATTCATACAAAAGGGCCTGCGGTAAACCAAATAAGGTTTGCCGCAGGCCCGCATTTTATTTCTGTAACCTCTATTCCCGCAAAGAAAGCGATCCTCTGACGCGCAGCCGGTAATAAACCGCGCCCACAAGATCCGCCAGGATCCAGCCAATGGGGATGGAAACCCAGATTCCAATGACCCCGATCCAGGCCGACAGCAAATAGGCCAATGCCACCCGCGTGCCGAGCGAAATGACAGTGAGCACAACCGACATGCCCGGCCGCTTGATCGCCCGATACAGGCCATACAGCAAAAACAGGCATCCGATTCCCCAATAGAACACGCCGACCACTCTCAGATACTGGACGCCGATGGATAATATTTCTGTCTCCTGCGGCAAAACAAAAATCAGCATCAGTGGGCGTGCAAAAATTACAACAACTGCCGACACGAGAATGCAGAACACAATCGTCAGCACAATACATTTTTTGATCCCCGCACGGATGCGGTCCATTTTTCCGGCGCCATAGTTTTGAGCTACAAAGGTGGAAAAAGCATTGCCGAAATCCTGAACCGGCATATACGCAAAGGAGTCAATCTTCACTGCGGCGGCAAATGCCGCCATGACCGCCGGCCCAAAGCTGTTTACCAGTCCCTGCACCATCAAAATTCCAAAATTCATCACCGACTGCTGTATGCAGGTTAAGATGGAAAGGCTGCAAATCTCGCGCAGGATATTCCGATCCCACTTCAGGTCATCCGAACCGGGCCACAAGTTTCGGCAGCGGAAAAATGTATAACCCGCAAGCCCAATTCCCGACACATACTGTGCGATGACGGTGGCTATGGCGGCGCCGCCGACTCCCCAGTGAAACACCAGCACAAATACCAGATCCAATACAATGTTCAGACAGGCGGAAATACCGAGATAAATCAGCGGAACCGAGGAATTTCCCATTGCGCGCAGCAGGCAGGAGAAGAAATTATAGAGAAATGTCGCAAAGATACCCGCAAAAATAATCCATAAATACTCCCGCATCAGCGAATATACTTCGCCGGGCACATTCAAAAACCCCATAATCGGATCGATGAACAGATAAACCGCTGTGTTCAGCAAAACCGTTATGACAAAAATCAGCCCGAACGCATGCAGAATGGACGACTTGAGCCGCTTTTGGTCTCCCTTCCCCTGATAGATGGAAAACGCCGCGCCAGCTCCCATTGAAAGACCCAGCTGGATGGAGGTCAGAAAGGTCATTAAGGTGAATGCCGAACCAACCGCCGCCAAAGCGTCCTTTCCAATGAACCTGCCGACAATCAGTGTATCCGCTATGTTGTAGAATTGCTGCAATAGATTTCCCGCTATCATGGGGAGTACAAATAACAGTATTGTCTTTGTAATATTTCCTTTTGTGAGATCCCGATACATCTTATGCCCTTTTTTGTAGAAGATAGTCGATCTGTTTTGTGCCTTTGGGCGCGAAGATTCCCTTTGTTCCCCTACTTTATAAAAATGATAAATTTCTATGCCCGACATATTCTACCATATTCTTATCCGTTTGGCTACTGGAAATAATCGACCGCGACCCCGCCGCCATAAAACGAAGCCGGTTTATCTGCGAAGACGCCGTTATTTTTAAATTTTGCGGCAGGCGGCATGCGTCTGCTGTGTTTTCTCCGGCCTGCTTTTGCCGGCAGAACAGCCTCTTGTTCGCCCTTTCAAATGCGGCTATTGAAACCGCACGCGGACGAATTTGTTCTTTCCCTTGCTCAAAACGATTTCATGTTTTCCTTCGGCAGTTTGGCCGATTTTCTCCACGACTTTGCCGTCGATTTTGATCCCTCTTCCTTCGATCAGACGGCGCGCTTCTCCGTTGGAGCCGGCCAGGCCGGTCAGCCGCAGGAGATGGACGACATCGGCCGAAGGATTATCGCAAAAAACCGTTTCCATATCTTCCGGCAAGGCCCCGGAGGCCACGCGCTGATAACGCAGAAAGGCCTCTTCGGCGGCTTCTGCACTCCAATAGAGCGAGACAATCTCCCTGGCATAGCGGACATGGGCCCGGCGGATGTCGGTTTCCAGCAGCGGCCCATATTCTTCCTCCTGCAAATCGGTTGTCAGGCGGAAATAATCGCCCAAAAGCTCATCGGGCACTTTCATACATTTTTCGAACATCACCGGGGCAGGCTCATCAATGCCAATGTAGTTATCCAGAGATTTGCTCATTTTCTCCACGCCGTCCAGCCCCGGGAGCAGCGGAAATGTAATGACATCCTGCGGCGGCTGGCCGTAATCGCGCTGGAGATCCCGCCCTACCAGCAGATTAAAGGTCTGGTCGTTTCCGCCTACCTCGATATCCGCATGGAGCGCGACCGAATCATAGCCCTGCATGAGCGGATAAAACAGCTCGTGCATTCCGATGGCGGAATTCTCGCTTAGCCGCTTGGCAAAATCATCACGCTCTAAAATCCGCGCCACCGTATATTTTCCGGCAAGCTTGAGCACATCCGAAAAATTCATCTTGGACAGCCACTCGGAATTGTAAATAATGCTGGTCTTGTCCGGATCTAAAATTTTCGTCACCTGTTTGAAATAGGTCTCTCCATTTTCGCGCGTTTGCTCAAAGGTAAGCGGCTGGCGTGTTTTGCTCTTGCCAGACGGGTCGCCGATCATGCCGGTAAAATCGCCGATGACAAAAATGATCTCATGTCCCAGCTGCTGAAGCAGCCGCAGCTTTCGCAGCACCACACTGTGCCCCAGATGCAGATCCGGCCGGGACGGGTCCGCTCCCAGCTTGATTTTCAGCCGCTTTCCGCTCTTTAATTTTTCTAAAATCCCCTCCGGTGACACCATATTAATGCAGTCGCGCTTTAAAATTTCAAATACTTGCATTACGTCCATTTGAATGACTCCTTTCATTTTACTTTTAAAAAATAAAAAAAGCGGCGAAAGCAGATTCTGCTCAAGCCGCTCATAATACCCGGATCCAACCGCGTCATTTTTGCAACAGCAGCCCAAGCCTGTCTCCATAATAATAAGAAACAGACTCGCTCTGATATGCACGGATCATGACTAACAAAAATTGATTCATTTGGTTCTCTCCATTTCAATTTGTACCACTGTAACACAGGCCGGACACAATGTCAAGATAAATCTGCAAATCCGCATACCATCGGGCCGCGTCTCTGCAAACGGAATTGCACACGCAAACATTTGCTTTACCAATCTTTTGGCGCGCATGAGAGTTCCGCCGTCTGCGGACGGCGGTTATACCCCGCGCCGCCTTTGGCGGCTGGGGACCCCCGAAGGACCTTTTTTACGCAAAAAAGGTCCTTCACCTAAAAAGCGCTTAGGGAGGGCGGGTTCGGCCATTGGCCTCCCCGAAGCGCCTCCCTCCCTAAGAACCCTCCCCATCGTGCCCTATTGTTACTTTTTACAGTACGCAGTAGTTAGTATCTTTTCTATTCTAATATGCTGCACCAGTTCGTTTCAGCGCAGGAAGGCGAGAGCAGAATTCTAATCAGCCTTACGCAAGAAG
This sequence comes from uncultured Clostridia bacterium, assembly GCA_944393585.1. Classification (GTDB taxonomy): domain Bacteria; phylum Bacillota; class Clostridia; order CALYAR01; family CALYAR01; genus CALYAR01. Next base: position 16,398 of record CALYAR010000103.1, on the reverse strand, counting down.
ATCCTCGGCGACCCGGTCGCCGCGAAATAAACTTTCGGGAAATAGCCGAGGGAATGCCAAACGAGATAATAGTTATTGTAGAACACATTTTTAACAACCGTTTGGCAAAAAAATTTCGATTGTTTGAGCGCCAGCGAGTTGAGAAATTTTTTCCGAGTGTTTTGGGTGTCTCTGCACCTGGGGATTCTCAAGGGGAAACCCCTTGAGCGTTCTTTGGGTGAAGGGCCTTTCTCACGCGAGAAAGGCCCTTCAGGGGTCCCCAGCCCCGCCAGGGGCGTGGGGGTAAATACTCCGCCAAGCGGAGTATTTTCCTCGATTTGCACGGCAAAAGATTTGCACATCAAAACTTTTGATGTGCAAAACCTTTCGCATTCTTTACAAAAATGTGAGTTGTCTTTTCTTTTGAATTTTAGTATAATAAGGTGAATCAAAGAGCGGAGCTTTTCCCATTCCAAATACTTGAAAAAGGGGCGAATGACATGAAGCAAAATAACCGGCTTGTCTGCATCAATGTAGTAACGGCTGATCCAAAACGGCTCGCCGCATTTTATCAGAACGTGTTAGGCGCGCAGATCGAAGAGAGCCACGGCGGCCCAAACCGGATCGAAATATGGTTTGGCCCAAAGAATGACAGCACCGTCTGTATCGTAGCAAATTACGATGCCGGGTTTCAAAAGCAGACCTATCACGCCTGCCAGGGCTTTGAATTCCGCGTTGACGATGTGGATGGAGCGTATGAGCGCATTTGCGCTTTGGGGATCAAAGCAGAAGAAGCGCCGCGGGATTTGCCTTGGGGCTTTCGGTTTTTCCATATCAAAGATCCGGACGGAAACGGGATTGATCTGGTCCAGGCTCTGGGAGAGGAATGAGGGGAACGTTATCCCGGTAAAAGATGACAGAGATTCCGGAAAAGTGCGCGGAACGTTCCGTGCGCTTTTTGCATGTCCTCCCATCCGCTGAATTGGAAATTGAGGGAGAATCCTTTTGGGGGAAGGAGCGGGCGAAGATTCAAATTTACACGGAATGCAGAGAGAGGTTACATAAGTGAAAAAAATAATTCGTTTTTTTCGGAAGGACATTGTATTAAGCGTATCGTTTTGCCTGGCGGTTTTATCGTGTTTGATTGCGCCTCCCAGCCTTCAATATTTGGATTATATTGATTTTAAGACCCTGATTTTGTTGTTCTGCCTCATGCTGATCATAGAGGGGCTTCGGGGAGAAGGGTTTTTTTCCTATATCGGAAACCGGATTTTGACGAAAGTAACGACCAAAAGGGGAATTGTCCTAACGCTCATTTTCTTATGCTTTGTCAGCAGTATGTTCATTACAAACGATGTGGCGCTCATTACCTTTGTACCGTTCAGCATTCTGATTCTGGAAATGGCCGGAATGCGGCCGAAGCTGTGTCTGATGGTAACGCTGATGACGATAGCAGGGAATCTGGGGAGTATGTTTTCGCCCATCGGCAACCCGCAGAATCTTTACCTGTTTTCGCTCTCAAACATGGAGATATGGGACTTTTTTCTTTTCATGCTTCCCTATACGGCTGTGTCGGCCGTCCTACTGATTCTCTTTGCCTTTTTTGGATGGCGGCAGGCAAAGCTGAAAGTCGATTTGAAGATAGTCCCAATATCAAACCGCGGCCTGGTATTTTTTTATCTGGCGTTATTCCTTCTTTGTGTATTAGCAGTAGCAGGGCTTGTTCCGCCTGTGGTTTTGCTGATTGCAGTAACAGTATGCCTGCTTTGGAAGAACAGGAAGCTGTTTGTTCAAATCGATTATTCCCTTCTGCTCACATTCCTGTTTTTCTTTGTTTTTGTCGGGAACCTCAAGCAGGTCGAAAGCCTACAGCAGCTGATTCAAAATGTTTTGGCAAACCACGAGAGAATGATCAGTGTGGCGGTCAGCCAGGTGATCAGCAATGTTCCGGCCGCCATGCTGCTGTCTTCCTATACCGATCAGATCAAGGAGCTGATTGTTGGAACCAATATCGGCGGATTGGGGACGCTCATCGCTTCGATGGCAAGCCTGATATCGTATAAACAGATTTCCAACCAGTATCCGCAGCTTAAGAAAAAGTATTTCTTAACCTTTACCCTGTGCAATCTGGCATTTCTCATAGTTCTTTGCATCATGCCGTGATAAAATAATTCAGGCAGAAGCGGATAAAATCAAGTCCATCCGCTTCTGCCTGAAATTATATTGTTCCGTTTTGAAAAAGCTATCCAATAAACAGCCGGCCGATTTGGAAAATCAGCAGGGCTACTACATAAGCCACGCCGGTTTGATACGCCGCCGCACCGATTGCGGCATGGTAACTGCCCAATTCACGCTTGGTTGCGGCAAAAGCCGCTACGCAGGGCATATACAAAATGGCAAACGCCAAAAACGCGAAAGCCGAAAGGGAAGTAGGAAAGATTCCCTGCAGGGCCATGGAAAGCCCGCTTTCTCCCACAGCGCCGGTGAGCACGGTCAAGGTGCTGACCACGGCTTCTTTTGCAGTAAAGCCGGCAATCAGGGCAGTGGAAGCGCGCCAGTCATTGAAGCCGAGCGGAATAAAAATCGGTGCAATAACGGAGCCGATGGAAGCTAAAATGCTGTCCGCACTGTCCGCCACCAGATTGAGCGACCAGTCAAAGCTCTGCAAAAACCAGATCACGATAGCCGCAAGGAATATGATGGTAAAGGCCTTGCGCAGAAAATCCTTGGCTTTTTGCCACATGTGCAGCAGCACGCTTTTTCCGGACGGAAGCCGGTAAGCAGGAAGCTCCATCACAAAGGGGACGGAGTTGCCCTTAAAAAGCGTATTTTTCAGCAGCAGGCCGGACAAAATGGCAACCAGGATCCCCGTCACATAGAGGGTGATCATGACCAGCGCCGCATGATGGGGAAAGAATGCCATCGTAATCATGCCGTAAATGGGCAGCTTTGCACTGCACGACATAAATGGCGTCAGTACGATCGTCATTTTCCGGTCTCGGTCGGAAGAGAGCGTCCGCGTCGCCATGATAGCGGGAACGCTGCACCCAAATCCAATCAGCATGGGAACAAAGGAGCGGCCGGAGAGGCCGATTTTCCGCAGCAGCTTATCCATTACGAACGCAACGCGCGCCATATACCCGCTGTCCTCCAGCAGGGAGAGAAAGAAAAACAGCAGCACGATAATGGGGAGAAACGACAAAACGCTTCCCACGCCGGCGCAGATGCCGTCGACGACCAGCGAGCGGAGCCAGGGGCTGACATTCGCCGTCTGCATCGTATCGGACAGGACGCCGGTGATAAAATCAATTCCCATTTGCAGCAAATCCTGAAGCGGCGGCCCGATGACGGAAAACGTCAGGGCAAAAATCAGCAGCATGATTAAAAGGAATATGGGTATTCCCAGATATTTATGGGTCAAAAGCCGGTCAATTTTTTCCGAGCGCAGCTGTTCGTGCGTTTCCTGGTGCTTGACCACGCATTCCGCGCAGATTTTTTCAATATAGGTATAGCGCATGTCGGCCAGAGCGGCTTCCCGGTCTGTCTGAAGCGCCGTTTCCATGGAACGGACGATGTGGTGGATGATGTGCATCTGCGATTGCGTAATCCCCAGGACATCGGCCGTAATGCTGTCGCCTTCTACCATTTTAGTCGCGGCAAAGCGGAGCGGATAGCCCGCTTTTTTTGCCTGATCTTCAATGATATGGGCAATGGAATGGATGGCCTTGTGAACTTCGCCCACGCAAAAGTCAAGCTTGGGCGGCGGCGTTCCGTTGGACGCAATCCGTTCAATTTCCGTGATAAGATCGGAAATGCCCTCATTTTTCGAGGCCGCAATGGGAATGACGGGTACGCCCAAATGATCCGACAGCTTTTTGACGTCGATGGAATTGCCGCTGGCGCGCACTTCATCCATCATGTTGAGGGCAATCACCATGGGTTTTCCCAGCTCCATGAGCTGGAGCGTTAAATAGAGATTCCGCTCAATGTTTGTCGCGTCGACGATGTTGATGATCGCCTGCGGGTTTTCCTTTAAAATAAAGTCGCGCGTGACAACTTCCTCCGAGGTATAAGGCGACAGGGAGTAGATGCCGGGAAGATCCACCAGCGACATATCCTTGTGTTTTAATATTTGGCCTTCCTTTTTTTCTACCGTAACGCCGGGAAAATTGCCCACGTGCTGGTTACTGCCGGTGAGCGCGTTGAATAGGGTTGTTTTGCCGCTGTTTTGGTTTCCGGCCAGAGCAAGCAGGTATTTCATGGCTTTTTCACCTGCTTTACCTCAGCAATCGTAATTTTAGCCGCGTCGTCCTTTCGGAGACTGAGCACATAACTGCGCAGAAACAATTCAATGGGGTCGCCCATGGGCGCGACCTTCCGAACTTCAACATATGTTTTGGGAGTCAGCCCCATATCCAGCAAGTGCCGGCGCAGAGCCCCTTCTCCGCCAATCGAGGTGATAACCCCTCCCTCACCGGGCTTTAACTGATCCAATGTCATACCAATGCCCCTTCCGTAAAACAAGATTTCTATTCATTTATGTTACAAAAAACCAAGGGGGAAGTCAATAGAAAAAATGACGAATTGGATCGCTCCGGCCCAATTCGTCAAATACAAAAACAAATTCTTCCATAGAATACTTAAATGCCAAAATGGATCACAAATTTATTTTGATCCTTTGCGTACATCAGCAACCGCTTTAATTCCTCCAGTTCCTCGTGGCATAACAGTGCAATCACGGAATCCAGAGAAGAGGGAGGAATTAAAGTGATACCGGTGTAGGCCAGCCCCTTGCCCGGCGTGTCCAGCGAATGCCAGTAAAAATCAATGGAATCCAGCTGGAAAAGCAAAGGTTCAATGAAATCGTCGTCTACCGATATGCAGCGGTAACGCTCCGGCTCATAATGGTCAAACCGCTGGCCGGGTTTTGGGTCTGTTTGCAGGATTCCAAATTCATGCTTGGCCATAGTACTGCTCCTTTGCAATCGATTGTCTGTTTTGTTCCGGATATGAAACGGGCCTCTGGTTCGAACTCCCATCCGGGCGTAGGAAGCGGGCGGGCAATTTAAGCCAGTTTACTTCCCGCCTGTTTTCTCTAATAAATCTTCTTCGGTAATTGGACGGATCACCCGGCAGGGATTGCCCGCCGCCAGCGAGTGCGGGGGAATGTCCCTCGTTACCACGCTTCCCGCGCCGATGACACAGCCTTCTCCGATCGTTACGCCGCCGCAGACCGTCACATTGGAAGCCAGCCAGCAGTCATTGCCAATCACGATGGGCTTGGCATATTCCAGAGCGCACAGGCTTCCGTTTGCGGAGATTTCTTTTCTGCGGGCACAAAGGGTGCATGGGAGCGGCCAGTGTGCAGTTCGGACCGAATAGTACGTGATCTCCCACCGTGATAGGACAGCAGTCCAGGACAGTAAAATTAGAATTTATTTTAATCACTCTCTGAAACCTCTGTAATTTCAAGATAGTTCGCCTGTTAAATGCTCAAACCTTATCTATTTTCCCTCGTTTTTGTCCTTACGAATCGAAATAAGGGAATCCATTAAGTCCATCCGTTTCGGCAGGAAAAGCCCTCGGCGTTTGAGAGCGAAATACACTCCTCGCACAAACCTGCAGTTTGTACTCAGTGTATTTCATCTTTAAGATTTGATGTGCGATAGCTTAGTCCAGTTTTTAAGCCACTCCAGCTGCTGGTCAATAAAATGATTGTCATTACAGTCTATGCCGAATATCTCAACGATTGTAGCCTGTAATTGAAAATGACGGATAGCCACCCAATCGTTAAAAGACGCTAATTCCGTTTCTTTCAAATCAATATGTCGGGTATAGCCAGTTAAGAAACTTTCGTAGACCGCTTTTGTCGTTTTGATGTCATCGTTCTGCAAATTAAAATAGTCTGTCATATCGCACATGACCATCACATCAAACATACGGGGCGCACGGCAGATTGCATCAAAATCAAGCAGATAAATTTTGCCATCTACTGTTTCCAGCAGATTTCCACGATGAAGATCACCGTGGCAGACACCTACGGGACAATCTTTGACACGCTCCCAAAGATTTGCTCCAAGATTGGCATAAGCATCTGCTTGCGGATAGTTCTTTTTGCGTAGTATGTTTATATAGCGTTTAATGAAAAATCGAAAATCCCGTTCTACCAACTCCCCTGTATAGGCAAGAAGCAATTCGTGAAGTTGTCCAACTAAATCTCCAACTTTCTCACAGCATACGCAGAGGTTAGGTTCTTTTCCTTCGATATACTCATATAGAACAAACAGATACTCTTGCCCTTGTTCTGAGATTTCCAATATCGGCAACCCGGATTTTGTTTTAATAATAGCGGGAACAGGAAATTCAAAGTTGGTGAGGTAACACATGATATCCACTGATTGCCGAAATGTATCTAGAAACGCTCTGCCCGCGGTTTTCAGCAAATATTTTTGTGATTTGCCGTTTACAATATAAGTAGTTCCGCCGCTATCTCGCAAAAATTCAATGCATGTTATATTACGATCATAGTTTTCCTGTAATATTGACAAAATTTTGTTTGCTTCCATGGTATCATTCCTATTCTTCCGTTCTAGGCCATACGCTTTTGATATACCAAGCAGGAATCGTATTCTTCATTCCGTCGTACCAACGAACAATATCTGTATTCAGTTTTATTATCTCTTCCATACAATCGGGCGCAAAATATTTCGCCCAAACAATCGAAGTAATAGCACTTCCTGCAAGATAAAATGCGAACAGTCGCCAAAACATATCGGGAATATCGTTTTCAAAATAACCATCAATTTGTCCCGTTGCAAAGGCAGGATTTTCAACGCCGATCCGATTAAACTCGTACCACGGATCACCTATATTCTCAAAATCCGCGGTATCCCAATCAATTACACTAAGTCGAGCATTTTTATCGATTACCATATTCCCTAAGTGAAAATCTCCGTGATGAAGCGTCTGCGGTCGATTTGCGAGGAGATGTTTATTAGTTTTGAGGTAATCCAGAATTTGGTCGCTCCCTTCAAACGGTATACCTTCTTTTCGGTAAGCTTCCAGTCTCGGCTCAATCACTGAAAAATACCGAAACTGCCAATCTTCATTGCACTCCATCAGACTATTATCGTGAAGTTCTCTCAAAATTCTGCCTGCCTCTATACCTAATCGGTACTGTTTCTCCTGTGAAAATCTTGGCAGCACCCTTTGCGCGTCTTCTCCATCTACCCAAGAAAGCAGAGTATAGATTTTGCTTTTGTCCTCGCAATAACCGAACCCCACTGGCGTAGGTGCTGGTATTCTGATTTTGCTCACTTTCATCAGCAGTTCGTATGCGGTCTTTTTTCGCTCGTATTCTAAACACTCGCTAATCCGCGCCAAAAATCGCTGTCTATCTTCTGTTTCTAAATAAAATTTCTTATCGCCCGACAATCCTTTTGTAATAAGACGCATTTTTGTAAAACTGTATCCCGGAATTCCTGCCATGTCTTTCATAATCTTTATCCCTACCTGCCCCAATTTCCCTTGTTTTTTCCTTACTGTATACCATAACATGAATAACTTCAAGTGAAATCATATAAAAGGATAAAACGAGCAAACTGGGATAACCCTTTCGTTTCGAAGCTTTTGGAGCAATTTAGTATCCACCATATAATGGGTGGTAACAGTCAAAGATTTTAATGGTTTCAAATTCCAATTTGCAGAACACTCTTCCCCAAGTGAAATAAAACAGCCGTAGTCAAAGTGTATCGGCGCCAAAAAAGTGGTGCCCGTCCCGCGGTTCGGTACCAGTTCCGAGAGAAGCGCCTGCCGCTCCTGCATTTGATCCTCGTCGGTATTGTTGTATTTTCGGGCAAGTTTTCTCGCTTTGAGCCGTAATTCGGTTAATTCTTTGTCGGCGGGGTCATACAGCTGCCCCGATAGCATTTTTTCTTTTTCTGTCATGCTTTTCCTCCATAATCATCCAGTTTATATGGCAACCATTTTATTTTGGTGAGATAGAAATCGCGCAAGGCTATTATATCACGGCAGCGAAAGGATACAAGGTACCACGCGGGAACCGCTCGTTGCTTTTTTCTAATTCACTGTGTCAGCAAAGATTATTCCCGCCAGTCTCCGTAATTTTGCATAAGGTTTTTTCCTGCCGAAAAAGAGTTGTTTTTCAGTAGAATGGGAAGTTTATCCAATCATCTTGGCCGCTTTTTTCGTTTCAGATATAAACTGCCTGTAAACCACACAAGGGACAGATCAATAAGTATGATAAGAACTCCCCTTCCAAAGTGTTCCTGCTGAAACAGAAAGACGGTAAGATGGCAAAAGTCCGCTAAAAATCCAGAGAGGATGAAAAGATACAGCCCCCTGTTTTTACACGCCATTGCTTTAAGTTTTTTCCCAGTATCTCTACACAGAATTCGCCGATAATTCTATTATAGCTCTGTCTGCTCCCGGTTTCAACTCTAATTTGTAATGGGATTTTCGTAAAAAGGAAAACAGGACTAATGGCTCAATACATTGACAAGGGCGCTCCGATGCGATAAAATAAATAAGTTAAAGGTAAGAATTAGTCCTAATTGGGTAAAATGAATAGATACAAACAAAAGAAACGGATTTTTGAAGGAGGATCGCGCTTTGAATTTATTGACACCGGATCGGTATGCAGAATATGACGCATTTTTACAGTCCCATCCAAAGGGGCATTTTTTACAAAGCACTATGTGGGGAAAGGTAAAGGGCAGCTGGAAAAACGAAGTTCTTCTCTGCCTGGATTCCGAAGGGAAGATCCGCGCGTCCATGTCGGTATTGATTCGGAAAATTCCCTATCTCCCTTATACCCTGATGTATTCGCCGCGCGGCCCTGTCTGCGACATCCACGACCGGGAAACCATAGGCGAGCTGTTAGAAGGTGCAAAGGAACTCGCCAAAAAGTATAAAAGCTATGTGCTCAAAATTGATCCGGACGTCAAATCGGACGATACGGAATTTGGCTCCATTTTAACCGGGCTCGGCTTTACACTGCTCGACGCGGGAAAAAATTTCGAGGGCGTACAGCCCAAATATGTGTTCCGCCTGGATGTGTCCGGGAAAACGGAAGACGAGGTGTTTGCGAACTTCGAAAGCAAAACCCGCTATAATGTCCGTCTGGCGGGAAGAAAGGGCGTCACGGTGGAAATCGGTACGCGCGGTGACCTGCCCCGCTTTCATGAGATCATGGTCGAGACGGGCGAGCGGGACAAGTTTATCACCCGTCCGCTCTCGTATTTCCAAAAGATGTATGATGAGCTGGGGGACGCGCTGCGCCTTTATGTCGCCCGCTATGAAGGGAAAATCATTGCGGCGACGCTGGCGGTCTGCTATGGGAACAAGGTTTGGTATGTTTACGGCGCGAGCTCCAATGAGTACCGGAACGTTATGCCGAATTACCTGCTTCAATGGGAGATGATCCGCTGGGCCATTGAGCGCAAATGCGATATTTATGATTTCCGCGGCGTTTCCGGCGATTTGGATGAATCCAATCCGCTCTATGGGCTCTACCGCTTTAAAAAAGGATTCAACGGGGAATTCACGGAGTTTATCGGCGAGTACAACTATATTTTCAACCGGTTTATCTATTGGGCCGTGGAAAAGGGAGAGAAAACCTACCGCGCGCTCCGCTACCGGTCGTTTTTGCGCAAAGAGACCGGCAGTAAAAAATAGGGGACGGCTTTTTCAATGCAGGGATTAAAGAAACAGATGGGAATTCGGGCTTGGTTTTGCTGGCGGCCGAAAACAGTAAGCTGCGGAAGGGAAAGAAGATAGCTGCAATTTCGTTTGTTCTGCAAGCCGGATTGATTCCCCCTGTTTGAAAATGGAAGCCCCCAAAATGGAAAAGATCGAACGATCATAACTTAGCACAAAGGATGGACGGAACATGAAAGCGCTGGTCGTAGAAAAACAAAAATTATGTGAAAATGTAAAGACCCTTCAGCAGTACATGAATGGCATTCCCATTTGGGCGGTGCTCAAATGCAATGCCTATGGGATGGGCATGATTCCATTTGCCCAGACGCTGGCAGAATGCGGGATCGACCGCTTTGCAGTCAGCGATGCAGGCGAGGCGGCGCTTCTGCGGGAGCATGGATTCGAACAGGAAATCCTGCTTTTGTCTGCGGCAGAGCTGCCGGAGGAAATAGGGACCGTTATTCGGTGCGGATTGACCGCTACCATTGCCTCGGCGGAAGGCGCGCTCGCCTTATCCCAGGCGGCGGAACAGGCGGGCGTGACCGTTGACGTTCACATTAAGATTGAAACGGGTTTCGGACGGTTTGGGTTTAACAGCGCGGAGGAGTTTTTAGCTGTAAGCGGACAGATTCCATCCCTTCGCATTACCGGAGCATACACCCATTTTTCCAACGCATTTGGGAAGGATAAAACCACCCGGGTTCAATTTGAACGGTTTCAGAAAGCCGTGTCGGAGATCGAAGCGGGCGGGGTTAAGATCCCAATGAAACATGTCTGCAATTCCTCCGCCGCCCTGCGGTTTCACGATATGCACCTGGACGCAGTCCGGATGGGATCGGCGTTTTTGGGCAGGCTCCCGATTGAGCCGCCGGTTCCGCTTTCCAAGCTTGCGTATCTGGAGGCGTACGTCAGTTATGTCAAAACGCTGCCGCCGGGCGCAAATGTGGGATATGCCAATACCTGCCGCCTGAAACGGAAAACGAAGACAGCCGTGATTTATGTGGGATATGCGGATGGCTTTGCAATGGAAAAGAAGAATGACACCTTCCGTTTTCTGGACATTCTGCGCTACACATACCATGCGCTTCAATATTTTTTGAAAGACAATCATACTTATGTCAGGATTGGGGAAAAACGCTATCCTCTGCTCGGACGGATCAGCATGTACAACATCATTGCGGATGTAACGGGATCGGATGTAAAGCCGGGGGACAAGGTCCGGCTCGAGGTGAATCCCATTCTCGTCGATTCGTCCATCGAACGAAGCTATAGATAAGGAGTCAGTTATGTTTGAGAAATTAGCTTTTATTGAAGATAAAAACCGCGAATTGGAAAAGCAGATTGCCGATCCTGCCGTAATTGCAGATACGGAAAAATGGCAGGCGCTTTGCAAAGAGCATGCCGATCTTACCCCTTTGGTAGCAAAATACCGGGAATACCGGCAGGCGCTCGATACCATAGAAGAATCCAAAGAGCTCCTAAAGAGCGAGTCCGACAAAGAGTTTCGGGAAATGCTGGAAGAGGAGCTCAAAGCGGCGCAGGCGAAGCTGGAGCCTTTGGAGAACGAAATGAAGATATTAATGCTTCCCAAAGATCCCAACGATGAGAAAAACGTCATCATTGAGATCCGCGGCGGCGCCGGCGGCGACGAGGCGGCACTGTTTGCCGCCGATCTGTTCCGCATGTATTCCATGTATGCCGAAACGCACCGCTGGAAGGTAGAAGTGTTGAGCTCCAATGCGACCGACATCGGCGGATATAAGGAAATTTCGTTCATGGTGGAAGGAAAAGGGGCTTACAGCCGTTTGAAGTTTGAAAGCGGCGTCCATCGGGTTCAGCGCGTTCCGGATACGGAGTCGGCGGGAAGAATCCATACGTCCACCGTGACGGTAGCGGTCCTGCCGGAAGCAGAGGAAGTGGAGCTGGAGATCAATCCCAACGATCTTCGCATCGACGTCTTTCGGGCCGGCGGCCCGGGGGGACAGTGCGTCAATACGACCGATTCGGCGGTCCGGATTACGCACATTCCGACCGGTTTGGTCGTCTCCTGCCAGGATGAAAAGTCGCAGTTAAAGAATAAGGAAAAGGGCATGAAGATCCTGCGTTCCCGCTTGTATGACATGTTGGAGCAGCAGAAAAATGAGGAAATTGCGCGTGAGCGCAAATCGCAGGTGGGCCGCGGAAATCGGAATGAACGGATCCGGACGTATAATTTTCCGCAGAGCCGTATGACGGATCATCGGATCAACTTTACTTCCCACCGGCTCGAGGATGTGATGAACGGCGCATTGGACGAGGTAATCGACGCGCTGATCACGGCGGATCAAAGCGAAAAGCTCAAGTATTCAGCGGAAGAAGAAGCATAAATGAAGACGGAATATATCACAATTACAGACGAACGGGATTCAGAGTCCATTCAAAAGGCGGCCGCTGTTTTAAAGCGCGGCGGCCTTGTAGCCCTGCCGACGGAAACGGTCTACGGCCTTGGAGCGAACGCGCTCGATGCGCAGGCAGTGCACAAAATTTTTGCGGCGAAGGGGAGACCCGCCGACAATCCGCTCATTGTCCATATCGCGGACTTTGACGACATCTATTCTTATGTGGAGGAAGTGCCGCCGCGCGCAGAGGCGGCCATGCGTGCGCTGTGTCCGGCGCCGCTCACCGGCATTTTCCGGAAAAAAGCCTGTATCCCGGACGTAGTGAGCGCGGGACTTGATACCGTAGGGGTGCGCATTCCGGATCAGGCCGTCACGCGGGCGGTCATCCGTGCGGCCGGCGTGCCGGTGGCGGCGCCCAGTGCAAACCGTTCGGGAAAGCCCAGCCCCACAACGGCGGCGCATGTAAAAGAGGATATGGACGGACGGATCGATCTGGTCGTCGACTGCGGGCCGTGCGCGGTCGGGATTGAATCCACCGTAGTGGATTTTTCGGGCGAAGTGCCGGTCATACTGCGTCCGGGCCGGATCGGGCCGGCTGAATTAAAGCCGTTTTTCCCCAGGATCGAAGTGGACCGCCGGACGATCGACTTATCCTCGGCTCAGGGGCCGGTTCGCTCGCCCGGGATGAAATACAAACACTATGCGCCCGATGCGGAAGTTTACGTCGTAGAGGGAAGCGAAGAGGCAACCTGTGCAAAAATTGTGGAGCTGGCTCGTAAATCCCACGGCAGGCGGATTGGAATTTTAGCCCAGCAGGAGGACGGCAGAGCGTTTGAGACATGCGCCGATGTGGTGTTCCACGGCGGAAGGACGCTGGAAGAGTATGCGGCGCACCTGTTTGACCTTTTGCGGCGGTTTGACGAGGAAAAAGCGGACGTGGTGTTTGCACAGCTGATCCCAGCGGGCGATATGGCGCTGGCTGTCCGCAACCGGTTGTACCGCGCCGCGGCAAATCGAATTATCCGGACGGAGGAAGACCGTCCGGCAATGGAAGAAACAAAGGAGGGAACCCAGTGATTCGGGAAATGACAGTGGAGGATGTAGAGGCGGTCGCCAAATTGGAAAAAGAATGCTTTTCCGATGCGTGGACAGAGCCTGTTTGGAAAGAAGAACTGGAGAATCCGCGTTCTTTTACTTTTGTGGAAGAAGAAAATGGAGAAATAAAAGGCTATCTTAATCTGTGGGTCGTTTTGGACGAGGGGCAGATCAACCGCTTTGCCGTTGACGCTTCCGCAAGAAAACAGGGGATTGGGAGCAGGCTTCTGAAACGGGCCGACGAGCTGGCGCAGGAAAAAGGACTTTATTCCCTTACTCTGGAAGCGCGCCTATCCAATGAGACGGCGCAGAAGGTGTATAAAAAGGCGGGATTCCTGGAAATGGGAATCCGGCCGGGATTTTATGCCAAGCCGGAGGAGGATGCGCTCATTATGACACGCAGCAGAAGCGAGGTGCATTATCTGTGATCATTCTGGCAGTGGAATCTTCCTGCGATGAAACTTCGGTGGCAGTCGTGCGCGACGGGCGAGAGGTGCTGTCCAATGTCATCAATTCCCAGATTGAGATTCATAAAGTGTACGGCGGGGTCGTGCCGGAAATCGCATCGCGCCGGCATATTGAGGTAATCGATGCGGTTGCACAAGAGGCGATGAAAAATGCAGGCATCGAGCAAAACGAGCTGGACGCAGTGGCCGTGACCTATGCGCCGGGGCTGATCGGCGCCCTGCTGGTGGGTACGTCCTGGGCCAAGGGATTTGCGTATGCCGCAAATCTTCCGTTGGTTCCGGTGCACCATATTAAGGCCCATATTTGTGCGAATTTTATCCAAAATCCGCTCCTTACCCCGCCGTTTGTCTGTTTGGTGGCCTCCGGCGGCCATTCACACATTGTTTTGGTGCGGGATTACACGGAGTTTGAGGTACTGGCGCGGACACGGGACGACGCGGCCGGAGAGGCGTTTGACAAGATCGCGCGCATCCTGGGGCTGGGCTATCCCGGCGGCCCGCTTGTCGACCGGCTTGCCAAAGAGGGCAACCCGGACGCGGTGCAGTTTCCGCGCGTACGCTTTCCGGACGGCTGTCTGGATTTTTCCTTCAGCGGCGTCAAAACGGCCGTGATGAATTATACACACAATCTCGAACAGCGGGGAGAAAGCTGGGATCGGGCGGATGTTGCGGCGAGCTTTCAAAAAGCGGTTGTCGATGTGTTATGCAGCCATACGCTGGAAGCGGCCAAACGGATGGGAATTACCAAAATTGCGTTGGCGGGAGGAGTGGCCTGCAACAGTGCCCTTCGTGCGCAAATGAAGGCACAGGCGGAGGAATTGGGTTATACGCTGGATTATCCCGCTCCTGTTTTATGCACCGACAATGCCGCAATGGTTGGCTGTGCAGGGTATTATGAGTTTTTAAAAGGAACGCGTGCGGATCTTCATTTAAACGCACGCGCTTCGATGGAATTGGTATAGAAGGAACTCCTGCACAAAAAGTGCGGGAGTTTGAGCGTGTCGATAAAGTCGACACGCCAAAATAAAAGCCCGCTTCGCTCATGCTTTTATTTTGAAACAAGGGCTTACGCTCGCGCGGCGCTCACCGCGCCAGCCCTTGATAGGAGCGGATTTCAAGGCACATGTCCTTGAAATCCGCAAATCTCATGTTAAGGGGCTTTTGCCCCTTAACGAACCCCAGTTATTAAATTACAATACTTTTTCGACAGTCCGAACTCCTGCACAAAAAGTGCGGGAGTTTTAATCATTTTACAATCGATGGATGAGAACATAAGATAGAAACAGAAAGGAATCTTGGAAGGGAAAGACTGTAAGACAGATCGCCCAAAGAGTCCTTTCCTATTTTTAATCCGGCTGCAAAGGGGGTAGAATATGGATCGGTCAGAGCGTGTCATCCTGGGAAACCTGTGTATGGTGTATGACGGTCACGGCAATGTTCTGGTAGAAAAAAGGGTGAAAAAAGAGTGGGGCGGAGTGGCGTTTCCCGGCGGCCATGTAGAGCGGGGGGAATCTTTTGTAGAATCCGCCGTCCGCGAGGTAAAGGAGGAGACCGGCCTTACCATCTGGGATTTGCAGCTGTGCGGGCTCAAGCAGTGGATCACAGAGGACGGCGCCCGTTATGTAGTGGTCCTTTACAAGACTAATCATTTTCAAGGCGAGCTTTGCGCCTCGGAGGAGGGAGAGGTATTTTGGGTGCCTCTCAAAGACATTGGCCAATATCCGCTCGCTCACGATTTGGAAACAACGCTTCGTCTTTTCCTGGAAGATGGACTAAGCGAAATCATTTACGATCAGGAAGACGGCCAAAAAGCGAGGATCCTTTGAGAAAGGACAAAAAAGGGTATGGCCATAACGGTCTGTCAAATATGAATTAACATTGGAGTGTCCTATAAAAAAGCGGGCGATTGGCAAATTTCCATTCGTCCGCTTTTTTTAATCAAACAAATTCTTCCAGTTGGACAATGACCGCACAGTATTTGACCTGCTACATTTCCATCAAAAGCAAAGTAAATTGGTTTAAAACGTCCTCCTGCGTCAGCTCTCCAAGATAGGGGATGAGGGAAAAGTATCCGTCAAAATTCTGTGCTAAGAGCGCAGAGACGCATTCTTTGAGTTCTGCATTTCCCTGTCCGGGGAGAACAGGGGAGCTGCCTTCATTGGCCCAGTCATTGATCCGGATCATGGCGATGTCATGTTTCCATTTGCTTTTATATAACACGTCCAAAAATGGTTTTTTTCTCTGTTTGGCAAATTCGGCAGGATTGAAAATCAGTCCGGTCCAGTCGGTTCGAACGGCCTTATAGCTCTCGGGCGTAAAAAAATCATACTCTGCCTTGGGCTCCCATAAAACCCGAATGCCGGAGTCTTCTGCCAATTCCAAAATGCGGGAAAGCTGACGGAAGGTATTGCCGTCTGCTTCCCGAAGTGTGCACAGACACAGCTTAACCGCTTCAATCCGCAGAAGATGCGCGGCGCGAAATGCGCTTAAATACGATTCATATTCCGACAGCGGCATGGAGAGGGTATAGAGGACGATGCGCTTTCGATCGGCAATGAGCTTGTTGCGGATCAGCTCCAGGCGCTTTCCGCTGAGCTGGGACAGGGGAAGGCCAAAACAGCCGTCTTTGAGTTCTAAATTTGCAATGCCGTAGGTAGGCGCAGACTCTTTTGGCGGACAAATACTGAAATGATACATCGCTATTCCTCCTTTTCGCGTTCGGACTGTTCATAAACCTCTCGGGCCTTGCTGCAATAGGC
>CALYAR010000102.1 GCA_944393585.1 uncultured Clostridia bacterium | reverse complement strand
CCATTCCTCAGAAAGCGCGAGCAGGACGCCGGGCAATACGCCGGAGGCGCCCGCCGTCGGGGCGGCGACGATCAGCCCCATGGCAGAGTTGACTTCCAAAACGCCGCAGGCATAGGTGATGGCTTTGGACACAATACCGCCGCAGACCGGGGCGGCCTTTTTCCGGTGCTCCGCCAGCTTGCGCGCTTCCCCGCCGAGAAAACCGCCCATCGAGCGGATTTCGGTTTCCAGAGCCTGTTTGGCCGCATTCTGCATGATCTGCCAGGCGCGCCGCATTTTTTCCTCTGTAGCGGAGGCGGGCTGTTCCAAGTAGGTTTTCTCCCGCAGACGCATGATTTCAGAAATTTGTTTGTTCTCCTGCTTGCAGAGAGCAAGCAATTCTTCCCCGCGGACAAAATTCATTTATTCCACCTCCAAAAGCGTAGCGTTTTGAATTTCGCTGTGCGATTCAATATCGGAAACGACGATTTCGGGAATTTTTTCGTCGGCTTCAATAATGGTATAGGCTTTCGAACCTTTGGCCTCCCGGTAAAGCCGCATGAAGGCGATGTTGATCTTGCGCGCGCTCAGCACGCGGGTGATAAAATTCAGTACGCCCGGCGTATCGCGCTGTTCGACCAGGATTGTAGAATAATTCCCGGTAAAATCGACCTCAATTCCGTTGATGTTTTCAATGACGACTTTGCCGCCCCCGGTGGACTTGCCGCGTACCTTCAGCACTTTTCCGCTCTGGCCGGTCAAGGTAATGTCGGCTGTGTTAGGGTGAAGGCCGTTTTCTTCCAAGTTTTCCTTGAAGCTGTATTCCACTCCCTGCTCTTTTGCGTAATGATAGGAATCGCGGATCCGGACGTCTTCCGGCGCAAAGCCTAACACGCCGCCGAGCAGCGCCCGTTTGGTTCCGTGCCCTTCCGCAGTACGCGCAAAGGAACCATAGAGGATGAAGTCTGCCTTTACAATTTTATCCTTCATTAATTTGCCGGCCAACAGTCCAATTCGGTCCGCCCCGGCGGTGTGGGAGCTGGACGGCCCGACCATAACGGGGCCGATGACGTCAAATACGCTGATATCCTGCATTGCAATCTTCCTTTTCTTTTCCAGTCATTTTAGTGGTTTTTTCTTCGCCGAATTCATGGGAATATTTCGAAAAGTTCAGCGATGCTTTCCCTCTTTCATTGGAATCATACCATAATATTCTTCTTATCTCAATATTTTTTCCCATAGAAGGGTTTTCATCCGGCAAACTTTTTAGCCTTTCCCAAAAACCAGGAGAGTTGTTCTTTTTTTCGTTAGCATACATGTCCTGATGAATTCTTGACATAATAAATTTATAGCTTCGCCGGTTTTTAATCAATCGGAAAGCATACAGGGAGGTTTGATCATGTTTCGTTACATTGTAAAACGGCTGCTTCACCTCATACCGGTTTTGCTGGTGATCACCATCGTGCTGTTTGCCCTGCTCAAGCTCATGCCGGGAGACGAGGTTTCTGCCTATCTGGGGACGAATTCCAACATTACGCAGGAACAGAGGGAGAATATCGAAGAGAAGCTGGGTTTGAACGACAATATCGTCGTCCAATACGCAAAATGGCTGGGAAGGACGCTGACCGGCGATTTTGGCATGTCGTTTAAATTCCGTCAGCCGGTAACCGAGGTGATTGGCTCTTACATTTGGAATACGTTTTTGATCAACATCATCGCACTGGTTTTGGCGCTTCTCATCGCCATTCCGGTTGGAATCCGGTCTGCGGTAAAAAAGTATGGGGCATTCGATAATGCGTGGACCGTGTTCTCGCTCATCGGCTTCTCCATGCCGTCTTTTTTCTTTGCGCTGTGCCTGATCTTTTTTGTGGCGGTTCCGTTCAGCTCATTTATCCCGCTCAACGGAATGCACGATGCGATTAAGCTCGCGATTGGGTATGACAGCATATGGGACGAAATCGGAGATGTGGCGCGCCACTTGATCCTTCCGGTAACCGTTATGACAGTGATCAGCCTGGCCGGTTTCATTAAATATGTGCGAAACAGCATGCTTGACGTCATCCGGCAGGACTACATCCGGACGGCGCGGGCAAAAGGATTGAAAGAAAAGGTCGTTATTTACCGGCATGCCTTTCGCAACGCCTTGATCCCGCTGGTAACACTGCTGGGATTTCAGATTCCGGCGCTCTTTATGGGAGCGATCATCCTGGAGACGGTTTTCTTATGGCCCGGCATTGGAAATATCCTCTATACTTCCGTGATGGACCGGGATATCTGGGTGGTCATGGCGGCCAACACGTTTTATGCGGCGCTTGCACTGCTTGGGAATTTGCTGGCAGACGTTTGCTACGCGTTGGTAGACCCGCGCGTCAAAACAAGCTGAAGGAGGGGTGCGTGATGAAAAAGGAGAAATCTCAGGCCAAAAGCCCCTGGAAGGTTTCCATGGAGCGGTTTGTCCACAATAAAATTTCCATGACCGGGGCAATTTTATTTGGAATCATTGTTTTGTTTGTCGTGATTGGACCTCTTTTTTCGCCCTATGGGCTCAACCAGTTCAATCTGGCTGATAAAGAGCTTCCGCCGAGTGCGGCGCACTGGCTTGGTACCGATTCGCAGGGGCGCGACTGTCTGACGCGGCTCATGCTGGGCGGGCGAATTTCCATCCTGGTAGGGCTTCTGGCGGCTATTGTCACGGTCGTCATTGGCGCTGCCATTGGTGCGATTGCCGGATTTTACGGCGGGAAGGTCGATAACGTTCTCATGCGGTTTGCCGAAATCGTGTATTCCCTGCCGTTCATTCCGATTGTCATTACGCTTTCCGCCGCTTTGACCTGGCGCGTTCCTTCGGAACAGAAAATGCTGGTAGTCATGTTCCTGATCGGCGCACTCGGCTGGCCCAGCCTGGCGAGAATGGTGCGGGGACAGATTCTTTCCCTGCGCGAGCAGGAATTTATGCTGGCAACCCGTGCGCTTGGTTTATCCGACCGTTCGAAAATTTTCCGGCATCTTCTTCCCAATACTCTCGCTTTTATTATTGTAAACGCTACGCTGGCAATGGCAAGCGCTATCCTGACAGAAGCGAGCCTGTCGTTTTTAGGGCTCGGCGTGACGCCGCCGGTTCCTACCTGGGGAAATCTTATCGAAACGGCGCGCGATTTTCATACCTTCCGCTCTTATCCCTGGATGTGGCTCCCGGCGGGCATCATGATTATTTTGACTGTCGTAAGCATTAACCTTTTGGGAGAGGGACTTCGCGATGCGTTTGATCCCAAAGAAATCAGATAAGGAGGATTGTATGGAAAAACCGTTGTTAGAGGTAAGGGGTCTTAAAACCTATTTCTTTTCCAATAAAAATACAGTCCGCGCAGTCGACGGCGTTTCCTTCTCCGTTTCGGCGGGAGAGACGCTTGGAATTGTCGGCGAATCCGGCTGCGGAAAAAGCGTGACCTCGATGTCCATTCTGAATCTGGTAGAAGCGCCGGGAAAGATTGTCGGCGGACAGATCCGGTTTAAGGGCGAAAACATTGCCGAGGCGTCCGGCGACCGCCTGCGCGCCATCCGGGGGAATGAAATTTCGATGATTTTTCAGGAACCCATGACATCGCTCAATCCGGTCTTTCGGATTCGGGACCAGATCGGCGAGGTATTGATACTTCACCGCCATATGGAGAAGAAAGAGGCCTGGCGGGCGGCCGCAGCCCTCTTGGGGGAAGTGGGAATTCCGCGGCCGGAAGAGGTCAGCCGCTGTTATCCGCACGAACTTTCCGGCGGCATGCGTCAGCGCGTCATGATCGCGATGGCCTTAGCATGCAGTCCGGAGCTTTTGATTGCGGATGAGCCGACCACTGCCCTGGATGTGACCATTCAGGCACAGATCCTGTCGCTGATGAACCGGCTCAAGCAAAAGACCAATACCGCTATTATGCTGATTACGCATGATTTAGGCGTCGTCGCACAGATGGCCGACCATGTGATCGTGATGTATGCAGGAAAGGTCGTAGAGTCCGCGCCTGTGGAAGAATTGTTTGAAAGGCCGCTGCACCCCTATACGCAGGGACTGCTTGCTTCCGTTCCTAACGTATCACAGGAGGGGAAAAAGCTCTATACCATTCCGGGGACGGTTCCCAGTCCGGCTGATCTGCCCCGGGGCTGTTATTTTGCCCCGCGCTGTCCGCATGCCATGGAGCACTGCTGGAAAGCCAAGCCGGCCCTTGCCGGATCGGATAAAAAAAGGGCCGTGCGCTGCTATCTCTATTCACAGGAGGAAGAAGCCAATGAATGAAACACTCTTGGAAGTACGGGAGCTGTGCAAATACTTTCCCATACGCGGCGGATTTTGGGGAAAGGGAAAGGGGGAGGTGAAAGCGGTAGACGGCGTATCCTTTTCCATTCGCCAGGGAGAGACGCTGTCGCTGGTCGGCGAATCCGGCTGCGGAAAATCGACGCTGGGAAGAACGGCCATCCGGCTGTATGAACCGACGTCGGGCCAGATTTTTTACCGGGGAGAGGAAATCACCCATCTATCATCCCGCGGCAGCAAGAAGCTCCGCTCGAAAATGCAGATTATCTTTCAGGATCCTTACAGCTCCTTAAACCCCCGCATGAACGTCTTCGCCGCTATTTCCGAGGCAATGATCGAACACGGAATCACGCAGAAAGGAGCTGAGACAAACGAGCGCGTGGACGAGCTTTTAACGCTTTGCGGTCTGGCGCCGGAACACAAATACCGCTATCCGCACCAGTTTTCCGGCGGACAGCGGCAAAGGATCGGGATTGCGCGCGCACTGGCGCTGAATCCGGAATTTATTGTGTGCGATGAGCCGGTTTCCGCTTTGGATGTATCGATTCAGTCGCAGATCATTAATCTGATGATGGAACTGCAGGAAAAAATGGGGCTTTCTTATCTGTTTATTTCTCACGATTTGGGAGTGGTACGTCATTTGAGTACGCGCGTAGGCGTAATGTATTTAGGATCGATCGTGGAATTGGCTCCGCGGAGCGAGTTGTATGAAAATCCGCTCCATCCCTATACCCAGGCATTGTTATCCGCCGTCCCGGTTCCAGACCCTTCGGTGAAAAAAGAACCGAAGCTCCTCCGGGGAGAGATCCCGGGAAACGTAAATCTGCCGTCCGGCTGTAAATTTCACACGCGCTGTCCTTATGCACAAAAAATATGTGAGCAGGAGGTTCCGCCCCTGCGGGAAGTCAAACCGCAGCACTGTGCTGCCTGCCACTTTGCGGGAGAGATTACCTATGATTCGTAGAAAAAAGAAAATAGAATTGGAAGCGTTCGACGTAACACCGGTAGAAAAAGGCGATACACTGGCCCTTTTGATTGCCGCTTTAACGGTTATGCTGCCGGTTGTGCTGTTGGCGTTTGGAATCGTCGCGCTTTTAATCGTCATTCTGTTTTAAAAAACCTGCTGTTTTAAAAAAACTGCCGCCGGAATTTTTTCCGGCGGCAGTGCGTTTCCAAGACAGGTGCAGAGAAAGAAGAAAAAGGATGTTTTGGAGAAATGATTCAAGTTGTTTGGTGTAAAAAGGTATGTTGGACTGCACCTGTATTAGGAAAAAAACGAAATCCGCCGCGCTGTTCAAGCTTTTCTACTTTCCAGGCTGTGAGATCTGACCAGGTAAGGCCGCGGTTTGCGCAGATGGCTTCCACTACCTCAATCAGATCGGCCAGTTCGGCAGGATCGCCGCTCTTTTAATATTCTGCGGCTTCTTCGCAGAGCTTCCAGCGCAGCGCTTTTTCGTATTCGTCTGCATCCAGGACGGAACAGCAGGGCTTATCCCCGCTTCCGGCGATCAAATCCGGGATTTTGCCGCGCACCAGTTTTTCATGTCGTTTTCTCGTTGCAGTCCTCCATTCCTGATTGGCAGAGCTTCTTTTTGGCCTGCCCAGCCTCCCAGCGGGTGGGAATCGATTCATCCATTTCAACCAGATGGCTCCAGTAGCGTTTTTGCATGTGGGACATCCGGCAGCGCGGATTGTATCGGGATGATATGGCGATCGTCTGGTAAAATGCCTTCCAGAGGGAGCGGTATTTCATTTCCTGATCGTCCGCCTCCGGCTGCTCATATTCGGGGACAGGCGCAATGATTGACTGACCGGGGCGGTAAAAGAGCGCGCTCTGATGTGTTTTGTCATAGATCAAAAACGTCTCCTGGGCATACCGGTCGCAGAAATGCGGCTCCAGCAGGGGAAGGACAAAGTTTTTCGGCTCAATGACGGACGTCATGATTCCTTCCCGAATGGAAAAGCGCACAAAGCCCTTCAGCTGATGGCTTTCCTGTGTCAGATGCTTTACTGCGCGCGTGAGCGCATGAACGGTCTCGTCCGCATACATGGTTTCGACGCCTGCGCCGCAGCGCATGCCCAGCTGGACAAAACGCAGGGCCAGCATTTCCTTTTCCGGATGACAGGTATAATAAACAAGCTCTGTAAGCTGCTGGACGGACCGCGATATTTTACGCCGGATTCCCGTCTTGACCCGCTCTGCCCGTATCAGATCGGTCGAAATGTATTTGACCGGGTACAGGCTTGTCTGGGAAATCCCTTCGGGGCGGATTTCCATAGGAAGCTCCTTTTTTTCAAAGCTCTCAAAAATGCACGAATACATCCCCTCCAAAGAGCCGTCGTATTCATAAATCAAATCTGTCCGCTGAGGCACTGTACCACATCCTCTCTGGTAATTTGCTCCTGCCACAGGCTCATCTGCTCATACTGCCCTGAAAACGCCATCTGCCGGCTGCGCTCTGAGACCAGGGCGCGCAGCACGCTGTCCGGCGTGATGGAGACTCCCTCTGCGGCTTTTCCCCTGCATAAAATAAAGTATTGGGCGCGTTTTAGCACGACGCCGATTTTTTTCAGCGCGGCAAAGTCGAGCGCAGAATGGCGCCGCGCGGCGAGAATGCGGTTTACACTGTTGACCCCAATTCCCGGCACGCGCAGCAGCATTTCCCGGGAGGCGCGGTTGACCTCCACAGGGAAGAGATCCATGTGGTTGATGGCCCAGTTGCATTTGGGATCGAGATAGGGATGAAGGCTTTGGTGCTCTTCGTCCAGGATTTCGCGGGCGGAAAACCCGTAATACCGCAGAAGCCAGTCCGCCTGATAAAGGCGGTGCTCCCGCAGAAGCGGCGGCTTTGTCTGGAGCGCGGGCAGGAGCGGGTTGTCCGAAACCGGTACATAGGCGGAATAGAAAACACGCCGGAGCCCGTACTTTTTATAAAGCGCCTCTGACAGGGTTAAAATGCGGTAGTCCGTATCAGCCGTAGCGCCGACAATCATCTGTGTGCTCTGTCCGGCCGGGGCAAAGCGGGGGACATGACGATAGCGAACCATTTCGGTTTGGGTTTGCTGAATTTTTCCGGTAATCAGTCCCATTGGGCGCAGGATCGCAGTTTTGCTCTTGTCCGGCGCCAGCAGAGCAAGACTTTTTTGTGACGGCAGTTCAATGTTGACGCTCATCCGGTCGGCCAGCTGTCCCAGCCGCAGAATCAGTGCGCTGTCCGCGCCGGGGATTGCTTTTGCGTGAATGTATCCGGCAAAACCATACTCCTCCCGCAGAATGCGCAGGGTTTCAATCATTTTTTCACAGGTATAGTCCGGGTTTTTCAGGATTCCGGAGCTTAAAAATAAGCCTTCAATGTAGTTGCGGCGGTAGAATTGCATGGTAAGATCGGCCAGTTCCCTGGGCGTAAAGGTCGCGCGGGGCGTATCGTTGGAGCGCCGGTTGACGCAGTACTGACAGTCGTACATGCAGGAATTGCTGAGCAAAACCTTTAACAGGGAGATACACCTTCCGTCTGCGGCAAAGCTATGGCAGATCCCGCAGGCAACCGCATTTCCGATTTTCCCGGGCGACGAGCCGCGGTCAATCCCGCTGCTGGTGCAGGCCGCATCGTACTTCGCCGAATCCGCCAGAATCGTGAGCTTGTCAAATAAATCCATTGTTTCCACCTCGTAGGCTTATTATATATCGAACAAAAGTTCTTGTAAAGTGTTTTTTCGAAATTTGCCCAATTATTTTCAAATAAATGTTCTTAAATATATGTCTGGATTTGTAGACAGTGCCATTCTTTTGTTGCATTTTGATTTTTTTTGCGGTAAAATAGAACTGTTGTTTGAAAGAAAGGAAGAGACGTCTTCCAAGTAATATGGAGTTTAAGATGAAGAAAAAAATAAAACTGCTGTTGGTTGGCGCAATGCTCATACTTCTGTCCGGCTGTGAGCTGCAGATGGAGTGGATCGGGCCTCTTTTGGAGGCTATAGCACCGGAGCCCAGCTATGAAGCGGTGGAAGGAGAATTAAACGTTTGGTTTTTGGACGTGGGACAGGGAGACAGTGAGTTTATTCTGCTTCCCAATGGGGAAACGCTGCTGATTGACGCAGGTGAAAGCTACGCTGCACCCGAGATCATTTCATTTTTAGATGAGTTAAATGTGGAAAAACTGGATTATGTGATTGCTACCCACCCTCATGCCGACCACATCGGCGGGATGGAAGAGGTGTTGGAACAGGTAGAGGCGGAATGCTTTTACCTTCCGGATCAGGAGTCGGACAGCGAAACGTATCAAAATCTGATGGAGCACTTAGAAGAGGAAGAAATCCCGACAGAGACGGTTTCCGGCGGGATGCGTATCGCGGAAGGGGATGGGATCGTGATGGACGTCCTTGCGCCTTTGCAGGACAATTACAGCGATGTCAACGATGCTTCGGTGGTTTTGCGGCTTCAATACCAGGAAAAGAGCTTCCTTTTTACCGGCGATGCGCAAAACGAATCGGAAGAGGATATGCTTCTGTCGGGAATGGATCTTAGCGCAAATGTCCTGAAGGTTGGCCATCACGGCTCTGATACGTCCACTACCAGGCAATTTCTCCGCCGGGTTTCCCCGCAGTATGCCGTGATCTCGTGCGGCGAAGGCAATTCCTATGGCCATCCCAAGCCGGTTACGCTGGAGAACTTGCTGTCGTTCTCTGTAACGGTATACCGAACGGATCAGGATGGAACCATTCATTTTTCCACCGATGGAAAAAATTCCATGCAGATAGAGACGGAAAAGGAATCGGCAGAATGACAAAGCAAACTTGAGCAAAAGCCTTTTATCGGTTCAAATTGTGTCTTGAAACAATTTCAACTTTATGATAAATTGAAACCATTGGCAGACCCATTTTGCGTTTTAAGAAAGAAGGAAATGAGAATGAATTCGAGAGAACGGGTCATTGCGGCCCTCAATCATCAAAAGCCGGACCGAGTTCCCTTTGATTTGGGATCTACAGGCATTACGGGGATTCATGCACTGGCGCTCTACCGCTTGCGGAAGGCAAGAAATCTGCCGGAGAAACCCATTAAAGTGCATGAGATATTGCAGCAGCTGGGATTCATCGAACCAGATGATGCGCAGGCGCTTCACATTGATGTATTTGGAATTATCTCGTATCGGAATGCCTGCGGCGCGAAATGTACCGAGTGGAAGCCCTATGAAACCAATTACGGTATTCCGGCGCTGTGCCCCAAGGACTTTGAATTTATGAAAGACGAAAAAAGCGGCCGGACATATGCCTATCCGCAGGGGGACCGAAGCTGTTCCCCCTCTTTGGTGATGCCAAGCGGCGGATATTTTTTTGATAATATTAACCGAAGCCCTGATACGGTCGATACGGAAGGACTGGATCCGGTTCGGGATTATAAGGACTCCTTCGGCGTGATGGGGGACGATGTAGCCTTATTTTATGAAAAACAGGCCGACCGTCTCTATCAAAATACCCGTTTTGCTTTGATCGGAAATATGTCGGTAGCAGGCTTTGGAGATGTGGCCCAGCTTCCCGGAGCTTCTCTGAAAAATCCCCGCGGGATCCGAAGCATGGAAGAATGGATCATGGCGCATAAAATCTGTCCTGATTATATTCATGGCGTTTTCCAGTACCAGCTGGAAGTGGGATTAAAAAATCTGGAGATTTACCATCAGGCTGTCGGGGAGAAAATCTGCGCTATTGTCATGGGCGGTACGGATTTTGGCACGCAAAACAGCCTCATGATCTCGCGGGAGGATTTCCGCACCTTTTATCTGCCCTATTGGAAGATCGTCAATGAATGGGTGCATAAAAACACAAAATGGAAAACATTTTACCATTCCTGCGGCGCTATTGCAGAGCTGATTCCGGATTTTATCGAAGCAGGCGTTGACATTATTAATCCGGTGCAGTGCTCGGCGGCCGGTATGGATCCGGTTATGCTGAAGGAAAAATTCGGCGACAAGCTGGTGTTTTGGGGCGGCGGAATGGACACGCAAAAGACCCTGCCTTTTGGTACGCCGGAAGAGGTGCGGCAAATGGTACGTGACCGGGTCGATATTTTTGGAAAAGACGGCGGGTTTGTGTTTAACCCCGTCCACAACATTCAGGCGAATACGCCGGTGGAAAATATCGTTGCTATGCTCGATGAACTGGATTGGATCCGCGGTCTTGCGTAAAGAAAATTATTTAAAACGGCGGCTTTTTGCCGCCGTTTGTTTGGCTTGAAAAAAGTACATGCCCACAAACGCGGGCATAGATTCATGCGTTTTACTCTTTCATCATTTAGTCAGTTGATTTTTGCCGGATCAGGATAAAAAAAGCCTCCGCAAAGCGGAGGCTTTGGACTTTTATGAATGTTTTTGATAAACCACTTGCCCTTCCTTTATGGTTTTAAGAACCCGAATTTCCCGCAGGGAAGCGGGATCGGCTGTTAAAGGATTACGATCCAGAATCACCAGATCGGCAAGCTTTCCGGGAGCAAGCGATCCCTTTTGATTCTCTTCAAAATATTGATAGGCGGCATGGACGGTCACAGCCCGAAGTGCTTCAAGCGGCGTGATACGCTCTTCCTCCCCTAAAACGACTCCCTCTTTCGTAATACGGTTTACCGCACACCAAAGCGTATCGAGCATATTCGGCGGAAGTACCGGCGTGTCCTGGTGAAAAGTATAGTTGACCCCTTCGCGGATTGCACTTTTGACCGGGCTGATTCTTCCGGCCCGCTCCGGGCCAAAATTTTTCAAATGCACATCGCCCCAATAATGGGTATGTGCCACGAAGAAGGAGGCAGTCATGTTGAGTCCGCGCAAAGCCGGCAGCTGATCGGGCCGCAGCAGTTGGGCATGGATCATGACCGGCCGGATGTCCGGAGCATCGGGATTTGCCTTCCGGGCGGCGGAATATGCGTCTAAAAACTGCTGCGCCGCCGCGTCGCCGTTGCAGTGGGCGAGCACCTGCAGCCGGTCGCTGAGGCCTTGCTGCAGAAAGGAAATCACGGCCTCGCCGGAATGAATGGGATAGCCCCGGTAATTCGGATCGTCTCCCAGATAAGGCTCTGTCATCCATGCGGTCCGCCCCTGGGGAGAACCGTCGAGGAAAATCTTATAGCCGCCGATTTTCAGATGATTTTGATAGTGCCCCACAAAATCAGGATTCTCTTTTACAAGCGCTTTGCTTTCGGCCAGATCGACAAAGCTGACAACATCACAGCGCAGCCGTTTCTGCTTAGCCATCGCCTGCAAAACAGCCCATTCCGCCTGTTTGGTAAGTCCTTCCTGAATGGTAGTAATCCCGTGTGAGAGATAAATGCCCTCGGCAGCTTCCACCTGGCGGCAAAGCTGCTCAAGAGACGGAGAGGCTATTTTTGAAGCCAGCGCAGTAAAGGCAGTTTCCTCCAGATAACCATTCGGTTCCTGTTTGCCGGGAATGCGGCCGATCAGCCCGCCTTCCGGATCCGGAGTCTGCGAACCGATTCCCGCCTGCGACAGAGCGGCGGAGTTCATAACGCCCATATGGCCGGACGCATGGGTAACAAGAACCGGATTGCGGGGAAGAAAGCGGTCTAAGACAAACTTGTCCGGATGCCGGCCTTCCTGTAAAAAATTGTGGTCGTAGCCAAACGCAATAATCCATTCGCCTTCGGAAACGTTATGCTCCTTTTGGAAAGCAAGTAAACGAGAGCCCAGCTCTTCGAAGCTCTGAACTCCGTCGAGATGGGCCAGGGATAACGTATTGGCAAAGCTGGTGATGTGGCTGTGGGGATCCAAAAACGCAGGCAGAAGGGTATGGCCGTTCAGATCAAAACGAACGGTGTCCGCATCGGCCAGATCCAAAAGCTCGTCCTTTTTCCCCAGAGCCCGAATGATTCCGTCCTCTTCCAGCATCGCTTCTGCATAAAGCGGCTGTTCCATGGTGAGGATTTCTCCTCCATAATACAGTGTTTTCATACGCACCAGCTTTCTGAATATTCATTCCTTATTTGGAAGCGCGGGCCTCCTGAATCTTTTCTCTGAATTCGCGGCCAAGGCGGGTAATGCTTTCGTAATCGCCGGTCTTTGCGCCAGCCATCAGAGAGCTTCCGGCGCCGACTGCAACAGCACCTGCTTTGATCCACTGGGTAACATTGTCCACGTTGACGCCGCCGGTTGGCATAAGCTTTGCCTGCGGAACCGGACCTTTGATTGCTTTGATAATGCCGGGGCCGAATGCCTCGCCCGGGAATACCTTTACAATGTCTGCGCCTGCTTCCATAGCGGTAACAACTTCTTTGATCGTCATAGCGCCGGGCATGCAGGGAACTCTGTAGCGGTTGCAGAGACGGACGGTTTCTGCGTCAAAATACGGGCTTACAATGTACTGCGCGCCGGAAAGGATTGCAATACGGGCTGTTTCGGAATCCATAACGGTACCAGCGCCCAAAATGATTTCTTCCGGTTTGTAAGTATTGGCAAGCTCTTCGATTACTTTGTGTGCAGCCGGAACCGTAAAGGTCATTTCAATCGCTGCAACGCCGCCTTTGATGCAGGCGTCGGCAATGCGTTTTGCCTGGTCTGCATTTTCTGCTCTGACTACGGCAACAATACCACAGTCGGTAATTCGGGTAATGACTTTCTCTTTATCCATAATGAAATACCTCCATTAATTTAGAATCGAACAAGGGAAGAACCCCATCCTTAAATCCGATTTTATCACAGGAAAGCCGGATTATCAAGAAGTATTCTATACAAAAATATGCGCCTGGTATTCTTTCCGGCTCCAGGCTTTGAAAAAGGCTTTCGGTGGAGATATGTAAGTACAATTTGATTTTACAGGGAAGATCTGCTAGAATGGAACGGAAAGGGGAATGTATGATGAAGACGGTGTTAATCATTGACGGCCAGGGCGGCGGAATCGGAAAGAGCTTGACGGAGCGGGTAAAACGGATCTATCCGGATTGCTTTGTACTTGCCGTGGGCACCAATGCCATGGCAACGGCCGCAATGCTCAAGGCGGGCGCAGACGCGGGCGCAACGGGAGAAAATGCGGTCGCAGTCAACGCCAGGCGCGCCGATGTGATAGCAGGGCCGATAGGCATTGCTTTTGCCGACGCAATGTATGGGGAAATTACGGAAACGATGGCGGCCAGCATCGCCAGGAGCAATGCGCACAAAGTATTCGTTCCCACGGGCAAATGTAAATTTCATGTCGCGGGCTGCTCCATTGCCTCTTTGACGCAGAGCGTGGAGGATGCAGCAGCTTTGATTGGGCAGTACCTGAATCAATAGGAATTGTTCCATAAAACGAGCCTGCATTTATCATACCGCAGTTTTATGCAGTTTATTCATATCGGTTGAGAGAAAATCAGCAATTGAGCGGGGGAGAAGCAGATGAACAAATCAGAATATGAGCAGATGGGAACTTATATGTCAGCTTGTATGCAAGACAGTGCCCACGACCGGGAGCATGTTTACCGGGTACTGTACACAGCGCTGGAACTTGCCGAATGGGAAAACGATGTAAACTACGATATTTTGATCGCGGCCTGTCTGCTGCACGATATTGGAAGGCAGGAACAATTTGACAATCCGAACTTGTGCCATGCTGCCGTTGGGGCCGAAAAGGCATATGCTTTTTTGACTCAAAATGGATATGATGTCAATTTTGCGGAAAAGGTTGCCTCCTGCATCCGAACGCATCGTTACAGAGGGGACAATTTGCCGCAGAGCATAGAAGCAAAAATCCTTTTCGATGCGGATAAAATCGATGTGACCGGGGCAGTGGGAATTG
Source organism: uncultured Clostridia bacterium (assembly GCA_944393585.1). GTDB lineage: Bacteria > Bacillota > Clostridia > CALYAR01 > CALYAR01 > CALYAR01. The sequence continues at coordinate 27,001 of CALYAR010000102.1, read as the reverse complement.
CGAGGACGCTGTTATATCAGGGTAAAATGGGTGAACCATTGTATTCGCTTGATCCAAATGGGGAAGTTTCCGATGGTTCCCATGATACATCCCCCTCTTTTTTCCAGGAATACAAACGGAAACTGGAATCGATTGATACAAAATTTTACACGAAAAGAGGGAGCGAGATTGCGCTTTGTCGAAAGCAGTCTGCCGTTTCCTTTTATGAAAGCCTTTTAAAAGAAGTAAAGGATTCGTATCGCTCGAAGGAAAAACTGTTTCATAAATTTCTCACATAATGGAAAGCTGCAGAAGGCCCGCCATTTTTCCAATCAAGGCGATCATACAATGGCGTTCTTTAAACAGATAAGGGTACACTTTTTCTTCGAAAGCAAACGCTGGGATCAATTTTTTCATTTTAAAAATTTCTGAATTTGGGAATAATAATTTTTGCTCTGGAAAAAATAAAACAAAATGAGCAGTATTAAAAAATCAGACTGCATTTATGCAGCCTGATTTTGGAGAATAGAAGATGACAAGTGCGCAGTGTTTACAATGCAGAGCCCATTTGCTCCTCAAGATTCAGCTCTTTAAAGTTCAGCGGTACCATAAAGCCGTTTAAGGCGGTACTCATGACATCTCCGCCGATTATTTTGTTTTTGTAAACAAGGAGGTTGGCTCGAATTTCCTGTGCCGTTCCCATGTTGGTCACACGAAACGTATAGCGCCACACATTTTTTCCGTAGTATTTCTTCAGATCGAAACCTGCTTCTTTCTGAATGGCATTGTAGTTTTCATAAACGTCGTCAAACTGCTCGGGAATGGACACAAGAACGCGTTCGATCGGATAGGATTCCGTCTCAATTCCGTACTGATTGAGAATCTGGATCATACTTTTAATATAGTATTTTTCATCTTTGGGACCAAACAGCAGAAACACAAATACAATCAGGGCAATGATGAAAATTGTTCCAACCAGCATATGGTTTTTTGAAAAAGTCATGGCGGTTTCCTCCATTCTTTGCCTGTTTTTAACATATGAAAATATTTCCACGTTTATGAAATAAAAAAGCGCAAAGAATAAAGAAGGGTAAAGAAAATAAATCAAGGAGGAAACATCATGTCTGTCATAACCAATATTGCGCTGGTTCTTGTAATCATCGGCGCGCTGAACTGGGGTTCGATTGGCCTTTTCAATTACGATATTGTAGCAGCACTCAGCGGCGGAACTACTTCGCTTATTGCTCGAATTATATTTACACTTGTCGCCGTTGCCGGCCTGTGGTGCATTTCGCTTCTGTTTAAGGACAAGGTAGCACCGGACGAACACCGTTAAAAGATTACGCAAAGGCGGGGATTACCCGCCTTACATAAAATTTGATTGCAGTAATATATTTTGCGATATGTGACATGAATCCCCAAAAATTAAATTACTTAATTAAATGAGAGATAAATTTTTTTCTGGTTAAAAATCGGAAGCATAATTGTTTATTATTTAGTAGGCTTACAAAGCAGCGGAAGCTGAGCTTCAAAACTATCTATCCAAAACCGAAACGCCAATCCTGCTCATAAAACGAAACGAAAAAGGACTTACTGCTTGTAATTGAAAAGCGGTAAGTCCTTTGTTTTGAAAAGTGTAATTTAAGACCGGATATCACTGATGCCTATATCTTTTATAAATCGATCTTCTGGATATACCACCACAGAAGAAGCGAAATAACGCCCTCTAGAATCAAAATAACGCCTAATAGGATGCTGACTGCTATTTGGGCTGCAAACGGCTCAAAGAAGCAGAAAAATCCAAATACCATTCCCGCAATTCCGGTTAAGACCAGCCATCCCCAGCCCAGAATCCCTGCATTTTTCAGTTCAAAAGCGGTAATGGCCCGGGCTGCGCCGGTAAAAATAATCCACATGGCAAAAATAAAGGGGAGCGCCTCTGCAACGATCATATTGCCGCAAAGCAGGAAAACCGCCACAATGCAATCGATGATCCCTTCGATTAACACCCATCCGGCCCCAAACACTGTATTTTTGGCCGTCATATAGACTAAGATGTTAAAAATACCCGTCAACAACACGGCAATCCCAATAATCATGGAAATAACATGAAAAGTGTCCGACGGAAATATCATGGTAATGACGCCGACAAAGATTAACAGGATCCCAGATATCAGCCATAAAAATTGATTGAGTTTCCGCTTCATCGTTCTCTCTCCTTTTTTGGTATATTATGTATTGTTATAACAGTTCACAAAAGGATTGGATATAACAGTCGCTGATCTTTTGAAGCGCCAGGGTATCTTCCTCTGTCACCATGGAGTCGTGAACGCCAACTACATAAAATCCGGCTTTCTTTGCCGTCTCCGCACCGTAGTAAACGTCTTCCAGCACGGCCGCATCCTGCGGCTCCAGGTTCAGCCGCCTTGCCGCCTCCAGATAAATCGCCGGATGCCGCTTGCTTTTGCCCACGTCTTCACATGAGATCAGAAATTCCATATAGGGAAGCAGCCCATGCGCTTTCATTGCCTCCAAAGCCAGCGGCGTTTCGGTTGCCGTTGCTACGCACATGGGGATTCCTTCGGCCTTGCACTGCTCCAAAAATTCTACCACGCCGGGTTTTACCGTAACAGAAGTCCGGTATTTCTGATACAAAAGCGTCATAAATGCTTCGGTCAGTTCCTTTGCCGTAACCGGCAGCCCAAACCGCTCGATGAGATAATCTGAGGCCCCCACTATGCTCATCGGCCCGATTTCGCGGGCAATGTCGTCGTTAAATTCCACCCCCATACTGGTCAAAAACTCTTCGTTGATTGAATACCACATCGGCATGGAATCGATGAGCGTACCGTCCATGTCGAAAATATACCCTTTCTTTTTCAAATCCCTGCTCCCTTCTATATGGATGATTCATTAAAATAAACTCATCTGGCTGCTCTGGCTCATTCCATTTAAGCAGCCGCACCGCTCCAGCACTTCCAAATTGGTCTTGGTCAGCTTGGTGCGCTCTAAAATCTCGTCCTTGGAAAAGAACTCCTTCTTTTGCCGCTCCTCGCAGATGCTCTGCGCCGCATTGTCCCCCAAGCCGGAAATGGAATTGAGCGGCGGCAATATTCCGTCTTCCCGGACCAAAAACTTGGTTGCGTCCGAATCATAGAGGCTGATCGGCAGAAAACGGATTTTACGGCAGTACATCTCGTTGCACATCTGCAGGACCGTGTACATGCCGTTTTCCTTCGCGGTGAGCTTCTCCCGCTCCTTTTTCTGGTCGAGTTCGCGCATCGTCTGGAGCACCTTTTCCCGCCCCATGCACATCAGCTCATAATCAAAGTCTCCGGCCCGAATGCTGAAATAAGTCGTATAATACTCTTTGGGATAATATACCTTAAACCACGCGATCCGGAACGCCATGGTAACATAGGCCACTGCGTGCGCCTTCGGGAACATGTACTGAATCTTATTGCAGGATTCAATATACCACTCCGGCACATCGTGCGCCCGCATCTCCTCTTCATCCTCCGGCTTTAGCCCTTTTCCCTTCCGGACAGCCTCCATGATGAAGAAAGCGTGCTTGGGTTCTAAGTTTTTCGAAATCAGGTAGAGCATGATGTCGTCACGCGTACAGATCGCGCCCGACAGATTGGTCACTTGATTTCGGATCAGCTCCTGCGCGTTTCCCGTCCACACGTTGGTGCCGTGGGAAAGTCCTGAAATCCGGATCAGCTCGGAAAACGTTTTGGGCTTTGTGTCTACCAGCATCTGCCTCACAAAGTTTGTCCCAAACTCCGGCACGCCATACGTGCCGGTCGGGCTGTCAATTTCCTCTTCCGTTACGCCCAGCGCGGCAGGAGAGGTGAACAGGCTCATTGTTTTTTCCTCTCCGATTTCGATTGATTTGGCGTTGACTCCCGTCAGGTCCTCCAGCATGCGGATGACCGTCGGATCATCGTGGCCGAGGATGTCAAGCTTTAACAGGTTCTTATCGATGGAGTGGTAATCAAAGTGCGTGGTAATGATGTCCGTGCCCGTATCGTCTGCCGGATGCTGCACCGGACAAAATTCATAGATTTCATGCCCGTGCGGCACGACGACAATACCGCCCGGATGCTGGCCCGTCGTCCGGCGGACGCCGGTGCAGCCCTGCACCAGGCGTTCCATTTCCGCTTTGGAAACCGTAACGCCCTTTTCCTCAAAATAGTTTTTAATAAAGCCATACGCCGTCTTTTCGGCGATGGTGCCAATCGTACCGGCACGAAATACCTGTCCCTGCCCAAAGAGCTCTTCGGTATATTTGTGCGCCACCGGCTGATAATCCCCGGAAAAGTTTAAGTCGATATCCGGCTCTTTATCGCCTTCAAAGCCCAGGAAGGTTTCAAAGGGGATGTCGTGCCCGTCCTTTTTCATTTTCGTGCCGCAGACAGGGCAGTCACGGTCCGGCAAGTCACAGCCGGAGATTCCGTTGGTGTTTTCCGGAAATTCGCTGTGCTTGCAGTTGGGGCAGACATAATGCGCCGAGAGAGAATTTACTTCTGTAATATCGGTCATAAACGCCACCAGAGAGGAACCAACCGAACCACGCGAGCCAACGAGATAACCATCGTCCAGCGACTTTTTTACCAGCTTCTGCGCAATCAGGTACATGACTGAAAAGCCGTTTTTAATGATGGAGTTGAGCTCTTTTTCCAACCGGTCGGCCACAATCTTAGGAAGCGGGTCGCCATAGATACTCCTGGCCTTGTTCATCGTCATATTTTGAATGTCCTGCTCGCAGTTTTCCATAACCGGCGTGCATTTTTCCGGGGAAATCGGCGTGATTCCCTCTTCAATCCAATCGGCAATCTTGTTGGTGTTCTCCACCACGATTTCCTGTGCCAGATCCGGGTCGAGATAGGAAAACTCCGCAAGCATTTCTTCCGTCGTTCTAAAATAAAGCGGTGCCTGCTTGTCCGCGTCTGCAAAGCCCTGGCCGGCCATCAGGATACGGCGGTAGATTTCGTCTTCAGGATTTAGAAAATGCACATCGCAGGTTCCGACAACCAGCTTGTTGTATTTACGCCCCAGCTCAATGATCCGGATATTGATTTCCTCCAGCTCCCGCTTGTTTTGCACGATCCCTTCTTCAATCTTAAACTGGTTGTTCCCCAAGGGCTGAATTTCAAAGTAATCGTAAAAGGAAGCGATCCGGTCGAGCTCTTCTTCCTCTGCCCCGCCTTCCACCGCGGCATACAGCTCTCCCTGCTCGCAGGCGCTGCCGATGATCAGGCCGTCGCGGTAGCGCTGAATCAGGCTTTTAGGCAGAATCGGCTTGCGGTAAAAGTATTCCAGATGGGAAAACGATATGAGCTTGTATAAATTCTTCATTCCTGCCTGGGTACGCACCAGCAGAATCACATGGCGGCGGGGCTGCTTGATGATGGTTTCCTTGGAAACCAGATTCCGGTTGATCTCCGCCAAATCGGTAATCCCTCTGTTTTTCAGCTCCTCTGTCATCGCAATGAACAGCCGCGCCGTTGCCATTGCGTCGTCCACCGCGCGGTGATGGTGATCCAGCACGATTTTCAAGTGCCGGGTTAACGTGTCGAGCTTGTGGTTTTTCAAATTCGGATACAGGCTTCTCGCCACTGCCAGAGTATCCAAATAGGGAAAGCGAAAACTCAATCTCAGCGGGAGCCGGTTGCACAGTACCCGGATAAAATTGCAGTCGAACGAGGTATTGTGCGCCGCCAGAACACATCCCTCGCAGAACTGAAAGAAGCCTTTCAGCGCTTCGCCAACGACGGGCGCGTCCTTTACCATATCGTCTGTAATGCTCGTAAGCTCTGTAATTTTAGGCGGAATCGGCATTTCAGGATTGACAAAGGTGGACCAGGTGTCCACGATTTTGCCGCCCCGGACCTTCACCGCACCGATTTCCGTAATGCTGCAGGTTTTGGGATTGAGGCCCGTTGTTTCCAGGTCAAAGACGACGAACTCTTCGCCGGCAATCGGCCTGCTGTCCTGGATTCCGAAAACGCAGTTTGCCTGCTCGTCGTCGACCAGATATCCTTCTACGCCGTAAATCACTTTAATTCCGAGTCCTTTTGCCGCTTTCATCGCGTCCGGGAACGACTGCACCACGCCATGATCCGTAATTGCGACCGCCGGATGCCCCCAGCGCGCGGCGGTTTTCACCAATGCCCCCGCCGGCACGACCGCGTCCATGTTGGACATAACCGTATGGGCGTGCAGCTCCACACGCTTTTTGGGAGCGTTGTCCATCTTCTGCTCTTTTTTCGCCTTCATAATCGAATTGGCCATAAATACGTTTTCTTTGGCAAACGTATCAAAGCTGACGCGCCCTTTTGCGCGGATGTACATTCCCTTTTTCAGCGTTTCCGAGAGCTGTTCGGTTTTATTTTTATCGCAGAATACCTTGAGGGAAATGGAAGTTTTGTTGTCTGTTATGTAAAAGGTAAACAGGGTTTTCCCCGAGCGGAGCTCGCGCGTTTCCAAAAAGAAAATTTCCCCTTCTACACAGCAGAGGTCGGATTCCAGTGTCAGTTCAGACAGCGGGATGGGTTCGTCTTTAAACTTCTTTCCAAAAATCAATTCGTCGTCCGCCGGCGCGGCCGCAGGACTGCTTTTTGTCTGGGAAGCCTGAGCGGCTTGGGAGGCTAAATCCTGCAAAATCATTTCCTTCTTTTTTAAGAGGTAATCGTCCTGCGTTTGATTTTTCTCTTCTTGTACCGGCTCGTCCGGCTCTTTGGCTTCTTCCAGCTGTATTTCACTGCCTGCTGCCTGTTCCAAGTCTGTATGCTCCGGCTCCGCCGCTTCCGACGGCTCTTCCCAGGGAGCGCGGTCTTCATCCGTTTTCTCCGCTTCTGCCGTCCTGGGGGGAATATCTTCCCGCTCTGCGACCTCAATTTCGGCCTGAAACCCGTCAAAGTAGGTTTCCGCCGCGCGTTTGATAGTCTCCTTATCGGATTCCGATACTTCATCCGATCCGTCCAGCCGGATCAGCAGGTTTTTCTTTTTCTTATAAAACGCAACCCGCTCCACAAAAAAATTCCCGCATTCTCCGCTGATCAGGGGAATGATATCGTTTAGAATTACTCTCATGCCTGTCCCTTCTCCAATAACCAGCTTTCCAGCTCATTCATCAAAGCATCGACCGCCTTTTCCTGCGGCACTTTATATAAAATTTCTCCTTTTTTAAACAATAATGCTTCTCCATCGCCGCCGGCAATGCCCAGATCCGCCTCTCTCGCTTCCCCCGGCCCATTGACGGCACAGCCCATCACTGCGAGCTTCACGCTTTGCTTTATATCCTTTGTCCGCTCTTCCACTTCCTTTGCCATGCGGATCAAATCAATCCTGCAGCGGCCGCAGGTTGGGCAGGAGACGATTTCCGCCCCTTCCCTCCGAAGCCCCAGGGCCTTTAAAATATCGCGTGCGGCATAGACTTCTTCTACCGGATCGTCGGTCAAAGAAACGCGGATCGTATCGCCGATCCCGTGTGAAAGCAGCGATCCGATGCCAATCGCCGACTTCACCAGACCCATATGATAGGTTCCGGTCTCTGTCACGCCAAGGTGCAGCGGATAGCCGCAGGCCTTGTCCGCCAGCTCATAGGCGCGGATCATCTCCGGCACGCTGGAGGATTTGAGCGACAAAGCGATGTCGTAAAATCCGCATTGTTCCAGCAAAGACGCATGTGCCAGAGCGCTTTCGACCAGTGCCTCCGCACAGGGCGCGCCATATTTTGCTAAAATATCCTTCTGTAAAGAGCCGCCGTTAACGCCAATTCGGATCGGTACGTTTCTTTCCTTTGCCGCGTCTGCGACATAGCGCACTTTTTCAATGGAGCCGATATTGCCCGGATTGATCCGGATCTTATCAATCCCGCCTTCCAGACATATCAGCGCCAGACGGTAGCTGAAGTGAATATCCGCCACCAACGGGACCGCCGTCCGCTTCTTGATTTCCTTGACCGCCAGAGCCGCGGCTTCATCGGGGATTCCCAGCCGCACAATTTCGCAGCCAGCGGCTTCCAGCGCATGAATCTGCGCACAGGTAGCCTCAACATCCCGTGTATCGGTATTGGTCATGGACTGGATAGAAACCGGAGCGCCGCCTCCGATCTGCACCGATCCGACTCGAATTTGTCTTTTCATATCTAACTACCTCTATTTCATCGAATATTTCATCGAAATGTTCTCTTTGTTCCAAATAGTTAAAAACGCTTCGTATTCTCTCACAATGAATTCCAGTTTATTATATCATAAAATCCGACTATTTTAAGCTCTATTTTTCAATTTGTACATTTTGCCGCCGCAAATCAACAAAAAATCAGTGCCAAGGCACTGATTCTTCTATGCGTATTTTTTTACGATCTCACACATGAGCGGGTATTTGGCTTCCATATCCGCTACCAGCTTGAGCTGATTTTTCGCCCGCTCCAAATTGTGATTTTCGTGGTGGATGTGGAAATAATGATCCCCGTCAATATGGTCGGCTAAAAACCGGGACGCAAGCTCCAAGGTGATGGTAAGCGCTCCCAAAGCCATCGTCTCAATTTCGTTCTGCGTCAGATGTTTTCCGGCCGATTCCATATATCCTTTGGTAAAGGCCTCATAATAATCCATATCCAGATACACTTTGGAAAGATCCACCTCATCTTCCGCCGCGGAACTGGCCGCAAAGCGGACGGCGTCTCCGAAATCATAGGCGCAAAGCCCCGGCATGACCGTGTCCAGGTCAATGACGCAAATCGCCTCGTCCGTATCCGTGTCAATTAAGACGTTGTTGAATTTGGTATCGTTGTGCGTTACGCGCAAAGGCAGCTCGCCCGTCCGCTGCATACGAATCAGCCGCTCAGCCATTTCGGCATGCGATTGGATAAAGGCAATCTCCTGCTGTGCATCCTTTGCCCTTCCCAGAGGGTCCTTTTTTACCATAGCGTCAAAATATTTCAGACGCTCCGGCGTATCATGAAAGCCCGGGATGGTCTCCTTTAACTTCTCCATGGGAAAATCGGACAGCATTTGCTGGAAATCGCCGAACGCTTTCCCGCTGTTGTATAAAATCCGCGTGTCGGTGATCACATCATACGTTTTGGAATGGTCGACAAACCGGTACACCCGCCAATACTCGCCGTTTTCATCCTGATAATAATTTTTCCCGCTGTCCGTTTTTAAAAAGTTGAGCACGCCCCGCTCGCTGTCGCCGCCGCATGCCTCCAGTTTTTGCTTCATAAACTGAGTGATTTCCGCAATATTATCCATAACGTCTTCTGGATTTTTAAATACATAGGAGTTAATTCCCTGCACAATATAGGATTGATCTTTCCCATCTTTTTCATAAGTTACTTTATATGTCTTGTTAATATGCCCATTATTGAACAAAGTAATTTTCTGGAATTCTTCTGGAAGCTGAAACTGCGGCAACACTTTTTTGATTTGATCTGTCATTCTGCTGGGCTCCTTTCACGATGGATTCTTCCTATAAAAACAAGCATTTGTTGATACCTTTCCATATACAACATTGCTTCTTTTCCGGTCAATTTTGTATGGTCAAACAATTCTTTTATTCTTTTTCAAACATCAGTCATCCGCTTTCATTCCTTCACAAAACCGAATTTAGAATACAAATATCATTCTAAAGAGTGTCATGCGGCTGATTTTAAAATGATAATACTGCTATATTATACCATCTATTCCTGATTTGAGTCAATATTGTACAATCTGCTTTAGACGCAGACATATTTCCAAATGATATTATCCCATCGTTTTCCCCAAATAATTCTATGCTTTGAAAAGAAAAAACAGCTGCTATAGCATTTTTTATTGAATTATGCTTTTTATGAAGTAGCAGGTATATTTCTAGCTAAACTGCAAAAATTGTATCTATACCGTATTACTATGATTCTGCCAACCATTTTGTGCAGAAAGAAGGAGGAAACAAAGCCTTGGCTCAAAAACGAATCGGCAATTTTAGTATAAAATTTCAAAATCCCCCGACGATTTTATCGACTGCGGCCATTGCGGGCACCAAAGAGGCAGAGGGGCGGCTTGGATCTTATTATGATCAGACGTTAAGGGATGAACGCTACGGAGAGGATTCCTGGGAAAAGGCGGAAAGCAAAATGCAGAAAGAAACGCTGATGACAGCAGTTTCCAAGGGCGGCATTTCGCTCAACGACTTAGACTACATTTTTGCAGGGGACCTGTTAAACCAGTGCGCGGGCTCCCATTATGGAATGCGCGAGACCTCCCGGCCGTTTCTGGGACTTTACGGCGCCTGCTCCACCATGGCGGAAAGCATGACGCTGGGCGCTATGATCGTTGACGGCGGATATGCTGACCATGCCGCCTGCATTACGTCAAGCCACTTCTGCGGCGCGGAAAAGCAATACCGCTATCCTCTGGAATACGGGGGACAGCGGCCGCCCACAGCACAATGGACTGTAACCGGTTCCGGCTGTGCGATTCTGGCGGCGAGCGGCGAAGGGCCATATATCACCGGAGTCACTGTCGGACGGATTGTGGACATGGGCATTACGGATGCAAACAACATGGGAGCCGCAATGGCCCCGGCGGCCTACGACACGATCAACAATCACCTGGCCGATCACAACATTGCGCCGGATTATTATGATCTTATTTTAACCGGCGACCTCGCTCAAATCGGTTCGGAAATTGTACGCGATATGTTTCACAAAGATGGCATAGAGCTCGCCGAGCACTACGCCGACTGCGGAAATATGGTCTTTTACCAAAAAGAACAGGACGTCCATGCGGGCGCCAGCGGCTGCGGCTGTTCGGCGGTTGTGTTCTGCGCTTATATCATGGACAAGCTGAAAAAAGGAGAACTCAACAAAGTGCTTTTTGTTGGGACCGGCGCTCTGATGAACCCAGGTTCTCTGACGCAGGGAGAGTCGATCCCGTCCATTGCCCATGCAGTAAGCATAGAAAGGAGTCTGGCATGATCTGGATGTATTTAAAAGCTTTTTTGGTCGGCGGCGCAATCTGTGCAGTCGGACAGATTTTAATTGACAAGACGAGATTAACCCCGGCACGCATTGTCGTCATCTATGTTTGCAGCGGGGCGCTGCTTACCCTGCTGGGCCTTTATGAGCCGCTGGTGAAGTTTGCAGGAGCCGGCGCAACCATCCCGCTTTCGGGATTTGGATATTCCCTTGCCAAAGGCGTTAGGGAAGCGGTCGCTTCCGACGGATTTTTGGGAATCTTTACCGGAGGACTTGCCGCAACGGCCGGCGGGGTTGCCGCAGCAATCTTTTTCGGATATATTATGTCCATTCTGGGAAAACCCAAAATAAAAAAATAACAGTTGATGAAAAGCCAGGACAAGATGTCCTGGCTTTTTTATCGTAAGCGTTTTTGCAGCTGCAAAAATAGATCTAAATACCTGTGCTCACTGGCATACTCATACCCGCTCTCCACAGATGACGCTGCCTAACCGTCCTCGCAGGACCTGCGGGGCTCGCTGACGCAGTTTAGTTCAATCTTTATCTTTATTTTCGATTATCCATATCAGACTTAGCTGCAGAAAGAAATATTTTGTTGATTTTTATCTCTTTTTATGATACAGTGATGGTAACAAAATGCGCCGTTAAGCTTTTTTGAAACATATGGTTTCAGAAAGTAAAATGCGCGTTTAATACATGCTGATTCCAAGTGTTAAGGAAAACAGAGGGAGGAATGTACGTGTTTTGTAAATATTGCGGAACGGAAGTTTCGGATCAGGCAAGATTTTGTCCCGACTGCGGCAAACGCATTGAAAAAGTTGTTATCTTAAAAGATACCAACAGCACTTCTTCCGCCGAATCATGGCCGCACCATTTTGATGAACAGGAGGCCAAGCCAGTTTCTGCAACCCCCGTTGCGACTGCTGAATCGTCTTCTGCAGAGCAGGAAGAGTTCTATCGGGCCAAGGCGAAGGAAGCTGCGAGCGAAATTGACGCCATTACTCAAGACAGTGCATCGCAGCCTAATCAAGCTCCCCCCTATCAAAACCCCTTAAATCCCCAGGCTCCGCCGGCCAATCCCTATTACGCACCGCCGGCAAACCCCTATTTTTATGCTCAGCCCCGCAGGGAACGTTCAGGCTGTGCGATTGCTTCATTGGTGCTGGGGCTTTGCTCTGTCTTTTTGTGGCTCTTTCCCTTTTTGGGTTTGCCTGCAACGATCATTGGGCTGGTGATGGGAATTTTGGGCCGCAACTCCCAAAACCGCGGAATGTCCATTGCGGGAATTGTACTGTCGTCTATTTTCCTGGCTGTTACGATTGGATATATTGTAATCAGTTTTCTGCTTATTCTGGGAAGCATGGGCTCTGGTTATTCTTATTACTATTATTGATATCCAGCAGAAAAATTGTTGAAGCATAGGAGTAAAAATTCCCAAATAGGCGCGTCATCCACCGCCTGTTTGGGAATACTTATTTTTTAAATTTTGCTACCCGGCAATCCAAAGTGTTCTTCAATTATATTCATCATATCATTGACCGTACTGTCTTCTGTGCGAATATAGTATTTAATTCCATATTCCAATATGTTGTCTGGAATTTCCAAGTCCGGATCAGTCATCCTTTGACCACCGGAGATGATTTCTTTCCATTTGGAAATCCGCCGTTGCTTTTCTCTTTCCGAGAGAGCGGCATTCTTCTCTATGTTCTCAAGAATGAAAGCATGATCTGGACGCTTGAAAAAATCCTGCACAATTTGCTTTCTTCCAGTTAACAGGCAGACGGCTTTATTGGATTTTATTAAGGGAAAAAGACTTTCTGTATCAATGTCGCCTTCAAATACTATAGTGTCTGATATTTTCCGCTCAACTCGATCAAATCTGCAATCATCATCGGGGTCATCTCCCGGATAATATTTTTCTCCCACTCCAGTGCTTCCGCCACAGTTAAAGCTTCATAATCCGGGACATATCTGGAGAGGGCAGGCTGATTTGCATAATTCGCCAATTTGAAGCAGTTGGTGCGCATGGCGTCACTGCTATAGCAGTAAAAACCATATTTTCTTTTGAGTTCCGAAGCTGCTGTCGTTTTTCCAGCGCAGGAACTCCCAACAATAAAAAACACATTGTCCAGTTTTTGTGATATGATATTGTCTGCAATGAACATAGCTTCTTTCTCCGTTTTGATTCCATGTACTTTATACTCTACTCCAAATCATCCGGATCCTCAAAGGCATTTATAATCTCCCGCGCAACCTGTCCGCGGGTGATTCTGCGGTCCATCGCTTCTTTTTCAATTTGGCGGTGGGCCTGCTGTTCGTTGATTCCGGAATACTGAATCAGGAGGCATTTCGCCCGGTCGACCATCCGGATTTCCTGAATTTTGTTTTGGAGCTTTTCCTTCTGCGGAACAACTGCTTCCAGACGATGGTAAACCGTCAGCATGGCATTGACTGCTCCCAGGAGCAAAGAACGGCTGACTGCAGACGGAAGCACCAGCACACCGTCTTTGCGCGTCTTTTCAGTAAATGCTTCCGTCATGTCCGTCCGGACGACCAAAATTACACCGGCTGTTGTCTGTGCTGCGGCCTTGGCAAAATCATTTCCAAATTCATCCGAGAGAGGAGTTACAATCAATACAAGCGCAAATTTATTGTCCACAAGCAGCCGTCTGGCTTCTCCGCCGCTTTTGGCGCAGACCGGCTTTTGAAACGATTGGGAAATAAAAAAGGATGAAAATGCCGAAGCCGCTTTTTGGCTGCTTGAAACGATCAGTATTCTTTCCATAGCACCACCAGTCTCTCCTTCCTCTCCTCCTATATCATCCGAAAATACGTATCCAGATCGAACTGGTGGGGATTTCCAGAATTTTGATGCGCCGCGATTTCATCCCGCTTTTTTTGAAAATAGCGGGTAAGCAGGCTCTCGGGAAGCACCTGCCGTACAAAAGAGCTTTGTTCCGCCGCAATTACAGCTTCTTCCAGATTGACCGGCAGCGCGGTTATTCCGTTGCTTTGGACATAGGCTTCTTCTTCATACAAGTTGAGGTTGCACGCGGGTACCAGCGGCCGTTTTCGTTCAATGCCGTTCAATCCGGCATGCAGCAAAAGTGCAAAAACCAGATAGGGATTGCAGGCGGGATCCGGTGAGCGAAGCTCCATCCGGCTGTACTCGCCGCCGGATGCCGGGATGCGGATCAGCTGTGAACGGTTTTGGTGCGACCAGGTAATATACTGCGGCGCCTCATACGCTCCCAAACGCGCATAGGAATTGGTCAAAGGATTCAAGAAGGCCGTGATCTCATAAATAACGTCTAAAATTCCCTGCAGAAAGCTCTCTGCTTCCGGCGAGTGCTGATCTCCTCCCGTCTGAAACAGATTCTTCCCCGCTTTCGACAGCGAAAGGTTAATGTGCATCCCATTTCCGCTCTGGTCTAAAAGAGGCTTGGGAAGAAAAGAGGCAAAAAAACCGTTCTGCAGGGCAATGGATTTGACTACAGACTTAAAGGTAATCAGATTGTCGGCCGCCGTTAAGGCATCGGAGTAACGGAAATCCACTTCATTTTGTCCCGGCCCCTGCTCGTGGTGCGAGCACTCCGGCGCAATTCCCATTTCGTTTAAGGTAAGGCAGATTTCCCTCCGGACGTTTTCGCCCCGGTCCAGCGGCGCAATATCGCAGTAACCGCCCTGATCCATCGGGATCAGGGTAGGAGATTCGTTTTCATCGGTTTGAAACAGGTAAAACTCGCATTCCGGCCCAACTTTGCATACATATCCCATTCGTGCCGCGCGCTCGACCGCCTGGCGCAGAATTGCCCGTCCGTCTTCCGCGCAGGGGCTCCCATCGGGTTGGTTGACGCTGCAGAATAACCGCATTACGCGTCCGCTGGAAGGCCGCCAGGGGAGGATTGAAACCGTAGAACAGTCCGGAACCAGGAACAAATCAGAACGCTCCACTCCGGCAAATCCGCCGACTGCGGACGCGTCGAATGAGATTCCGCGCTTTAAGGCGCGCGGCAGTTCGCTGGGCATGATTGAAATATTTTTCTGTGTTCCAAAAACATCGCAAAATGCCAGCCGTATAAATCCGATGTCGTTTTCTTCTACAAATTTGATCAGTTCAGAATTGGTATCCATCATATTTGATTTCCTTCCTTTTGATTTTGGCTTCCCTGCTTATTTTTCCGCAAAAACAGCGCTGGATATATTCCTGCAATTATTGTACCATTGCATCCGCCCTTCTTACAAGTATATTTTGAAACCGGGTGAAAACAATTAGGGTGGAAAAACATTCTGACCGATTACCTATTTCCCATAGGGAGCGTTTGATTGAAAACATACAATCCATCTTCCGGTTTTCACTTGAAATTTTAGTCAAGATTCCTTGCAGGTCAGTATTGACAAAAGAAAAATGAAGCGATATAATCAGGTTAAAGAACAGCAAAGGCGCTGCAGGTTTTTACCTGCAGTGTCTTTTTTTTATTACTCCGCGTCGTTTGCTCGTCAGCTTCGCTCGGTAATTAAAAAGGCAGAATTTGTATGTATCAGCGGAAGGGATCCCAATGTATATTTTTGATGCTTGGCGCACTTGGGTGCGTTTGCAATCAAAATAGCCAAACGAGAACATGCAGAAATTTTTCATTGTAATACAATCGTGAGTCCTATGAAATCATATGAATACGAGTAGAAGAGTTTTATTCGCCTTTGCTGTGAGAACATAAATGAGGAAAGGGTTGAATTCGCATGAGTAAAATCACAATTCCAGCAGGTTATACGTCTTTTGGCGGCCTGAGTCTTGCACAGACACAAAAGGCCATTGACCAGATCAAAGTAAATTTCATTCAAAATTTAGAAAACGCGCTCAACTTAACCCGCGTTTCCGCTCCGCTTTTCGTTGAGCAGGACAGCGGCCTCAATGATGATTTGAACAATGTGGAACGGGCCGTTTCCTTCGATATCAAAGAAACCGGAACCATAGCACAGGTTGTCCATTCACTGGCAAAATGGAAACGCTATGCCCTTTACCGTTATGGCTTTCAGCCGGGCTCCGGCCTCTGTACCGATATGAATGCCATCCGCCGGGATGAAGAAATGGATAACCTCCATTCCATCTATGTAGACCAATGGGACTGGGAAGCGATCATACCGGAAGGCCGGCGCGATTTTGTTTATCTGAAACAAACAGTTCAGAAGATTGTAGACGCCATCTGCAATACGGCCGAAATGCTGAAAGCTCAATATCCTTCCATTCCGGATGCGCCGTCACGGGAAATCAGCTTTATTACCACACAGCAGCTGGAGGATCTGTATCCGGATCAAACCCCCAAAGAAAGAGAAAACCTTTATGTCCGTGACCACAAAACTGCCTTCATTATGCAGATTGGAGGCAAACTCAAGTCAGGGATAAAACACGACGGACGTGCTCCGGATTACGACGATTGGAATCTGAATGGAGATATCGTGTTTTGGAACGAGCTGTTAGGCTGCGCATTTGAGGTTTCCAGCATGGGAATCCGGGTAGACTGTGAGGCAATGGACCGGCAGCTCACGGAAGCAGGCTGCGATTACCGCAGGGCTTTTCCCTTTCATAAGATGGTGCTGGACGGTACCCTTCCTTTGACCATTGGCGGCGGAATCGGTCAATCCCGTCTGTGTATGCTCCTGCTGGGGAAAGCTCACATTGGCGAAGTGCAGGTATCCATCTGGGATGAAGCAACCAAAACCGCCTGTGAAAAGGCGGGCATTACTTTGCTGTAACAAAGGCCGCCCACGCAAGAAAGGAGACAAGTGAGTTGAACGTAGTCAAACATACACAAGAATCGCCAAACCGGATTCCAGAAATTTTCAGCAGCATGGTATTTGACGATCACGTCATGAAGGAACGCCTGCCCAAAGATACGTACCAGGCGCTGAAGCGGACTATGGAGCTGGGCAAGCATCTGGATAAGTCAATCGCCGCTACAGTAGCCAATGCAATGAAAGATTGGGCTGTCGAAAAAGGCGCCACCCATTTTACGCACTGGTTTCAGCCCATGACCGGTATCACTGCGGAAAAACACGACAGCTTCATCTCGCCGGACGGCAACGGCGGAGTCATTATGGAATTTGGGGGGAAAGAACTTGTGAAGGGGGAGCCCGACGCCTCCAGTTTTCCGTCCGGCGGCCTGCGCGCGACCTTTGAAGCGCGCGGCTATACCGCCTGGGATCCTTCCTCGTACGCCTTTATTAAAGACCATACTCTGTGCATCCCCACGGTCTTTTGTTCCTACAGCGGAGAAGCGCTGGATAAAAAGACGCCCCTGCTTCGTTCGATGGAAGTGATTAACAAGCAGGCGCTGCGTATTCTTCGCCTGTTCGGCAATCAGGATGTCACGCGTGTCACGGCTACAGTCGGGCCGGAACAGGAATATTTTTTGATCGACCGCGATCTCTTCCTCCGGCGAAAGGATTTGGTCTTATGCGGCAGGACCCTGTTTGGGGCAAAACCTCCGAAAGGGCAGGAAATGGAAGACCACTATTTTGGCGTTTTAAAGCCGCGGGTTTCCGCTTTTATGAAAGAACTGGACGAAGAGCTGTGGAAACTGGGCGTATTTGCGAAGACAGAGCACAACGAAGTTGCACCTGCTCAGCATGAGCTGGCTCCCATCTATACCGATACGAATCTGGCAACTGACCATAACCAGCTTACAATGGAAATTATGAAAAAAGTAGCCGCACACCACAATTTGGCCTGTCTGCTGCACGAAAAACCATTCGATGGGGTAAATGGAAGCGGGAAGCACAATAACTGGTCCATCTCCACCAATACAGGCGTCAATCTGCTCGAGCCGGGAGATTCTCCTCAGGAAAACGCGCAGTTTCTGCTTTTTTTGGCGGCCGTTATCAAGGCGGTGGATGAATATCAGGATTTGCTGCGCGTCTCGGTTGCCAGTGCCTCCAACGACCACCGTCTCGGCGCTAACGAAGCCCCGCCGGCCATTGTTTCAATGTTTTTGGGCGATGAGCTCACGGCTATCTTAGAATCCATTGAGCGGGAGGAGATATACAGCCGGAAGGATCAGGAAGAGATGAAGGTCGGCGTTCATATCCTGCCTCGTTTTCCCAAAGATACGACAGACCGCAACCGAACTTCGCCTTTTGCCTTTACCGGCAATAAATTTGAATTTCGTATGGTGGGTTCCGCGGCATCCATTTCGGGGCCGAATATTATCTTAAATACCATTGTGGCGGAAGAGCTGTCCCAGTTTGCCGATCAATTGGAACAATCCGAGAATTTTGAGCTGGATTTGGCAAAACTGATTCGGACCACCATCAAAGAACACAAACGGATTATCTTTAATGGGAACAACTACTCTTCGGAGTGGGCAGAAGAGGCAAAACGCCGCGGGCTTCTCAATCTGAAATCCACTGCCGACGCGCTTGCGTATTACATCGCTCCCAAAAATATCGAGCTCTTTACCAAGCATCATATCTTTACGGCTGCCGAACTAAAATCGCGCTATGAGATTTTGTCGGAAAATTACTGCAAGACGCTAAACATAGAGGCCCTTACTGCCATTGATATGGCAGAGCGCGAGATCCTCCCGGCAGTGAGCCGCTATATTCAAAACCTGTCTGAAACGCTTCTGCAAAAGAGAGAGATTTCTCCTGCTTTTGCCTGCCGTTATGAAACGGAAACCGTTTCGAAACTGTCCGCTCTCAGCGATTCTCTATATCAAAAGCTCCTTGGCTTAAAAGAGGATTTGAAGCAGGCCCCGCTCATAGATGATCCTGTCCGGCGGGCCAAGTTTTATGAGGGAAGCATTTTAGCGGATATGGAGGATCTGCGCAGGGATGCGGATGAACTGGAAGCAATCACAGCTGAAGAATATTGGCCGTTTCCCAACTATACCAGGCTTCTCTATTTCGTATAAAATCCATTCCGGAATACCACAGGAAAAATACGCAAAGCCGCAGAAAATGACGGCTTTGCGTATTTCATTTTGAATTATCTTACAAATGAAGTTCATTCCCGTCATTGACCGCGGCTTGAAAGCAAATTATAATGGTGACAACAAATGAATCAGGAGGGATTGAATCATGAACAGACGCGAATGCTTTGATCAAACCATGCGGCATCAACCTGTTAAACAAGTGCCGCTTGATTTTGCGGGTACCTGTCTGACGGCTGTGGCAGATCCCCAATACTATGAACGGCTTGCGCAGGCGCTTGGGCTGCCCAAATCAGATCCGGCCACGGCCAAAGAAGCCATTTTACGCACGCTGGATACGGACTTTCGCTGTGTCGGCGACGTGCTGCATCCGCAAAACAGCCTGTGCAGGAGCGGTCCGAACTGGTATACCGACAGCTGGGGCGTGACACGCACCTGGACGGGTCTTTACTATGATATCACGGATTCTCCGCTCAAAGATGCGACGATAGAAGATTTGAAACGCTTTCCTTTTCCCAAAGTATCCGAAATTCCCCCTCAAGTATTTGAAGAACTCGCCCGGGAGGCCAAAACGCTGTGGTATGATTCTGACTATGTGGTAGTAGCCGGTCACCCGGTTTACGGCGTGATGGAGCTGGGGTGCTGGATGTGCGGATACGACGATTTTTTGTATCGCATGGCGGCGGAACCTGAATTTGTTGAGCTTTTCTATCAAAAGGTCTATGAATATCAAAAAGCTGTAATTGAAACGTATTATTCCAAGCTGGGCGCCTATATCCATGTCACGACAAGCGGCGACGATTTTGGATCGCAGTCCGGTCCGCTCATCTCTCCGGCCTGTTTCCGTGAGCAGGTAGCGCCTTGGATGAAGCGGCGTATCGAGCTGACCAAAAGCATGACAAAGGCTTATTTTTTCCATCACACCTGCGGGTCGGTGTATCGCCTGCTCCCGGAGCTGCTTGCTACGGGAATCGATATTTTAAATCCTGTTCAGCCCGGCGCGTTTGAAATGGAACCTGACCGCTTAAAAGCTGAATTCGGAGACCGTCTGGTCTTCTGGGGTGCGATTGATGAGCAAAACCTGCTCAGTCATGGAAGTGTATCGGAGGTTGAACAGGAGGTAGAAAGGGTTTTGACCATCATGGGCGAAAACGGCGGTTTTGTTGCGGCGCCTTCCCATAACGTTCAGATGGACGTTCCGCCGGAAAATTTAATTGCCATGTGCCGGGCAGTCAAAGCTTTTTCCCGATAATTACCTGTAGAAATTTTATTTGCAGCGAGCCATTGAAGGTGCGGAAAAACAGAGCAGGAGGTATTTATGATAAAAGCAGTCATTTTTGATATGTACGAAACACTGGTTACTCTCTTTGCATGTTCCCCATATTTTGGATCACAGATAGCAATCGATGCCAAGATCCCGCCGGATAAATTTCGAGAAGACTGGAAAACTACTGACAACGACCGGACTACAGGTAAAATGACCTTTGAAGAGGCGCTGGAAGAAATTTTAAAAATGAATCAGTGCTATTCTAAGGAACGAATGGAAATGATTGTTCAAAAACGGGTGGCAGTAAAAGAAGAATGCTTTCATCATTTGCACCCGGAAATCGTTCCGTTGTTATCCCGTTTAAAGGAGAAGAGGATCAAGATAGGTTTAATCAGCAATTGTTTTTCAGAAGAGGCAATTGTGATTCGAAACAGCATCTTATTTCCTTATTTTGATGCAGTATGCTTATCGTATGAACAGGGAGTAAAAAAACCAGATCCTGAGATTTATATCAGATGTATGAAGCAGTTATCGGTAAGCAGCGGAGAATGTTTCTATGTAGGTGATGGAGCGGGCGGCGAGCTGGAAGCCGCCAGAGAACTGGGAATGAATACGGTGCAAGCGGTTTGGTACTTAAAAGAGGGTACTTCACAGCCCTCAGGAAGAAAAGAAACATTCAGGCAAATCGAAACGCCGCTTGATCTGTTAAACTATATATAAATGAACCGGCTGAATTGAAAATCAGGATACAACAGGAATCGAGCCTTGCGTATGAAATTGAAAAGATTTTTGCAAAGCAATTTCTCTCTGCCGGATGATTTCACATAATTTATCCTTTTCCAGACACACATAAGGGCAATAGCAAGGGAAACAGAGTTGTTTTATTTTGGGAGACAGAAAAATGAAAGATATCATAAACCAATGGAATCATGCTGCCTTAAAATATATGGAAGATCAGGAATGCTCAGAATATGCGCAGGGCAATAAAAAAGTAGTGAAAACCAGATTTGAGCATTTGAATGGTGAAAAGCTATTAGACCTTGGGTGCGGTTATGGGTACTACACAAATTATTTCAGGAGCATAGGGGCAGAAGCGATTGGAATTGATGGATCGGAAAAAATGATTGAGATAGCCCGAAAACGGTATCCTCTGACAGAATTTTCTGTTGTGGATATCACAATGCCTTTCCCCTTCGGCGACAATCAATTTGACCTTGTATTTTCGAATCAGGTGTTAATGGATGTTGAAAACATTGACTTTGTTTTTTCGGAATGTAAAAGGGTACTTAAGACAGGAGGCATATTTTATTATTCGATCGTTCATCCTGCATTTTATGATTGCCATTGGCTGAAGGACACGAATGGCTATCGATATGCGAAGGTAATAGAAAAATATATTAAACCTTATCAATTTTCGAACCAATTTTGGGGAGAAACGGAACATTTCCATCGTTCGCTGTCCTATTATTTAAATCTTGCGGCTCAAAACGGATTGGTATTGCAGCACACTGCGGAACCCGTCTCATACGATGGGAAAAATAAAAACAGCGACCTGCCTTTATTTTTCTTCGCTGAATACCGGAAAGCGTAGCAGAGAAAATATTCGGAATACAGACCATAGATTTGCGGTATATTTGAAGCCGCTGAGAGCGCATTTTTCAAGGAAAGCACAAGGGGCTAATGTTTTTTAGCGCAAAACGAAACGGCACAGGTTCCGATGGACAATTTCACCAGAGCCTGTGCCGTTCCATTATGCAATGATATTGCAAGCCCCATTTCAAATCAGCCCCGCCTGAACGGTTTTGGCACGGAGATCAGGCACATGGACTTCTGCTTTTCTATTACAGTCCAAAAATATGCTCTACAAAAATCTTGATTCCGATGACAACCAGGATCAGTCCTCCGGCAATTTCGGCTTTTTCCTTCAGCATAGAGCCGAATTTTTTCCCGAGCAGGGAGCCCAGAATACAGCAAAGGAAGGTTATGATTCCGATGGAGGAAGCGGCAAATGCGATATTCACCTTCATCAGCGAAAGACTGATTCCTACGGCCAGGGCGTCAATGCTGGTTGCTACCGCCTGCATGAGTACCATGCGGGGCGACAAAGTCCGGTTGACGTCACAGTTTTGCGGATGGCGCAGCTCCCGAACCGCCTCAAATATCATTTTGCCGCCTATGTATCCTAAAAGGATTAAAGCGACCCAGTGGTCAACTGCCTGGATGGCTCCGGCAAACAGCTGTCCGGCAAAAAAACCAATAACCGGCATAAGCGCCTGGAAAAAGCCAAAAGCCAGGGAAGTGAGAAAAGCCTCTTTTTTTCCATAGTTTCGGAAGCTTAAGCC
Source organism: uncultured Clostridia bacterium (assembly GCA_944393585.1). GTDB lineage: Bacteria > Bacillota > Clostridia > CALYAR01 > CALYAR01 > CALYAR01. The sequence continues at coordinate 4,519 of CALYAR010000102.1, read as the reverse complement.
GTTGGAAATGGAAACCGCGCATGCGTCCATTGACAAGCCAAGCGCAAGAAACAGTAAAGTTGTAAAATCCATCTTTTCCTACTCCTCACTTTTGATCTGAAACAGCAAGCCGCGCGCAGATTTTTGGTATGATTTCCATGATCGCCCGCGCACGGTGGCTTACCCGGTTCTTTTCTTCCTGCGCCGCCTCGCCGAACGATTGGTTCAAATCATCAGAATAAAATAAGGGATCATAGCCAAATCCGCCCTGTCCCGCTTCTTCGGTTAAAATCCGGCCGTAAGTTTCACCGTATCCCTGCTCAAAGCTGCCGTCGGGAAAACAGACCACAATGGAACAGACAAACTTCCCGCCGCGTTCCTGTTGTGGGATATCCTTCATTTTTTCCAGAAGAAGCGCATTGTTTTTCTCGTCGGTGGCTCCTTCTCCGCTGTAGCGGGCGGAATACACGCCCGGCTCTCCGCAGAGCGCATATACGCAAAGCCCAGAATCGTCTGCGAGCACAGGCGTATGAGACAGCTGTGCAATGGTATGCGCTTTTTTATAAGCATTTTCAAAAAACGTTGTCCCGTCTTCTTCTACCTCCATTGAAATTCCCGCTTCTGCGGCTCCGCACACCTCAATCCCGTATTGGGACAATATTTCGGCAAACTCGCGGATTTTTCCGTGGTTTCCGGATGCAATCAATAGTTTCATATTACTCCTCCCATTTATTTTCCAATCAATTTATATAAAATTTTTTGCTGCAATAACCCGATACTTTCTGAAATCAGGATAAAAAGCGCTGTTTCAGCCCGTGAGGCTATTATTTTGAGATATGTTCGATTTTTCAGCAAAAAATCCTGGTTTCCTTTTGCAAACCGCCGTCTTTTTCATAAAATCACGGCTATCATTATACCACACTCCCATGATCCATACAATACGCGAAACCTTAGATTCCCGGTCATAAAAATATCTTGAAATCTTGCGTGTTACTGCGATTTATGCTACCATAAATACAATGGTAAAACTGATTTATCATTTAAAAGGAAAATCCATTTCAAAAGAATTCATTGGAGAGAGGGATGCAATTATGAGTAAGCAGGAACTCTGCTGGAGCGTTGGCTTTACCCCTGATAAGGATCTTACTCCGCAAAAAATGGTTCCCGCCCAGGTCCCCGGCGCCGTTCAGCTGGACTGGGCAAAGGCGGAAGGAATGGGCGATTATCACTACAATTTGAACTTCAAGGAATATAAATGGATGGAAGACGTGTATTGGGTTTATCAGGCAGATCTCAATTCCGTCGATGTCACGGAAGGGTGCCGCGTCTATTTTGTGAGTGCCGGCATTGACTATGAGTTCGAAATCCATATGAACGGGCGCTTCCTTTTTCATCAGGAAGGGATGTTCCGCCCTGTCAGGCTGGATATTACCGAAGCCCTGCAGGAGGGCGGCGAGCTGAAGATTCTTATCTATCCGGCGCCTAAGACAGCCTGCGTTCATCCCGATACGCGCGAAGAAGCGGCGCAGAGCTGTAAAAGCCCGGTCTGCTATGGATGGGACTGGCATCCGCGCTTAATTTCACTGGGTATATGGGATGATACTTATCTGGAAATAACGCCCTGTGCCATTCGTTCTGCGGAGGTAAGCTACGATCTTGCACCGGATTTTTCTTCTGTGTCAGTTTGTCTGGACGCTGAACTGGATGGGGAAGGAGAGGCGCATTGGAGCTTTTTTTCTCCGGACGGCGAAATCCTGTTCCAGGGTGTAGGACAAAAGGAAAGCTTTACGCTGGAAAATCCTCAATTATGGTGGTGCAATGGATATGGAGAGCCTACGCTCTACCGCTGGAGCCTCACGGTAAAAAAAGACGGGGAAATTACAGCGCAGAAACAGGGACAGACCGGTTTTCGCACCATAGAGCTGGTGATGAATGAAGGCGCCTGGCGGCGGCCGAACGTCTTTCCCAAAACCAGGAGCACGCCTCCCATTACCATTTCATTAAACGGCGTTCGCATTTTTGCCAAAGGGACTAACTTTGTCAATCCGGAAATCTTTCCCGGGACAGTCACGTACGATACTTATCTTCCGCAAGTGAAGCTGGCAAAAGAGGCGAATATGAACATCTTTCGCTGCTGGGGCGGCGCTTTCATTGATAAAGACTGCTTCTTTGACCTCTGTGATGAATACGGCATATTGGTTTGGCAGGAATTTCCTCTTGCCTGCAACAATTATGTGGGAACGGACGCCTATCTCAAGGTTTTGGAAAGCGAAGCGTCGGCTATCATCCGGCGTCTGCGCGGACACGCATGCCTGGCCTTCTGGTGCGGCGGAAACGAGTTGTTTAACAGCTGGTCCAAGATGACCGAGCAGTCTTACGCCCTGCGTCTTTTGAATAAGCTCTGCTATGAGCTGGACAAAAAACGTCCGTATATCAATACTTCACCCCTGATGGGGATGGCGCACGGCTGCTATTTGTTCGTCTATCCAAACGGACAGGAAGTCTACGAAGCCATGATCCAGTCCGATTTTACGGCATATACCGAATTTGGAGTCCCATCCCTGTCGGATCTGGATCTGCTGCTGGCGGCAATGCCGGAAGATCAGCTCTTCCCCATGGTTCCGAATGAAACTACCTATGCCCATCACGCGTTTGACGCATGGCTTCCGGGCGATACCTGGTGTTCCATCCACACCCTGGAAAAATACTTCGGCAAGATGGAATCGCTGGCTGAAATGGTGGAAAAAAGCCAGTGGATGCAGAGTGAAGGCTACAAATGTATTTATGAAGAGGCGCGGCGGAAAAAGCCGCATTGTTCCATGGCAATTAACTGGTGCTACAATGAGCCCTGGACAACCATCGCCAACAACAGCCTTTTGAATTATCCCTGCCGGCCGAAAAAGGCATATTATGCCGTCCGGGACTCGCTTCGAATGACGTTGGCCAGCGCCAGGATTTTCCGGTTTTCCTATCACGCCGGGCAGCTTTTTGAGGCAGAGCTTTGGATGCTCCATGATTCTATGAGCCCTCTGCCGGAGGGCACGGTAACGGCTTCGCTTCAGATCGGGGAAGAAACCATCTTCCTGCTCGATTGGCGTTATCCGGAAATCAAAGCAGGGGAAAATTTGCAGGGGCCGACGGTGCGGACGATCCTGCCGGATGTCAGCGCCGATTCGATGACCTTGACCTTATCCGCCGGCGAATTTACCTCCTCCTATACCCTTGTGTATTATCCCGATACAAAACCAGCTCCTTCGAAGGGAAGCCTGTTGGTATAATAAAAGAGGATACGGTTTTTGCGGAGAGAAAAGCTGCAAAGGGAAAATGCTGATTTAAAGAATTTACGCACTTTTGAAATTGTATTATTTCATGTCATTGGCATGTGATTACAAAAACAAATTAGGAGGTATTCTGATGACACAACAGGAATGTGAAAAAATCCGCGCAGAAGCTGCTGCGTATTATGACAAAGCGGGCATTGTTTTGACAGAAAGCGAACGCGCTCAGATTGAAATTGCTGATTTCGGCCTTCATGATCTCAAACGGACGGGACTGCAGCTGGTCACTTATATTAACACGGAGCGCGTTTGTGCCAAAGAGATGGTACTCTTTCCGCATCAGACCTGTCCGGAACACCGCCATCCGGCACAAGGCGGCCAGCCCGGCAAGGAAGAAACCTTTCGTTGCCGGGCCGGCGAGGTCTATCTTTATGTAGAAGGGGAACGCACCTTAAATCCCAAGGCCCAGCCGCCGCAGGGAGATGAGGCTTATTATACCGCATTTTGCGAAATCGTACTGCATCCGGGCGAGCAGTACACCATTTACCCCAATACGCTTCACTGGTTCCAGGGCGGGGCTGAGGGAGCGGTTGTATCGGAATTCAGCACCAGAAGTTCGGATGATACCGACATCTTTACCGATCCGCGTATCGTGCGGCAACCTGAAATTGAGGGTTAATTTTGTTTGTTTCCATTAATCCATATAAAAATGGCCTGTGATAAAACAGGCCATTTTGCTTATAGAAAATAGAAAGTTTTTTAATGATCGAAATCGCCGCTTCTCCACAGAAAGCGTTTCACGCTTTTCTCAGATGGCATAAATTCCAGTTACCTTCAAAATTTCACCGATCAAAATGACCAGCAGAAGGAGCGGGGCAACCCAGCGGATCATAACTTCAAATAATTTTTTTCGTTTAAATTTGCCGGACAGCTCGACTTCATCGGACACAACCTTCGTTCCTACCACATGGCCGATCATGATGCAGGTGAGGAAAGCGACGATCGGCATGAGTACGGAATTGGAGAGGAAATCAAAGAAATCCAGGAATTTCATGCCCAGTAATTCTACCGCCGCCCACGGGCCATACCCAAGGCAGGAAGGAATCCCCACCAATAAGACCAATGCGGTTACCGCCAGAACGGCCGGTATGCGTTTCCAATGCAGCTTGTCCCGAACAATGGATACAACGGTTTCCATTAAAGAAATGGACGATGTCAGTGCTGCAAACAAAACGAGCAGGAAGAAAAAAGCTCCGATTACG